>JBDRNG010000052.1:0-6929 GCA_043811275.1 Candidatus Falkowiibacteriota bacterium | reverse complement strand
TTCCATATTATTTGAAATTTAAAATTTAAATATTGTTTTAAATTTTGAGTTTTGGTATTTGAACTTATTTTGAGTTTTGTATTTTGGTATTTGGAATTAATATTAAATTTGGTATTTGGGATTGATATTAGTTTTGGTATTTGGAATTAGCATCACACTACGTTCTCTATCCCCACCAACCCTTTACTCGCCCTTAAATTTTCTACGGTTTTTTCTAATCCTTTATCTAAAGTGGTAATCGGCATCCAACCTAATTTATCTTTTACTAAGGCAATGTCAGGTATTGATAATGGTGTCATAAATAAAATCGGATCTTCATAAGTTATCTGTGACTGCGAACTGGTTAAAGCAATAACTTTTTTTGCTAAATCTGTTAAAGATTCTTCTATATCACTGCCAATATTAATTGGCTCTTGATAATCGCTTTGCACTAGCTTAATAATAGCATCAATAGCATCACTGACATAACAAAAACTGGAAGTAAAGTTTTCATCTCCATGAATAATAACATCTTTATTATCTAAAGCATTAAAAATAAAATCAGGTAACATTTGCTGGTCGTTCAATGGCATACGTGGACCATAAGTACGGAACAGACGAGCAACACGCACGCTGATATTATGCACATCCCGATAATTCAACACCATGCTTTCAGCAAAACGTTTGCCTTCGTCATAGGCAGATCGCTTACCAATAAAGTCAACTACACCCTTATCATCTTCTTTTATTTTAACATTACCCTCACGCCGAGGGCCGTAAACCACTGAAGAGGAAAAATGAACAAATTGTGATTTATACTTAACAGCAATGGTTAATAAATTTTTCAAACCAACCGAATTAGCAAGTAAGGTGGCGATCCTGTTTTCGTCAAAATGCGCTGGTGAAGCTGGACAAGCGCAATTATAAATTTCCTGAATTCCCTGAAACTGAATTTTAAACTTCTGCAATTCTGGTAGAGTTTCCAATTCAGTTAGTTCATTAATATCTGCCCGAATAAAAGCAAAATTCTCATTCTTTAGTAAATGATCAATATTACGTTCATTGCCGGTAATAAAACTATCTATGCAAATCACTTTATTATCTTCAATCAAGCGATCACATAAATGAGAACCGATAAAACCAGCCCCACCAGCAACTAGAACATTTTTTTTGTCAAAAATAGCACGTTTAGGCATATATTTATATTATGATTTAATAAATTTATAAAATTGTCATTGCGAGTCGTGGTGGCAAATCCCATAACACTGTCATTGCGAGTCCCGACGCTTCGGGATGAAACAATCTCGTGAGGGTTAAATAATCGTGTTAATAAAATATTATTAATACTCACGAGATTGCTTCGTCCCGCTAAGCGGGACTTCGTCGTCCTCCGTTACGCTCTGGACTCCTCGCAATGACAGAATAATAATTATAAATAATTACTCTCTCATCTTTATGCTAATACTACTTACATTTACTCCTCCTTTTATAAGTTTATCATAAGCATAAAAGCCATTCAAGAGGATACCGCGCGCGTTAAAGGCGCGCACATGTGGACCACCTCCCGGACCAGCGCCAGTAATGATTTCGTCAATGCCGTCTTGATTAATATCACCTAGGCCAATATTAACACCGCCCCTAAAGTTTTTGTCATAGGCAAAAAATTGGCCTTTAACATTGCCACGTTTATCAAAAATACGCACATGCGGACCGCCTCCCAAACCAGTTCCGGTAACAATCTCTTCAATGCCATCGCCATTAGTATCGCCTATAGCCACCTGAACGCCACCGCGGAAATTCTGATGATAAGCAATAAAACTTTTCCTGATTCTTAACTTGTTATCAAATATTTTTATTTCGGCTATGCCTCCTTTGCCCGGACCAGTGATAATTTCATTAGCGCCGTCTCCGTCAATATCACCAACTGCTATATTAACGCCACCGCGGAAATTCTGATGATAAGCAAAAAATTGGCCTTTAACATTACCGGCTGAATCAAAAATACGCACATGCGGACCGCCTCCCGGACCAGCGCCAGTAATTATTTCGTCAATGCCGTCTCCGTCAATATCGCCGGAAGCAATATTTGCTCCGCCTAAAAAATTGTCAGTATAAGCATTAAACTTATTTAAAGCTGTATTATTAGTATTAAAAATTTGCACCGCGCTCGTTGTGGCGCTTTGTGGCGCGGTGATAATTAAATCATTAAAATTAACCAGCTCTTGATAAGCTTTTTCCACTGCTTTTTGTAAATTTAACCGACCACTTCCTAACTGCCTTAAGTAATGAGGATTAACTCTGTTTATATCATCGGCTGTGCTTAATAAAATTTCAATTAGTTGATCACGACTTAATTTTGGATTAACAGTTTTAATTAAAGCTAAGCTACCAGAAACTATCGACGTGGCCATAGAAGTGCCTGACCAATATCCTTGATAATATTTATCAAAAACATCTCCATTCTTTCTTTGTTTTAGATCATAAGTTGCTAACCCGAAAATACCTGTGCCAGGCGCGGAAATATCAATGCAAGAAAATCCATAATTAGAAAAAATCGCTTTTTGGTCAATAGCATCAGTAGCCGCTACGCCAATTACCATATTTTTACTGCCATCATAACAAACCGGATACATTTTATTTTTATCCAAACTTTCTCCTTCACCTTGTTCATTTTCATTACCAGCTGCCGCCACAATAATAATGCCCGCATTATAAGCGCGCTGGATTGCTTCTTGTAAACTATCAGAAAAACCAATCCCGACAAAGCTTAAATTGATAATATGCGCGCCATTATTAGTCGCATAATCAATCGCTTTAATCACATCAACCACTCTTCCTTCTCCACTATCACTTAATACTTTTAATGGCATAATTTGCGCCTGCCAAGTAAGCCCGCTAACGCCAAAAGCATTATTGCCAGAAGCGGACGCTATACCAGCCACTAAAGTGCCGTGATGAATACCTACTTCAGTAAATCCTTCAGTAAACTTTGGTCGAGGATCTGCCATGTTATTAAAAAAATCCCAACCCTGATAATCATCAATATATCCATTCCGATCATCATCAAGACCATTATCCGGAATTTCATCTTGGTTAATCCAAATGTTGCTATTTAAATCAGGATGATCAATATCCACTCCAGTATCTAAAACCGCAATTACAATCTGCGGGCTGGCATATTGAATATCCCAGGCTTTCTGCGCGTTAATTCTTTGTAAATACCACTGTTGGCTAAATTCACTGTCATTAGGTAATAGCGCCTGCGCCGATTCTACAGCTGTTATGAAAAAAAACAAACCTGTTAAAGCAAAACAGGTTAAAAAAAGAGAAAACCAACCCAAAGCTGGTCCGCTTCTGGCGGAAAAAGATGTTTTTAATATTCTCATAACATCTTTATTATATCTTATTTAAATATTAAACTCAAATTTATTTATTTAATACCAAATTTCAAAACTCAAAATTCAAAATAATATCAAAATTCAAAAATTAAATGTTTTAAACGTCGTGTTTTGAATTTTTAATTTTATTATTTAAATTTGTTTTGCCTGCCCGCCTTCGTACGTGAAACGTGTCGGGCGGGAATTTTGAGCTTTAGTATTTAATATTAGTGTTTTTGATATTTGAAATTATTATATTTAAAGTCTCTTTAGCGCATTTTTCCCAGCTAAATCCCCTTACTCTTTCTTTTCCTAAAATCATCCTCTTTCAACCCCGAGAGCAATATGATTGACTGAAAAGTTCCATGTGGGATTTCTTTTTTAGTCATTTTCACAATAACTGTTTTAGTAGGATTGCCAATTTTACGAAATTTTGCATGACTGCCAGCCTGTAAAATAAAAATAAAGCCCTAAGGCTTCTTCTAAAGCTTCTAGAGCTTCTAGAGCTTCTTTTTTTGTATCACCAAAGCTAGAAACATCCGTATTAATATTCCATGAGACATAATGTCGACCTTCTTTCCAAACTACATTTTTTAAATTAATTTTTTTCATATGTTTATTATATATTATATAGAAAAATAAAACAAATTTTAATTTTCTAATATTTCCAAAGTCTCTTTAGCGCATTTTTCCCAGCTAAATTCCTTTACCCTTTCTTTTCCTTTTTTAATCAAATCATCCTGCAATTCTTTATTCTCCAAAACTTCGCTAATCTGATCTGCTATATTCTCATAATCATTAGGATCAACTAAAATAGCTGAATCACCAGCTACTTCTGCCATGGCGCCAGAGTTTGAAGTTATTACTGGCACACCGTAAGCCATTGCCTCTAAAATCGGCAAACCAAATCCCTCATACAAAGACGGAAATAAAAATAAATCACTTTCCTGATATAAAGCTGGTTTATCTTTTTCATCAATATAACCCAATTCAATTATTGCATCTTGCAAATTATATTTTTTTATAACTTCTTTAGCTTTACCCCAGTCACTTCCCCTACTTCCAGCTAAAACTAATTTGTGTGGTAGCTTGCTGTTTTGCTTAAATAAGGCAAAACCTTCAATAATGCCGACAATGTTTTTCTTTTTTTCTAGCCGACCAATAAAAAATATGTATGGTGAATTAATTTTTTTATTTTTTTGCGAAGATGCAGGATTTTTTATTTCTACGGCTAAATGTGTTACAAAAATTTTATCCTTATTTATCCTCCCCCTTACTAAGGGGGAGTTAGAGGGGGTAAAATATTTAATAATCTCCTGCTTAGAAAACTCAGAAATAGTAATAATTTTCTTAGCATATTTTACAGCAAATTTAGTTGACCATTTTAAATAAAATCTCTGCCATTCGCTATATGCTTCTGGGTATTTCATAAAACCAACATCATGAATTGTTGATATGGTATTTTTAGGATGAATAATAGGCATGGCAGAGGCCGGAATAAATAAAACATCTGGCTTCTTCTTTGTCATTCCCGCGAAAGCGGGAATCCAGTGAAATTTATATAATAACATCTCTAAACTTAATCTGCCTTGTGTCCAAAAATATATAAACGGCCAGCGCAATCGCTTTATTTTTACATTTTTCCGCTCATTCAACTTTTTTAGCCATTCATTAGGTTGATTTTTATAATATAAAATATATTGATTATCAGAATCAATTTGTAATAAATTTTCAATTATATAATATACATACCATTCCATGCCGGTTTTATTTTGTTTTAATGCGCGGGATGCGTCTATGCCTATAGTCATATTAAATTAAAAAAGCTCTGAATGAGAGCCAAGTCTAATTAAATAAATTGTATTTTTTATTTTATCTATTTTATATATTACCAAAATATCTGGTTTTAAATGAAATTCAAGGCAACCAACGTAATCACCTGATAATTTGTGATTTTTATATTTGTCATCTAAATTTATGCCTTTTTTCAAGATGTTAAAAACTTCTTCTAATTTTTCTTTATTAAAATTAGGATTTCTTTTTATTTTTTTATAATCTTTTTTAAATTTTACAGACAAACTGAAATTGTACATATTACCTATGATTCAAGTTCTGCCATTAACTCATCAACTGAAGTATAAGTCTTTTTACTATTCTCTGCATCTTTAATAGCTTCCTTTAATTCCCGCGCTTTGTGTGGACGAAAACCATTAACATCTCTTAATTCAACAGGCATAGCACCTGCTCGCACAATTTGTTTAAATAAAATCTTAACCGCTGTGCTTAAATCCATGCCTAAATCTTCCAAAATAATTTTGGCTTTATCTTTAGTTTTTTTATCAATTCTAACCTGTAGCTGAGTCATTGTTTTTTGATTATTCATATTTTTTTAACCGCCTGAATGTCCGCCAGCAACGTTGTAATTATTACGGGCTGGTGAAACTTTGGGCGAGTTTTTAAATTTATTATATTTATATTGTATTGTATTTGCATTAACTTGTCAATACATGCAGTTTAAAGTGGACTTTTAATATCCCTTAAATTATAATTACAAACTTTTGTATAAATCTGCGTTGTTTCTAGTCTTGCATGACCAAGCAACTCTTGAATATACCTTATATTTACATTATTTTCAAGTAAATGTGTAGCGAAACTATGCCTTAAACTATGCGCAGAAATATCTTTGTTAATACCAGTATTTTCACCTGCTTGTTTTACTATTTTATTAATACTAACTGTAGATAATGGACTTTTGCAATCATAACTAGTAAATAAATAATCATTCATATTTTTTATTTTTTCTTGATTTTTTAAAGCATCAATAACTTCATTTGATAAAATAGTCTGTCTATCTTTATTTCCTTTGCTTTTTCTAACCATTAGTACTTCCCGCTCATAATCAATATCCTTAATTTTTATTTTTGTAACCTCACTTACTCGCAAACCAGAACCATAAAGCAACTGTAAAATACATTTATGTTTTGGATTATTAGTAATATCTATCATTTTTCTAATCTCTTCTTTAGACAAAACTACCGGCAGTTTTTTTTCTTTTTTTGCCCTAGGAATTTTAGCAAAAAATTTACGATATAATATTTTTTCAAAATAAAATTTTAAAGCAGAATAGGCAGAATTCAATGTTGAGGCAGAAGAACCAACATCAGCTAAACTTTCTAGATATTCTCTAATGTCTGTTGTGTTTATGCTACTAGCTCCTTTATTTGCAAATTGTAGTATATTAGTTATATAATAAGAATAGGACTTTATTGTTTTAGGGCTAAAATTACGCAACTTCATTTCTTGCTGAAATTTAAGCACAGGATCTTGACTTGGATAGTAATTACTTTGATTCATAAAGGGGTTATGAATTAAAATTTATACAATAATTTTACCTTATTTTAAACAAAAAATAAACAAGTTATAATATAACTTGTTATCCGCAATCGCTCCGCTTCGCTACGCTTTTTGCGGATAATGGCTTCGGTTCCCGTGTTCTCCTTTTGTCGCTACGCTTCGCTCCGCGACAACGGATAACACGGCATATCCAAAATTTCTTTCCACCAACCCTTCGGG
>JBDRNG010000051.1:0-11576 GCA_043811275.1 Candidatus Falkowiibacteriota bacterium | reverse complement strand
CGAAGTCCGTTTCACCGTAATACCACCGGTGAAACCGGTGGTTGTTTATTTTTTTCAAACACGATAGTAGCGAAGTTTAGATGTTTGATAATTGGTTATTGATTATTAAATGAAAATTGTAAATTGATAATTGTAAATTTTTTATCATGAACTATCCCCAAAGCATCCAAAACTTAATAGAATCTTTTAGCAAATTACCAACCATTGGTCGCAAGTCGGCTGAACGGTTTGTCTTTTTTTTATTAAAGAAACCGCAAGAGGAGCTTGATGTTTTTGCTAATGCTCTACTTAATTTAAAAAGGGGTGTAAGTTATTGCCATATCTGCGGTTGTATTTCAGAAACAGATCCTTGCCCTATCTGCTCTAATAATAAAAGAAACACAGAAGTGTTATGCATTGTCAGCGCTACTAGAGATATGGTGATGATTGAAAGCACTAAAATGTTCAACGGAAAATATCACGTGCTTAATGGCAATATAGATACAGCTAAAAATATTACGCCTGAACAGCTTAATATAAAATCATTATTACAACGTCTAAATCAACCACTGGTAGTAAAAGAAATTATTTTAGCTCTATCCCCTACTTTTGAAGGCGAAACTACCGCGCTCTATTTGACTAAAATATTAAAAGATTATAACATAAAAATTACTCGTCTTGCTCGCGGTTTACCGACCGGAGCAGATATTGAATATGTTGATGAAAGCACGTTGGTTAATGCACTGACACATCGTTACTAAGGAGGAAAATAAAATGTCAGAATCAAAAAAATGTTTTTGGAATTTTATTGGCGTATTTTTAGCTTTGTTCTTTTTTATTGTAGCCATATTCTCTGTTCCTTTTCAATACGGTAGAAAGGAGTAAATTATGTTTACTAGTTTAAATGTATTGGACAGCATCTTAAGTGCAAGTCTGATTTTATTTACTATTTTTGCTATTTCTACTATTGGTATATTTCTATACTTAAAAGGAAAATCAAAATAAAAACCACTCTGCGTTTAAAGAGTGGTTTTTTTCTATTTTCTTTTTTTTGTCATTGCGAGGAGTCCAGATCCGCCAGCTGGCGGAGGAGGACGACGAAGTCCCGCTTAGCGGGACGAAGCAATCCCGTGAGAATTAACTAAATGTATTAACAAAATATTATTAATAGTCACGGGATTGCCACGCCTCCGCTGAAGCTCCGGCTCGCAATGACAGCATTCTCGAAATGACAAAAGCAAAGGTTATCCAATTTTATCAATCTTAATCTTACTATACTGCTGACGGTGACCAAGGGTTCGTTTATAACGAGTCTTGTTTTTATATTTTATCACTGTTACTTTTTTGCCTTTAGCGGTTTCTAAAACTTCCGCGCTTACTTTATCACCTAAAGAAGGCACGCCGAGTGCTTTAATTTCCCCGCTTTCAGAATCAGCGATTAATAAAGTTTCTAATTTAACTTTATCACCCGCTTTAGCACATTTGCTTTCTTGCCCGCCTGAATGTGAAACTTTGGGCGGGTCCACCTTAACGGTTTGACCTTCTTTTACTTTATATTGCTTGCCACCAGTTTTGATAATTGCGATTATAGACATATTGTTTAGTTGATTAGTTACTTAGTTTACCCTGCCTGTAAAAGGTCGGGGTTAATCAGTTACATAGTTTGTAAATGACAAAGTGTTCTAAAATTAACAACTAATTAACTATTTAATTAAGTAACTGATTCAACTGTTTATTATTAGTTAACTTTTTTTATATTACACGTTTATTTTATATATGTCAAGCCTTTTTACTAAAAGGCACTAACACTGAAATAAATGATATTAATACCATAATAATTATTAAAATTCCTAAAGCAATCATCTTACCCTGGCTTTGTAGAAAAAGCGCGGTAGAGCCGAAAATAATAGCAAATACATAGTAGATAAGAGCGGTTTGTCTCTGTGATAAACCCATGCTCAAGAAACGATGATGTAGATGTTTGCCGTCTGCTGTTTTAAATGGATTTTTACCTTCAGATATTCTTCTGACTATTATCCAAATCACATCCATAATTGGTATGCCCATAATTAACAAAGCGATGGCTATTTTTCCGCCAGAAATTATTGCTAAAATTCCAATGGCATAACCGATAAATAAACTGCCACCTTCACCGAGAAAAATTTTGGCCGGATAAAAATTAAATATTAAAAACCCTAAACAGATACCAGCAAAAATTAAAGCCATTAATCCTACATCTGGCTGGTAATATTTTGTAGTAATGGTAAATAGAAAAATAATTAAACCAGATATTACACCTAGACCGCTAACTAACCCGTCTATTCCGTCTAACAGCTTGGTAGTATACATCATTCCTAATAGCCAAATAAAACTTATCAGAAAACTTAATTCTAGCCCAAAGTTAATCAGTCCTCCGCTAGGGTTGGTTATTTTTTCTACGTTGATTCCTAAGGCAACTGCTATAATTACTGCCAGTACTGGAAAAATAATCTGCAATCGTGGCTTTAAATTATATTTATCATCAAACGTTCCGCCGATAATTAAAATAAGCGCGCCTAAAAAAAATCCTGTCAACTGTAAAATAGTTAATCCACGCGCCAGCGCTATATCGCGAAAAAAATATAAGGCGATAAAATAACTCAAAAAAAGAGCTATTCCTCCTAATAACGGGATAGCTTTTTTATGAATCTTTCTCTGGCCGTCCGGATAATCTACAATCGCCATTTGCTGAGCAATATTTTTTACGATTATTGTCAGAATAACAGCTAAAAGCAATGATGCTATAAATATGTAAATATAAAATGAGGGCATATTTATTTTTTGTCATTCCCGCGAAAGCGGGAATCCACTCCTTATTAAATTCTTTTAAATTAAGTAATGTTGTATTTTTGTCATTCTGAGTGTAGCGTAGCGGAACGAAGAATCTATTCGTAAAGTCCGCAGTATTAGATCCTTCACCTACGGTTCAGGATGACAAAAATAATTAATTGCTATCCTTCAAAACCTTAGTAAAAGGCACATTAGTTTGAGTAGATATTATTTTAGCAATTAGTCGCTTATCTATTTTATAGTCTGTCTGCGCTGCTTGTTCGGCGGCTTGTTTAAAAATATTCACTGCTGTAGATGACAAAGCAGAATCAGCTAAGTGAGTACGAACTGCTTCAACAGTTAAATCAAGCGAATCATAATCAAAATAAACTTTGTATCTTTTTTCTAACAGCAACGCTCGGCTAATTAATATCTGCATTAAAACCTCTTCGCTTAATGTTGACATGTCAATAATCGGCGCGTCCAAGCTAACCGATTGATTAACTGTAATAATATAAGAAAAAGCGCCTTGATATTGTCGCAATAAGCTTATTACTTCTGGCGGTACATTGTCAATAACTAAAACAGCGCGATAAGCATGCTTAAATTCAGCCACCAGCCCTAACATCTTTTTTTCTAAAGTCAGCTCTGGAGCTTCAGTTAAAAATTTTCTAAGATTAAGCTGTAATAGTTGGACATCTTTAAAAGCATGCGGAACCTCATTATTAATTATCCGTTCAGCCAAATTAGCCAACACACTTGTTTTACCAGACCCTTGAACGCCTTTGATAACCACTTGTTTTTTTCCTTCTTTAAAATAATTAAAAATTTGATCTAAAACATCTTCATTATCAACAATTATTCCATCTGAATTAAATTTTATTTTCTGGGTGATATTAGTGCAAAAATAATTAAGTAAAGGTGTAGCCACGGCAGTAGTCGATGTTTGCATTTTTTGTTGCATCTTTTGCCAAAACGCATTTTCTTTAAGTTTCTTTTCTTGATAAAAATGATCATGCATAATAGACCAAACAGCGACCATTTCTATTTTATCTAAATCAACTTGCAATTCATTAAAAATCCCTGCTAAACCATTTTCTTGATTGTTAGTTATTAAATAGCTAATTAGATTAGGCAGGCCAACTTGCTCCTGCTGAGCGTCAAAAGCGGATAAATAAGCTTCAATTAAACCTTGTCGCAATTCCCTACTAATAACAGGTATAATATTTTTTTCTTTAGCAACTGGTATTTTTTCCAAAATTTTCTGCACTTTGGGTTCAATTTTCCCCTTAAAAATTCCCAACCGTTTTAAAATAAAATTCAGTTGTTGAACTGATTCATTTTTCTTCTTCTTATTTTGTTCAGCTAGCAAGACAGCTACAATATGAATCGGCAAAAATTCCTGATGTTGTCGGTTTATTGCCAGCTCATAAGCGTCTTCAATTGCTTTTAATAAATTATTTTCATAACTCTGAGAAACATCAATCTTAACTTTAAAATTTCTAAGCTCTTGCCAGTTATTAGGCATTTGCTGTTCAGCTTGTTTTAATTTTTCTTGTTCATAATAATTTAATTTTTTTACTTTGGTATTTTTACTATGCAAACGATGGTAAAAAAAGTAAACAAAAAGCAGGCATAAAATACCTGCCCAAAAAAATAATATTAATCCATCCTGCTCTCCCCAAAAACTTAGCAGAATGCCTATGTTAATTTGATAACCATTAACTAAAGCATTATTTTTTATCCACCAGATCAAAGAAAAAATACCGCCTAAACCAAGCAAAAAACAAGCGCTGATTATAAAATAATTAAAAAAAATCTTACTATGTCTCAGAATTATTTTAGCTGGCGTCAAATCATAACCCCAATACAAAAAATCATTCTTAATGAATGTTCCTAGACTAATTCCGCCACATTCATTACAAACAAGGCCTTGGTCTGTTTTACCAAGGCCGTTGCATTTTGGGCAGGTTATAAATTGGGAAGAGTCTTGAGGCATTATAATGTAATACGAGATAATAATTATTACTGTATAAATTCATGTACTAAAAAATAAATAATAGGACACGAATTAAACGCCACGCCCGTCCCGCTGACGCAGTCGGGCGGGCGGGAATCTAACAAATTTGCACGGATTATTGTTTATTTAAAATTACGTTTTGTTTTAATAGGGGTAACATTAAATAAAAATGACCAAAAATTTAAAGATTTATCATTCCATTCGCCAGGTAAAGGACGGCGTAAAATATCTTTTATTTCTCGTTTAGAGTAAGTGGACAACGCCCATTTAGTCGCTTTAGTTGTACCTAAATTAAGAATATTTGTTAATATCCTTTTTTTATCTTTTTTTACATCCATTTTTTTTACATCATATGACCAAAGAAACGGCCTTACATACAAAGGAATTCTTTTTCTTATTTTCATTTGCGATATTTAATGGATTATGAATTAAAAATAATTTTGAGGCAAATTAACATACTCTTTTATTTGTTGAGAAAAAAACTTTTTTACCCTGCTGACATTTACTTTTTCTTTTAATAAATTAGCTTCCTGAATATCACTATCTGAAATATCATCAGTATATAGCAACTGCGATAAAAAAAGCTTCTCGTTAAAAAAATTCTTATATATATTTTTTGCCTGTTTAATAATTGCGGGCAGTTCAATATATTTATTTTTTAAAATAAAATATAAGTCCAAATAATCACGCCATTTGCCACGCCGTCCCAATGTATAGGCCTTACTGGCGGCAATACCCTTAATAGATAGCAATTTAATCGGCGTTTTAGCATTACTCATTAAATTATGTTTTATTTTAAAAGGATAATAAATAAAAGAAACCTTAACATCGGCCTTGGTTAAAAAAGTCAATTCATCGGTGGTGTTGATTAATATTTTTTTAACCGCCAAATGCTTTTTAACAGCTAATTTTAACGAGTGGGAAATTTCATGAGGACAAAAAATATCAAAATCATAAGAAATCCGATGGCCGATCTGTAACGACAAAGCTGTGCCACCAGCCAAATAGCCATATTTACTGAAAACGGATAATTTGGTAAAAATTTTTTGTCTTTTTTTATCGAGTAAATCTATATGAATTTTCATATAAAATATTTTTTATGTATTTTTTTTTGTTAAGCCGTTTAATGCCCAACAATAATTTAAGAAAATCCAAAATATTAGCCGGATACAGTCCTAGCATTGGCTTTAAAAATTCCCGCTTTACTTTGTTTTTGCCGTAATATTTTATCAGCTTTCTAATATCATTTAAAGTTCCGTATGATAAAACTTGATGGATAATTATCCGCGCATCTTTTTGCATATCCATTTTTTTATATCATACGACCAAAGAAACGGTCTTACATACAAAGGAATCCTTTTTTTTATTTTCATTTATGTTATTTTATAAATAAGAAGAATTATTTGGCATTAAATTTTATTTACAACCGATTTCTACACGATTTGTTATTGGATTTGTTGTTATATTCATGTCCCAAAAATACCATACATAATCTCTTCCAGTATCGCTACAATCATAGGGTGCTGTTTCCTGCCAACCTGCATCAGTCACACAACCATGCAAACAGCGACCCTCTCTTATGTCACCAGTTCGTTCATAATCTGTAGCAGTTTGATTGCTAAATGATGAAGGGTAAATATCAGCCCAATGACCACATTCATCACCTTCTGTATAAGATCCCCAATTTCCACTATAGCTTTGCCAATTACCAGCCTGTGTCCAGCCACCTGGGCAACTTGCACTTGAAAATTTACAAATAGTTCCGCTTCCGCTATTATAAATTGTTCCTCCTGCTTGGTCGCATTGCAAATCAGTATGGGTCGCGCCTGAATAACTTAATAGCACCACAGAAACACAAGATCCATTACTACATTGCTTTGATGCATCACAAATAGATCCATTATTAATATTAGAAATAGTAACAACACCGCTAGCATTTACTGCATTTTGCCGACAAAAATAAGTATTTCCACCAACACTATAATATGTTTGGTTAGGTAAAATCCACCCCATTGATCTTTGCAGATCGTTTTGAATTTCCAGTTGTTTGGCATAACTCGCATCTCCACCAATCGAACCTACTGCAGTTAATATTTCCTCTTGCTTAGCCAACGTCGCATCTCCGCCTCCACCGGCCGCGTCTACATAAGCTTTGGTAGCGGCGTCGCTGTCAGCGGTAGGAGTAGTTAATCCGGTTATTTTATTAATCATAGTAACAAGACCTGTTTCATCTATTTTAAATATTTCTGTATTATCTCCATTATTAATACTAAATTCAGAAGTGTCATTTGCGTCTGAATCTATTCTGATTTGCATGCCTTCGTAAGAATCAAGGTAAAATTTAGCGTTAGCAGTCTGATAGGCGTAAAAATTAGAACCAATAGAGGTTATACTAGCAAAACTAGGGGCGTCTCCGGTATGCACTAAATTAGTAACATTGCCGTCAGGTGGAGCAGAAGCCGGCTCTGTCCAAGCGGCTAAAGAAGAGTTTATTAAGATAGACCCGCCGATACTTAAAATAGTTAGCGCTACTATATAAGTTGTGGATTTTAGAAATTTTTTAAGCATAGTATTTAGTTAACTAGCCCGCCCTGCTTCGCTGGGCGAGGCCGGGGTTACTTAGTTTCCGCCCGAGGCGGATCAGCCTTGGGCTGAAAACAGTTAATTAGTTATAAAAATATTGAAATCTAATTTTTATATATTACTTTACCGATTATTCCTTTTTTATCTATTAAGCCAAATCTAGTGCTATCCAGCGAACCGTTAGTTTGATTACCTAAAATTAAATAAGTATCTTTTGGAATTACGCCTTTAAAATCTTTTTCATATAAAGCTAACATTCTATGTTTTACTTCAGTTAATTCATACGGCTGACCGGTTGAAACATTTAAAATTTTATTATTTACAATAATATTATAATTACCTGCTTCATTTTGTTTTAAAGCAAATTTATCACCGGGAAGGCCTTTGATAATTTTAATAATCGGATCTTTTTCTGAAGAATAATTATATATAATAATATCGCCTCGTTCAACTAAGTTACAATTATAATATCCTTCCCACACTTTTATATTTTCTCCATTTTTTATAATTCCCTGTAATGACTCACCACGGACAACTCTTTCACTTTTAGTTGTTATGCAACTTTTGTCATAATTAATTTCTACATAATAACTAAAACTAAAAAAATTTTTTTGATATACAAAATATCCTACAACTATAATTACTGCTAAAATGATTATTGTAATAATAATTTTTTTCATGATTGTGGATATATTATACCATAGTTTTATATTTCTTCACAATAAAATTCTGCAAACAAAAAAACGAGTGCGCAACTCGTTCTTTGTTTTTGTCATTGCGAGGGCGATGCCCGTGGCAATCCCGTGAGAATAAATAATAGTGTTAACAGAGTATTATTAACACTCACGGGATTGCTTCGTCATCGTAAATTCCTCCTCGCAATGACAGTAAACTAATCAACTACGTCCCAATTCCTCAAACAATTTCTTTTCTGCTCTACTCAACTTACTAGGCGTTTTAACTATCACGCGCACCAGTTGATCCCCTCTACCGCGTCCTTGCAATCTAGTAGCGCCATTATTGCGTAATTTAAAGACAGTGCCGGATTGAGCGCCGGCTGGTATTTTTAATTTTATTTCCCCGTCTACTGTTAAGACTGGAATTTTATCGCCTAAAGCGGCTTGAGAAAAACTAATTTCTGTTTGTGATAAAATATCATCGCCAGCGCGTTCAAAGTTGTTGTCAGGATGCACTCTGATTCTAATATATAAATCCCCGCCTGCCCCGCTGTTCGCGAGCGGCGGGGCTTCTCCTTGCCCCTGTAACCTAATAGTCTGGCCATTGTCAATTCCAGCTGGAATTTTTACGTTAATATTAACTGTGTCTTTTTGTAAACCAGTGCCACGGCAATTACTGCATTTTGTTTTAGCTGTTTTACCTTCGCCTTGGCAATCTGGACAAGTTGAGCGCGACTGAAAATTTCCTAAAATTGTCCGCTGAACTTGCATTATCACCCCTTGCCCCTTGCAGGTTTCACAGGTTTCAATCGGCGTGCCTGGTTCGGCTTTATTGCCTTGACACTTGGAGCAAGTCACAGTCTTGTGTAAACTTATGTTCTTTTCCACACCAAAGACTGCTTCTTTAAAATCAATTGCAAGTTCTGTTTGTATATCTGCGCCACGAGATCGGCGCCTTTGTCTGCCCATACCAAAAATATCACCTAATCCGCCAAAGATATCGCCTAAGTCATCCATATTTATACTAAATCCGTCTTGCCCAAATCCGCTTTGAGAGGAAGCCGCCCGAGCAAAGTCTTCCCAGTTCATTCCTGTTCCGCCAAAACCCTGACCAGAAAAAGCAGAATCACCGAACTGATCATACTGCTTTCTCTTTTTTTCATTACCAAGGATTTGATAAGCTTCATTTATTTCTTTAAATTTTACTTCATCACCATCTTTCTTATCAGGATGAAACTGATGCGCTTTTTTACGAAAAGCGCGCTTAACCTCGTCCGCACTAGCCGACTTATCAACACCTAATAAATTATAATAATCTTTGGACATAATTATTTCTCCTTAGCTGGATACACACCGTGTCCAGTCGTTTTTATTTCCCCTCATCATCAACAATCTCCCCTTCAACGGGCTGATCTGAATCTTTCTTCAGCTCTTCAGCTTTTTTATCACCTGCTTGCCCTGCTTGGCTTGCCGTAGCGTCAGTGGAGGTAGCTCCGCCTTGGGCGGATTGGTACATCGCAGTCCCAATCTTCTGCGCTACTTGATTTAAATCTTCTAGCGCTTTTTTAGTCGCTTCAATGTCATTATTCTCCTTAACTTTCTTTAAAGCTTCTACTTTTTCCTCTAATTCTTTTTTGTTTTCTTCTTTCATTTTATCACCAGACTCTTGAATTAATTTTTCAGAACTAAAAACAACTGCGTCTGCCTGGTTTTTTATTTCAATCTGTTCTTTTTTCTGCTTATCTTCCTCGGCATGTTCTTCAGCTTCTTTTTTCATTTTTTCAATTTCCTCTTCTTTTAATCCTGAAGACGCAGTAATAGTAATATGCTGTTCTTTGCCACTAGCCTTATCAACTGCTTTTACATTTAAAATACCATTAGCATCAAGATCAAAGCTAACTTCCACTTGTGGTATCCCTCTTGGCGCTGGCGGCATGCCATCTAAAATGAAACGACCTAAAGTTTTATTATCGCTGGCCATTGGGCGTTCACCTTGGAGCACATGAATTTCTACACTAGTTTGATTATCAGCCGCCGTGGAAAAAATTTGAGACTTAGAAGTCGGAATGGTAGTATTGCGTTCAATTAACGGTGTAGAAACGCCACCTAAAGTTTCAATGCCTAAAGTAAGAGGTGTAACATCTAACAAAAGCACATCTTTAACATCACCCTGCAACACACCTGCTTGCACAGATGCCCCTGCGGCAACTACTTCGTCAGGATTTACAGAAGAGTTTAGCTTTTTGCCGAAAAATTCTTCTACCTTTTTTTGCACTAAAGGCATGCGAGTCATACCACCGACTAAAATTACTTCTTCAATTTCCGAAGTTTTTAAGCCAGAGTCTTTTAAAGCTTTTTTGCATGGCTCTAAAGTTTTTTCTACCAAGTCCATTACTAATTCTTCCAGCTTAGCGCGAGTAATTTTCATTACTAAATGTTTTGGTCCATCATCACTAGTCGCGATAAACGGTTGGTTAATTTCGCTTTCCGCAGTTGTGGATAACTCAATCTTAGCTTTTTCCGCCGCTTCTTTAACGCGTTGTAACGCCAAAGTGTCTTTGCTTAAATCAATCCCCTGATCTTTATTAAATTCAGCGATAATATAATCAATTAATCTTTTGTCAAAATCTTCACCACCTAAATGAGTATCACCGTTAGTAGCTTTTACTTCAACAGTGTCTTCAGAAATATCTAAAACAGAAACATCAAAAGTTCCACCGCCTAAATCATAAACTGCTACCTGCTGACCTTTTTTCTTATCAAAACCATAAGCCAAAGCAGCTGCTGTCGGCTCATTGATAATCCGTTTTACTTCAAGGCCCGCGATTTTACCCGCGTCTTTAGTGGCTTGTCTTTGAGCGTCGCTAAAATAAGCCGGCACAGTAATAACAGCTTCAGTTATTTTTTCACCAGTTTTAGCTTCAGCATCAGCTTTCATTTTCCCTAAAATCATCGCTGACACCTCTTCTGGACTGTGTTCTTTGTTGTTTAAGACAACTTTAACACCTTCGCCACTTTGGACAATCTTGTAAGGATAAGTTTTAATATCTCTTTGCACTTCTTCGTCGCTAAACTTGCGTCCGATTAAGCGCTTAACCGCAAAGATAGTATTTTCCGGATTAGTAACAGCTTGTCGTTTAGCGATTTGTCCGACTAACCGTTCGCCGGTTTTGCTAATAGCAACGATTGAAGGGGTTGTTCTATTCCCCTCCTTACTTTCTAATATTTTTGGTTGGCCGCCTTCTATGATGGCCATCGCGGAATTTGTGGTTCCGAGATCAATTCCTAAAATTTTTGACATATTTTTTCTTATAAATCTTATAAATCTTTTGCTTTATTTTTTTGCAAAGATTGATAAGATTAATATGACTTAGTTTCTAGAATTTAACGCAACAGCGTTATTAATTAATTGATTAAATACTTCATAAGGTTTTCTAAAGCCAAGAGATTGTCTAGGTCGTCCGTTAAGCAAGTCCTGCACCTTTTTAACTTCATATCTGGATACCTTA
>JBDRNG010000050.1:0-4185 GCA_043811275.1 Candidatus Falkowiibacteriota bacterium | reverse complement strand
AATTGATCTTGCACTCCTACAAATTCTATTGGAACAGGACAATTTTTTGCCAAAGCTTCTGCAACAGCAGATCCCATTCCTCCGTGAACTTGATGTTCTTCAACTGTTACTATTGCTCCGGTTTTTTTTTGCCACTTCTGTTAAAGTTTTTCATCAATAGGTTTAATAGTATGATTATTTACTACAATTGTTTCTATTCCATCTTTTTCTAATTCTTTGGCTGCAACTAATGCATTATAAACCATTGGGCCACAAGCAATAATCGCTACTTGTGGATTTTTTCCTTCCCACAAAACACTGGCCGTGCCAACTTCAAATGGAGAATCTTTTGTTGTTATGATTGGAGTAGCTTCTCTTGCAAATCTTAAATAAACTGGCCCAACAATTTTTGCTGCTTCATAAGTTGCTTTTTTAGATTCAATTGAATCACACGGCACAATTACCATAATTCTTGGAATCACACGCATAATAGCAATATCTTCAATTGCCTGATGCGTACCGCCATCGGGACCAACTGAAACTCCGGCATGAGCACCAGCAATTTTAGCATTTGAATTGTTATAACAAATTGTTGTTCTAATCTGCTCCCAATTTCTGCCTGGTGAAAACATTGCATAGGAAGCAAAAAATGGAATCTTGCCAACCGCTGATAAACCAGCAGCTACTGAAGCCATACTTTGTTCCCCAATCCCCATTTGCACAAATCTTTCTGGAAATTTATCTGAAAAAGTTGAAACTTTTGTTGAACCAGTTAAATCTGCGCAAAGTGCTACCACATTTTCATTTTCTTCTCCAGCTTTCAAAAGTCCTTCGCCAAACCCAAATCTCAATGGCTCCTGCTCCACATCCTTATCAAATAATTTTGGGTTCAGTTTTTGAGATTCATTAATCATTTTCTGATTTTATTTTACCTTGTAATGTTCGCAATTCTTTTAAAGCTGCTTCGGCTTCTTCTTTTTTAGGTGACTTGCCATGCCAGGAAAATTCACGCTCCATAAAACTCACGCCCTTGCCAGGAATAGTATTAGCAATAATCATTGAAGGTTTATTAAAAATTCCCTTAGCATGCTCAATGGCATCATTAATTGCTTCCATATTATGACCGTCAATTTCCTGCACATGCCATCCAAATGATTCAAATTTTTCTTTTAATGGTTCCAAAGGCATAATATCTTCTGTAAATCCATCAATCTGAATATTGTTACGATCTATAATACTAATAATGTTATAAAGTTTTTCTCTGCCAGCCAACATGGCTGCTTCCCAAACCTGACCACAATCTAATTCACCATCGCCCATCAAACAATAAATCCAAGAAACACAATCCGGAGAATCGCCATTACATTTATTCATATTCATTCCTAGAGACATTCCAACAGCTTGCGACAATCCAGAACCCAAGGGACCAGAACTTGTTTCAATTCCTGGTAACCATTCTCTGTGTGGATGTCCTTGCAGGCGTGATCCTAATTTTCTTAATGTTTTTAATTCTTTTATAGGAAAATATCCAGAATGTGCCATACAAGCATATTGCACAGGACAAATATGACCATTAGAAAGAACTAAACGGTCTCTTTCTGGCCAATCGGGTTTTTTAGGATCGTGTTTTAAAATATGAAAATAAAGTGCAGTAAAAATATCAGCCATACCTAAGGGTCCAGCTGAGTGACCAGATCCAGCTTCTAACAGCATATCAATAACAGACTGGCGAACTTTGTTCGCCTTGTCTTCTAAAAATTTTATTTTTTTATCATCAAGTGACATTTTTTAATTTCTCGATATTTTCTTTTACGTTTCCATTAAATATTGTACTAGCAGCGCATAAAATATCTGCGCCTGCCTCCATTAATGCCTTTGAGTTATCCACATTAACTCCGCCATCAACTTCTATTATACATGATTTACAAAACTTTTTCAGCTCTTTTATATTTTCGTAAACATTTTCATCCATTTTTTGTCCTGGTAATCCAGGCTTAACTCCTAAAATCTGAAAAAAATTAACTTTTCCTCTATAATGAGCCACATCTGTCCAAGAACCATCTGGCCCAACTGCCATGCCTGGTTCCTTGCCAGCTTTTTTTATTTTTTCTATAACAAGATTTGAATCTTTAGCTGTTTCAATATGAAAAATAACACGTTTAACTTGAGGAATTAACCACTCTTCTACCCTGCTTTCTATATCATTAATCATTAAATGAACTTCTATATTTAAATTTGTTTGCAAATCAAACAAATCTTTTGGATTATGCCAAATAGTATTATTAGTAAAAGTATTATCAGCCACATCTAATTGAACCCAGTCAACATAGGGTTCTATTAGTTTAATCTTGTCTTTTATCTCATTAAAATTATCAGCGTTGATAGCTGGAATTATTTTCATAGCTTCATTAGCTGCTTTAGCTTATCAGCTTCTTTAGAAAATTTTCCTAACGAAGCTAATGAAGCTGAAAGCTATTTGTCTAATTTCCCAATTCGCCGACAATGCCTTTCCTCTCCACTAAACGAAGTTTCTAGCCACAATTTAATTGCCTGTTTAATTTCTTGTTCTGATAAAAATCTTGCTGACAAAGAAATTACATTAGCATTATTGTGGTCTTTGCTTAAACAAATAATATCTTCGTTATAATTATAAATAACTGTTGCTCGAACACCCTTAATTCTATTGGCCATCATGGCTTCCCCCTGACCTGATCCACCTAAAATAATTCCCATGCTATTTTCTGGGTCGCGCGCTACTGCCTCTGCTACTGGCCTAATAAAATCCGGGTAATCATCATATTGGTCATAAACAAAATTACCGCAATCTTCTACTTGATAACCAAGCTCCGACAAAAACTCCTTGAGTCTTTCTTTAATTTCAAAACCAACATGATCAGTGCCTAAATAAATCATAAATAATTTTTTAACATTTCAATATGCTTTAAAAGCATAGCACTATATCCCCACTCATTGTCATACCAAGAAAAAACTTTTACTAAATCGCCATCAATGACACGCGTAAATTCTAAATCTACAATTGCACCATAAGGTTCTCCTACAATATCAGAAGAAACAGTATCTTTATCGGCAATTTTCATAATTCCTTGCCATTCTTTTGATTCAGCCGCTTTTTTTAAAATCTTATTAATTTCTTCAACTGAAGTTTTTTTATCACTAATAAAAGTGAAGTCAACTAAAGAACCTGCTGGCACTGGTACGCGCAAGGCTACACCATCAAACTTGCCATCAATGTCTGTTAAAACTTTCCCTACCGCCTTAGCTGCTCCAGTACTAGAAGGAACAATATTAATAGCCCCACCTCTACCTCTCCTAAAATCTTTAGCATCTGGCTTATCAACAATCCCCTGCGAAGCAGTATAACCATGAACCGTGCTCAATGCTGCTTTTTTAATTCCAGGATTTTTACCAAGAATTGCCACCAATGGCATAGTTGCATTAGTAGTGCAAGAAGCATTAGAAGTAATTTTATTTTTTGCAATATCTCCCGCGCAAACATTTGGAGTAAACATTAATACGCCAACATCGGATGTTTTTTCATCAACATCCGATGTTTTAACCGGCGCTGTTATAACAACCCTTTTGGCACCAGCCTTCAGATGAGATTGGGCTTTTTCATAAGAAGTAAAAAATCCTGTTGATTCAACTACTATATCTATACCTAAATCCTTCCATGGTAAATTTGTTGGATCTTTTTCCTGACAAAATTTTATTTTTTCAATTTCCTTATCAGAAATATCAAATTTACGATAAACACTATCATGTCTAAGTAAATAAACGAGATTATCTTTGTCACCCAAATCATTTATGGCAACAATTTTAATATCAGGATTTTTAAAAGCTTGTCGAAAGAATATCCTGCCAATTCTTCCAAAGCCATTAATTGCTATTTTAATCATGATTTTATTATAATTTCTTTTATCTTTTTTGCCAACATCTCTGGGCTAACACTACCTTTAGTTAATTTCATACCCTGGCCAATTAAAAATTGCAAAGCAGTCTCCTTGCCTAACTTATAATCCTCTGCTACTTTAGAATTTTCCTTAATAATCTTCTGGGCCAATGCTTCAATTGCTGATTCGTCCATTGATTGTTTCAATCCTTGCTCTTCAATAATAACTGATGGATCTCCTCCTTTTTCTATCATCATTCTTAAAACATCCTTCCCAACCCGTGAAGTTATTTCAT
>JBDRNG010000049.1:0-3244 GCA_043811275.1 Candidatus Falkowiibacteriota bacterium | reverse complement strand
CTCTTTCTTTCAGCTCTATAAACTTTATCTGATCGCCGGCTGCTCCACAGCCGAAGCAGTGAAAGCTATTTGTCTTAGGGTAAATTTGTAAACTCGGTGTTTTATCTTCGTGGAAAGGGCAGTGTAGCAGGTTGTTTTTGTTGGGAGTTAGCTTGTAATGGTTTAGTACCTGGTTTATGCTTAGTCGCTGTTTTATTTCGGGAATTTCCATTTGTTGATAACTTTTATTGAAAAAATATACTTCAACTCAAATTTGTGTCAAATGTAACATATTTGAGTTTATAAAAACAAAACATTTTTGATTTTTTTTTCATAAATTTGTGTCGAGTTTTCAACAAATATTTGCATTTACCTATTAAATCTATACATATATGAGTTTTGGAAGTAGAATAATTCAGGCTAGAAAAGAAAAAAATATGTCTCAGGAAGCACTTGCTAAAAAACTTAGTGCTACACCTACTACTATAGGAAGATACGAAAGAGATGAAGTTAAACCATCTATTGAGGTAGCTTTAAAAATTGCTAATGTATTAGATGTTTCTTTGGATTATTTGACAGGTAATTCTGAATATCCACTGAAAAACAAAAGTATGCTCGAAAGGTTTAATTCTATTTTAAACCTTAACGATAAAGATAAAGAGTATATACTTTTTACCATGGATGCAATGATTAGAGATGCTAAAACCAGACGAGCATACGCATGATTTTAAAAGAAATTATCAATGCTCTGATAAAACCTGAAGCCCGTATGGTAGAGAATGGATATCAGATAAATTTGGAAATACTTATAAAGAGCTTAAAGATAATACATTTCATTTAAGACTTGGGTATGATAATGAGGCGGGATTAAGTCTAACGATACTAGCCTGAATAATTCACAAATTTAAAAGGGCAGGCAATTTTACAAAAATTTGATAGATTTTCTTATTTTTTGAATAAGGAATTCGAAAATTAAGATGGTGAATTTATGAATTTCGTGGTTTCTATTTCGAATCAATCCAAAAAAATCGCTTTTTACACGAAATATCGCCTATTTTCTGGTTTTTGAGCATACTTATCCCATCCTCTGTTATTAAGCGGGATATAAGAGAAAAATTTTATTTGTAAGGCTGGTATTTATTTGCTAACATCGTAGTACTTCGAATATCTCAAAAGCATTTATCTGAATTTCTTTTACAGGACAACTTCTTGGAAATTCTATTTTAATCTTGGTTTTCATCTCTTTAACATATGCAGCCACTTTAATTAATTTTAATTGAAGTGTCTTTATAGTTGCATTAAAATATTGAGTTCCTTGTAATACCTCTTTTTGCAAGGTATGTAGTAATACATATGCAGCTGAATGCATAAATAATCTTAACTGGTTAGCTTCAAATTTATTACAGGATGTCCTATCTGATTTTAAATAGGTTTTATGCTCTTTGATTCGCAACTCCATTCCGCCTCTTGCACAATAACCAAGTTCATATAATTGTCTGGTTCTGAAATCCCAAAGGTCTGTTACAATATATCGAATATTGGTACCCATCTCATTTACTTCTACCTTTACAATTACTCTTTGCTCCTCATCCCATGTATTTGCCCCATATTGAAATGTATGGTACATTTTTACAGGCTTTCCTCCTTGTTTATATGATTTTTCCGCACTATTTACGGTTATTTTGCTGAATTCATTCAACTTCTTGTTTCCTGTAAGACCTGTTATGAAATTTACCTTATATTGTCTCTTTGCCCAATTCATAAATTCAGGCGAGCAAAAATGACTGTCACCTCTTATTATTATTTTTGTCTCTTGCCAGTAACTTCGTATAAAGTTGACTATTCTCTTTAATATTGAAAATACATCTACTCCTTTTGACCTTCTGCCTGGTTTTAGGATAGTCGTTATTAACTTACCAGATAATCCCTCATATATATGCAAAGGCATAAAACAATATTCACCGTAATAATTGTTAAATTCTATTAGCAACTGATTGCCATAAGCATTGTTATTGGTATCGTCACAATCTATAATTATTACAGCCGGCTCTGTTTCATAGGAGTTTATAAAAGCACGTCCAAAACATTCTGCTATCCTATATAAATCACTTCTACTAACTGAATTCTCAAAACGGCTCATAGTTGGTTGGGATGCCAAGTCAGGATCATTCTCAGGTAATTGACCTGCACATATTTTTAATATGGCATCACTTCGTAGATCGTTACAATCATTGGCATCTTCATATCCTGCTGCTATTTGATAAATGCGTTGCGATAGCAACTGTGCTAAAGTATGCTGTACATATCGCTGGTCTCGTTCGTCTTTAATACAATTAGTTAGACCTTCAATTATTCCAGTTTGCTTTTCAACCTCATTTAATAATAATAATCCCCCATCGCTGCTAATATCTTCACCTGAATAACTAAGTTCAACTTTTTTACCCTGAATAGGAAATAATTCAACCAAACTTGAATTTTTAACTTTTAATTCTGTATTTTTATCTACTGGAAAGTTCATGGTTTTACTTTTTTATTGTTGCATGCGTAATTTACTAAATTACAGGGTATTTACCATGAACTTTCTTCTTTTTTTATTAACAAATTATTGTTGAAATCTGGTGAGATTTTTTATAAATTTTATTTTTCAAGATTAAATCTATAATGTGCAGTATATGTGAGGTTTAAGAGAGTTCGGCAGAAATTTGTGAATTATTCAGGCTAAATCCTTTTCGGGCACACTGTTTTTTATTTTTTGTTTTACTTCTTTATATATTTGTTGCCGCATAATTTTAAATGTAACATAATAACCAATAAGATTATATATAAAAATCAGAAGTAATATTATTGAGAGTATCTTTTTCAACTAAGCACAAATTTTATGGCACAAAGATAAAAATATTCTAAATACAATAACAATAAGACTGTGTATTTTGGCAGTCTGGAAGTAAATCCTGCAGAACACATATGGGATGAAATCAGAGAAAAATATTTGCATAATAAAATATTTGAATCCATTGAATATACATTGGTATAAGTTCTTGTTCTTGTTAATAAATGTTAAAAGTTGTATGATAGATATATCTGATAAATTTGTTTTAATATTTTTGCTAAAAATTTTGATGAACTTGCTTATCAATTAATAATTTTACTATGGACATTATTGTTGAAAACCTGACAAAGAAATTCGGATTTCAAAGAGCTGTTGATAATATTTCATTCTCTGTCAAGACAGGAGAAGTGCTTGGTTTTTTAGGACCAAACGGAG
>JBDRNG010000048.1:0-19444 GCA_043811275.1 Candidatus Falkowiibacteriota bacterium | reverse complement strand
TCCACTTAAATTTCGTTTACGCTTGCGGAGAATATTATCCAGTCCCACACCCAGTTCTGGCTTTAAAATTTCCTTAGCATAAGTTGGGCTGACAGTAGTAATTTTATCTGCGCTTAAAATTCCCTGCACCATAAAATTAATATCTCCGTCTTTCAAATCATTAACCACCGATGCCAGCTTATCAATGTCATGATCTACTTTGGCTAAAATGGTCGGCTTTTGCTTGCCTTGGTAATTTAAATTATGAATAGTAAATAATGTTTTTGTTTTAACAAAAAATTTATCGCCCTTATAAGTTGAGTCAATAATATTTTTAGTTATTCCTGTTTGATGGTCATGGCAATGAATTACATCTGGTTTAAAGCGTAAAACTTTCATTGCTTCCAAGCTGACTAAGCTGTAAAATAAAAATTTCTTCAATCCCCCACTATAGACTTCTTCTTTATTAAAATATTTTTGGTTGCTTAAAAAATAAACTGGTACGCGTGAATTAGGTAGAGTTGTTTTTAAAATTTCCACTGATTCAACTTTCTTGTCATAGGCAATTTTAAATTTCTTAATTTTCTTCAGTTTCCATTTTTTAACGCTGACATTTTTATTAAACGGTAAAAAAATAACTGGTTTCACACCTAAACTAACCAGCGCTTGTGGCAGTGAACCAACTACATCGCCAAGCCCGCCCGCTTTTATAAACGGCGCGCATTCGGCGGATAAAAATGCAACAGAAATATTTTTACTCATAAATAATTATGCTTAATTTTCATGTTCTTTAAAAAAAATTTGCCAAAAACGAGGATGATCTACTACATATTCACTGACAAAGGCGAAGGGCAGAGCGATTAAAAAAATAATGCCTAGCATATTAAATGAAAGACTAGAATCAGTTGTCAAAACAACCGCTAAAATGTCCTCTATCATGCCCATAAACAAGCCGATAACGATAAATTCCAAAAAACGTAATTTTTTTATGCTCATAATTTTATATTACTTAATTAAATTATTAATTTGGTTTAAAAAATCTTCATGTTTTTGCCAAATTTTTTCTTTGGTTGAAACAAATTTTTCTTGATAAAATTTCTTTTTATTAAAAACTTCTATTGATTTTTTTAACAGCTCTCCCTGTTTTAAGCCGTCTAAATTGACAGTTAATTCTGGACATTTAATAAACTTAGCAAAATTTTTATTTCTAACATCATAAACAACATTGATCTCCGGCGTGCCGGCGCCAAAGGCTAAAACGCAGGAATGAAGCATCATCCCTATAATTAAATCCATTTGAGAATAAATATACTTTTGTTGATAGGGCGATAAATCAACTTTAATGATATCTGCAACTTTCAACTTTTTTAAAATAACCTTCTCGCTGGGGTGATGTTGTAAATAATAAACTTTTGCTTTATATTTCTTTTGAAAATATTCTGCCACTCTTTCATAAGATTCTAAAATTTCTTTTTTATATTTACCAAAACCACGCCAACCAGAATAATTTAAATTAAGGCCAATTTTAATATGATTATCTAATTTAATTTTTTTTGTTTTCTTTTCCTGTAAAAAAAACAGCTGGATCGCCAATTACTTTAATCTTTTTTTTATCAACCCCACCGCTAACTAAAAATTCTTTAGAATAATTATCGCGGACAGAGCATAGTTCTGCCTTTTTGTTTAAAAAAACAATGCTCTCTTTTTCAGT
Organism: Candidatus Falkowiibacteriota bacterium; assembly: GCA_043811275.1. Taxonomy (GTDB): domain Bacteria; phylum Patescibacteriota; class Patescibacteriia; order Patescibacteriales; family XYC2-FULL-47-12; genus CAYPRN01. The sequence goes on along the minus strand of JBDRNG010000048.1, from coordinate 17,754 downwards.
TTTAGTTAATGCTCTCGCTCCTACTTCCCTAATATATCCAACGCCAAAAATAACAATTGGTTTTTTAATTTTTTTAATAATTTCAACGCTATACGGCATAAAATAGCGATAGTAAATACCCCCTCCACCAACAACAACTAAATCACAGCTATTTAATTTTTTAATCTCCAATGACTTAGCTTCCCTTAAAAATTCAACTGGAAAATCAACAATTTGAATACTCCCTAAATACTGTTTTAGCAAATCTTGTATTGCTACTACAATCGCCACATCACCTTTGTTCTTTTTATCCCATACATGAATATGCGCTATTTTTAACTTTTTTCTCATATAATTTCTGATATTCTGTTTAACAGCTTGCTTTCTATTTCAAAATAACTCCAAGAACTTTTTATTTTATACCAATCAGCTTTTTCAAAACGATGGAAATCACTTCCTCCTGTCATAATTAATTTATACTGGCTGGCAATTGCCTGCAAATAAGAAACCGCTTCCCAGCTATGGTGCGGGGACAATACTTCCAGCCCGTCCAGCCCCATAATCCTTAATTTTCTGATTATTTTTTCTTGTATCCAGATAAATTTGCAAGGATGCGCTAAAATTAATTGCCCGCCTATTTTCTTTTTAAGTTTTATTACTCTTTCAATACTAATGTAACTTTCATGCATTCTGGTTTTTTGGCTGTTGCGAAAATAATGTCGGATAATTTCCGTTTCAATAATATTTTTTCTGCTTAATTCTTGCTGTATTCTTTTTTTATTAAGGGCGTAAAAGCTGTCTATTGCCCGATTAATAGGAATATAATGATTGTGGCTGTCCAAAATGCTATTTATATCCAAGACATACCTTTGCTGTGTTAATTTTTCCAACGCTTTCCGCGTGGCTACTCTCCGACGATTCTGTGAATCTCTTAATAATTTATGAAGTTCCGGATTATCAACATCAAAATTATACCAAAGCATATTTAAATGCCGGTTGCCTAACTTGACATAAAGCTCCATGCCGGGGATGGCTTTAATTTTAAACTGCTGGCAAGCGCGTTTAAATTCTTCTTGCCCGCTGACTGTGTGATGATCAGTTAAACTGGCAACTTTAAGATTACGCTGTTTGCATTGCTTGGCAATTTCTAATGGTGTTAAGTAGCCATCAGAATTGATTGAATGTAGTTGTAAATCTATGAGCATAAAATTAATTTTATAATTTTATAATTTTTAATTTTATAAATAAATCTTAAATACTAATTTTTAAATACACTATCTTCGTCGTAACCGTGTATCGTCGTGTTTAAGATTTAAAAATTAAGCATTATTTAAAAATTATAAAATTTTATATTAAAAATTATCGATCTTTACTAAAGGTAATACCCACCACTAACCAAAACAGCATTACTCCAAAGGGTAAACTCCACCACCAATGATCAAAAAACATCATTACCGTCATTGCCATAACTACTGATAACATCTCAAAATTATGCTTTGGCAATGTAATAATGTAATAATGTAACAATGTAACGACTAATAAACCTACAAAAAATAATAAACCGAAAATTCCTGTTTCTACCCAAACTAGTAAAAAAGTATTATGTACCGGTTGATATTCATACACAGTGCGTTCGGCATTAATATCACGATGCACTGCTAAGCCGTAATTTTTTATGCCTGTTCCAAATAATGAATTATTTTTAATAATCTGCAACGCGTCTTGATTATAATTAATTCTCTCTTGAACGGATTTATTTTCCAATCTATTACTAATAACAAATCTATTTGTCGCCGGCTCTCGAAATAACCAGAAAAAAATACTACTAATTATAATAACAACAAAAACTAATTTAAAAGCATTGATAAACGCTTCTTTCCTTTTGTAAGTAAAAAAACCAGAGATTAAGAAAATAATAGTTCCGACCGCAAACCCCAGCCAAGCGCTTCGTGAAAAAGTTAGTAACAAGCCAACAAAATTAATGATAAAAAAAGAAATACTTACTAAAATTCCTATTTTATATTTATTGACATCAACATTAGTTGCCTCCATAAACTTCTTGTGCAAATCAAAATACAAAATTATATTAATCAATAAGACAACTACTAAAAATCCGCCTAAAATATTTGGATGTGATAAACTGCCATACGCGCGCAACCATCTTCTTAATTCTGTTTCCATCACTGACACACCCAATATTTCCGGACTTTGCGAAGCTATGCCCAGCCACTTACTACCATAAACTTTTTGCATCATCAATTGTTGAATCGCTAAAATAGATTGTAAAAAACCAGATGCCACTATTATCCAATATAACTTTATTTTATCATACTTCACCTGTGTTAACAGAAAAAATAATCCCACGCCTAATAAAAATCGTCCGTAACCATAAAAGGCCAGCCACTTATCAGACGCGAAGAATATGGACGCAAAAATAAATAGTTCTAAACCAGCAATTAACCACCAAATTTTATTTGACAACAATTTAACCTGCCTCGCCGAGTCAAGGCGGGCAATTGAACAATTTAACAATTTAACAATAAGCCAATAAGCCAATAAGCCAACCAGTAATATATCAACCGCATATAAACTCATTGTCGCGTATTCCCAATAACCTCCATTCAACTCCCCTAACTTAAACATCCATCGCGTCTGCCATGGCAGTAAAAAAATTAATAAATATAAAAGATATTGCATATAGCAATTTAACAATTTAACCTGCCTTCACTAAAGTTTCGGCAAGGCAAGCAATTTAACAATTTTATGTTTCCATTCATCCCTAAACTCCTCTTTTTTACTCCCATGATGAAATTTTAACATTTTATCATTAATTACTACTTCTATATTCTCTTTAATCCTCTTATTCGCGTTATTTTTTAAATCTGCAGGCATCATTCTTAGCTGCAGTTTTTTAAATGTTTGTTCAACAAAACTAAATTTATTTATTATTTCTAAAACAAACTTTGTGCTTCTTCTAACTAGGTTATTTTTTATTCTCCGCCAGCTGGCGGATTGTCCAGAATGACAAAAATGATCTGGCGCGCCTAAAATAAAATGATTTAACCACTTATTTTCGGCTGTTAATTTTTTAAATATCCCTTCTTGATCATAAATAGGAACTAGCTTTACCAGCCAATAAATAAAATAAATATCATTCTCTATCATTAAGTGCTGTAAATCCAAATTGTCTGCTGTTACAAAAATATTTAAACAAATCTTATCTTGTTTGCTTTTTGCAGTTGGACGTAAATGTAAAACTTTTAACAAAAAATTAGCGTAAAAACGGGCTGTCCATATTTTATTTTCTGAAGCAACAATAAATAAATCAATATCACTAGCTAACTTAGCATTGTCATAAGCCAAAGAGTTTGTAACCGCAATCATTTTTATATAAGGCAAGATGCTTAATAATTTTATTATTCGCCTAGCTTTTTTATATTTCTGACTGGCAATAATTTGCCGTTGTTTTCGAATTTCTACTAGATCCTCTCTGTTCTTTAAAAAATAAAATCCTTCTTTGTTGGAAAATTGGCTTGTATTATTTTCTAAGACACGTTTCACATCTAAAAATCCCACTTCTTTTTTTAAATTTCTTTTCCATAAATATTTATAAACCTCCCAGTCAGTCAACGGAAGGTCAAAAATATCAAAATAAGCAATCGTGCTAAGCACTGCTTGATTAAGTTCATTATTTATATACGAATAAGGATGATCATATTTTAAATCAATCCCTATTTCGCGTAGAGTAGAGAAAGTTGAGACAAGCATGGGAATTTAGTCAAAAGTCTGTAAAGTCAAAAGTCGCAAAGTCTATAGGTGACTTTCTGACTTTTGACTTTATGACTTTATGACTCAGTCTTTGGTTTATCTAATATTAATGGCTCTATTTCTGACTTTCCATCAGTCACTCGCGCTACATCTTTATCAATTTTTTTAAATTCTTTATAGGCGCTATTATAGGTATTAACTGTGGTGCCTAAGTGCCCGCCCAATTTTTGCAAATAATCATCATAGCTATTAATATGCTTTTGTAGCATCTCTACATTTTTTCTAATCTCTTTAGCGCTTTCTTCAATTTGCAAAGCGCGCAGTCCCTGTAATACAGTTTGTAAATAAGCATGAAATGAGGTCGGTGAAACAATTATAACATGCTTATCACGAAAAGCGTATTCAATTAGATCGCGCGTATTTACTTTAATGGCGCCCACTTGATTAATTAATAAATCATAATAAATTCCTTCAGCTGGAATAAACATAAAAGCAAAATCCATTGTTCCTTCTTTTGGTTTAATATATTTGGCGGTTTCATCAATTCGTTTTTTCAAATCCAGCTTAAATTCCTTTTCCAATTTTTCACGTGTATGAGGATCTTTTTCCTGCACAATCCGATTATAATTTTCTAGTGAAAATTTTGAATCAATCGGAATAATTTTATCTTTAACAAATACAGCCGCATCCACAATGTCACCATCCTTAAATTTATATTGCATTGTATAACCGTTCGGCGGTAAAACATTTTTAAGCACCATTTCCAATTGATATTCACCTAATATTCCACGATGCTTAGGATTTTTTAATACATCTTCCAGCGACTGCAATTGCCCAGCAAAGTCCACTACTCGTCGATTAGTTTCGTCCAGCTTGGTTAATTTTTCCGTGACCGATGAAATTGCTTTTTGGCTTTGGTCATGGATGTCGGAAAGCATTTTTTGCGCCTGATTGGTAACCTCGCTCATGATGCCGGTTGTTTTTCCATGCTGATCTTGGCTAGTTTTATGAACTTCCGCTAATTTTATATCTAAATTTTGAGTCATCTGATTAATCTGTTGTTGTATCATCAGCATTGATTGATCATCTTTTTGATTTTCACCCAAATTACTTAACTTTTTCTGCATCATAAAAAACATCACTACTATAATAGCGGTTAAAATTAAGACCAAAATTGGAAGAAGTGTTTCCATCTGATTATATTACTTAATTGCTTGCCTTGCCGAAGCTTTAGTGAAGGCAGGTTAAATTGTTATTATAACTCTTAAATATTGTAGTACAGCAATTTAACAATTTAACAATAAAACAATCATACTTATTGTAGCAACATTATCTATCTACCACAACTCTTGTCAGATTTAATTTTTTCCTGTATAATAAACCTCGTTTAACTACAGCTCCATTTACATAATTTATATGTTTGTAAAATTTGCATATAATTCGCTCGCCTGCAACGCTTGTAGCACTGCGGGCAGGTAGATTTGCATTATATAAAAACTTTTCACTATGTCAAAATCTATTATTATAAAGGGCGCTCGCACCAATAACTTAAAGAATATTGACATTGATTTGCCACGCCATAAGTTAATTGTAATTACCGGCCTTTCTGGTTCAGGTAAATCTTCACTAGCTTTTGATACTATTTATGCTGAAGGACAAAGAAGATATATGGAAAGCTTAAGCAGTTATGCCAAACAATATATTGATTTAATGGACAAACCAGATGTAGATAGTATTACTGGATTGACACCGGCCATCGCTATTGATCAAAAAGCTAGCTCTAATAATCCCCGCTCTACTGTTGGGACAGTCACGGAAATTTATGACTTATTGCGTTTATTATTTTCTCGCATTGGTGTTCCGCATTGTCCGGATACAAATAAACCGCTTACTAAACAAAGTGTTGAAAATATTGTAGAAAATATTTATGAGCAAAAAAAAGTTATTACCGTGCTTTCTCCGATAGTTAAAAATTCTGTTGTAACTGATAAAAAAATAGTTCAACAATTAAATAAAGCCTGCTTTACTCATATTCGCTTTGACAACAAAATTATTAATATTCAAGAAGAATCTTTAGAAATTGATGACCAATCACACACATTAGAAATTGTTTTGGCGCACGATAAATTTAATAACAAATTTGAACTGCAAAAACATATTAAAAAAGCAATTGACCTTAGTAATGGCTTGGTTAATATTCTCTGGAATGGTGACGGCAATCATAACATGAAAACATATTCTACTATCTGGACCTGTTTGGAAAGCGGTTTTACTTTAGAAGATTTAGAACCAAAACATTTTTCTTTTAACTCGCCCCAAGGAGCTTGCTCTAAATGTCATGGACTAGGCACTACTTTAAAAATTAATCCGGAAAATTTACTTAATAAAAAACTTAGTATTAACGAAGGGGCTATTCGCGCTTGGCCAAAAAATAATGGCCAATTTAAAAAACACTTGGATGAGTTAAGCGAATTAGCGAAAAAAAATAAATTTTCTTTAAATACTCCCACTAAAGATCTAACCGCTAAACAACTTAATTTAATTTTACAAGGCAATAAAAATTTTATTGGTATTATCGCTATTTTAGAACACCGTTATAATGAAACTGAATCAACTTCAATTAAAAATGATATTTCTCAATATATGGAAATAATGGCTTGTCATGCTTGCGCTGGCAAACGACTTAAGCCGGAATATTTAGCGGTTACTATTGCTGGCAAAAATATTGCTGACATTAGCTCCTTAACAATTAACACAGCTATTGATGAATTAAAAATATTAGTTAAAAAACTAACACGTAGTGACAGTAAAGTTGCTGACCCTATTATTAATGAAATAACTTTTCGCTTACAAGCGATTAAACAAGCCGGGCTCAATTATGTAGCGCTTGATCGACCGATGAATACGCTTTCTGGCGGTGAATCTCAACGGGTTAAACTGGCGACTCAACTTTCTTCTAATCTAGTGAATGTTACTTACATTTTGGACGAACCTTCAGTTGGCCTGCACCCTAAAGATATTATTCAACTGACTGACACGCTTAAAAAACTGCGCGATTTGGAAAATACTGTAATTGTTGTAGAACATGACGAGGCCATGATGATGGCGGCTGATTATTTAGTTGATGTTGGTCCGGGGGCTGGTAATTATGGCGGTGAAATTATAGCCGCTGGCACTCCGGCAGAAATTATTAAAAACAAAAAATCTCTAACCGGACAATATTTATCAGGGACTAAAAAAATTGAAATTCGTCCTAAGTCGCGTAATGGCAATAAAAAATATTTAGAAATTATTGACGCCAATGAACATAATTTGCGCCAGATTGATGTTAAAATTCCCTTAGGAAAATTCGTCGCTTTTACTGGTGTATCTGGTTCTGGCAAGTCAACTTTAATGACCGATATATTATCCAAAGCATTGCATAGACATTTTTTCCGCGCTCAAGATTTACCTGGCGCTCATAAGACAATTAAAGGATTAGAACACATTGATAAAGTAATTACGATTGATCAATCTCCAATCGGGCGCACTCCCCGTTCTAATCCAGCAACTTATACTGGCGCTTTTACTTATATCAGAGATTTATACGCGCAATTGCCAGAATCACGATTAAAAAATTTAGATGCCGGCCACTTTAGTTTTAATGTTGTGGGCGGACGATGTGAAATCTGCGGTGGCGATGGTTACGCTAAAATTGACATGCAATTCCTTTCTGATGTTTATATTAAATGTAAATCTTGCAACGGCCAACGTTATCAAAAAGAAATTTTGGATATTTATTATACTCCATTAACCGGACAAGAGGCTAAAAATATCGCTGATGTTTTAGATATGACTGTTCTAGAAGCTAAAGAATTTTTCCGCCTCCCTGATCGAGAAACGGGCGACCATGATACTATTTTACAAAAACTTAATATCTTAGACGAAGTAGGTTTAGGCTACATTAAGCTTGGCCAATCCGCCACTACTCTTTCCGGCGGTGAAGCCCAGCGAGTAAAACTAGCGACAGAATTATCCCGCCGTGAAACCGGCAAAACACTTTATATCTTAGACGAACCAACTACTGGCCTACATTTTGATGATATTAAAAAATTATTAAACATTTTAAATAAACTAACTGACAAGGGCAACACGGTTTTAATTATTGAACATAACTTGGATGTGATAAAATCAGTTGACCACATTATTGATCTTGGCCCTGAAGGCGGTGATCATGGCGGTCAGATAGTCGCTCAAGGCACTCCGCAGGAAGTGGCTCGGGTTAATAAGAGTTATACTGGACAATATCTTAAGAAGGTATTGTAGAGACGTGGTACTGCCACGTCTCAAGCTGTCACATTTTGCACTGCCACGTTTCAAATTACCACGTCTTGAACTGCTGTGTCTCATATTGCCACATCTTTGTATGTCAAAAAACCCTCCAAATTAGAGGACTTTTTATTTTGTGTTATAAGTTGCACGTTCCACGTTGTGCGCTTTAGACAAACTTAACTTCCAACTTTTTATTCAAAGCACTGGCGATTTTAGATAAAGTTTCAATGGTTAAATTTTGCTCTCCAATTTCAATTCTGCCAATCGCACTCTGCTTCATTCCAATTTTTTCTGCCAACTTTGCTTGGCTGATTTTTTTCTTCTTACGCAGTTCATTAATTTTCATTGCTATTTCTAATTTCTTTGTTTCTAATTCAAAATACTTTCTAAATTCTGGGTCTCTCATTTCCTTCTCTAATATCTCATCAAAACTTGTTAATTTAATTTTTTTAGAGTTCATATGACTGATCATTTAAATTAATTAGGTAATCTTTATAATAATTTTTTGCCTTACTAATTTCTTTGCTTGATGTTTTATTTGTTTTTTTATTAAATCCATGCAATAAAATAATTTTTTCTCCGTCAAATATGAAGTAAAAGATGCGATAAAAATTTTTATCAAAATCCACCCTTAACTCCCATATTTTATCTTCCATGTGTCTAGCGTATGGAAATTTCAATCTACCACCTTGGCTAATTAACATATTAATGTAAACCAATATTTTAGCTCTTACTTTTTTATCTAAAGAATAAAAGAAATCTTCAATTAAAGACTTATTATTAATATTTCTATAAAAATGTAATCTTAATTTTGAGTTATTCATATAATAACATACATGTTATAAAAGTCAAGCGCTTTATTTCTCTGTTTTAATTATAACATAGTTACAAAAAACCCTCTAAATTAGAGGGCTTTTTTACTTACGACTTAAGACTTATGGCTTACGATTGGCTAACTTTCTATTTCACGTGCCTTAATCTCACTCAATATCTTATTGCGCAACTCTTTCATTAATTTCGGATTGGCGCGTAAATAAGTTTTAGCAGTCTCTCTGCCTACACCAAATTTTTCTTCACCATAGCTATAAGAGTTGCCAGATTTATTTATTACTCCATAAACAATGCCAACATCTAGCAAATCACCGGCAATGGAAATTCCTTCATTATACATAATATCAAATTCAGTTGTTCTAAAAGGAGGGGCGACTTTATTTTTTACAATTTTAACTTTCACGCGGTTGCCGATAATTTTTTCCGCTTGTTTAATCTGGGCGCTACGACGAACTTCTATCCGCACTGAACAATAAAATTTTAAGGCGTTTCCACCTGGAGTGGTTTCCGGATTACCAAAAAATACGCCAATTTTATGACGGATTTGATTAATAAAAATTACTACTGTTTGCGACTTAGAAACAATGCCGGAAAGTTTACGCAAAGCCTGTGACATTAAACGCGCTTGCAGTCCCATGTGACTAGCGCCCATATCCCCTTCAATTTCTGCTTTTGGCACTAAAGCCGCCACACTATCTATTACAACTACATCAACTGCGTTAGAGCGCACTAAGGCTTCTACTATTTCCAGCGCTTGCTCGCCAGTATCTGGCTGGGAAATAAGCATTTCATTAATATTAACGCCAATTATTTTTGCATAATCAGGATCAAGCGCGTGTTCAGCATCAACAAAAGCCGCTATGCCTCCTGCTTTTTGCACTTCTGCTACAACGTGTTGGGCTAAAGTTGTTTTACCAGAAGCCTCTGGACCAAATATTTCAATAATACGCCCACGTGGCATACCATTGCCTAGCGCAATGTCTAATGATAGGCAACCAGTCGACACACCTTCAACTACCATATTTTTAGCCTCTCCTAATCTCATAATAGCGCCCTCGCCAAATCGCTGTTTAATCTGCCCAACCGCCTCTTCCGCGGCCTGTTGCTTTAAAGTATTACCACTGTTCTTTACTTCTTTATTTTTACTTTCATCAGCAGATTTCTTGTTTTCATCATCAAAATTTGTTTTTATTTTAAATTTTTCATCTTTTGGCATATGAGTTATTTCCCTCACCCCCAAACCCCTCTCCCGCGGGGCGAGGGGGGTATTGGTTTTATTTATTTAATTATTTTAATCAAAAATTTAATTTACTCCCTCTCCCTCTGGGAGAGGGTTGGGGTGAGGGCGTTACTTAACCAAAATCTGTCTTACTACTTCCGCATCCCGTCCATATCTCTTTTTAGCAGTCACACGAATTATATTAATTCCTTGTTGCAAATGAATTGAATATTGAAATTCGCCTTGCTCATTGCTTAAAATTTCTTCTTCATTAATAAAAATGCGCGCATCTGGTTCTGATATTCCTAATATTTCAATTGCCGTGTCTTCACTAATGTAATTTTCTGACGGAAAACTAATCTCTAATGCTGGCGGCGCAATAATATCTCTCACTCTTACCCCCAGATAAGCGAGGAAAAATAAAATAACTACAACCAGTATACTATTGCGTATTATTTTAGGCAAGGACAAAAATTGGTGCTTTTTTACCCGTTTATGGCTAAAAATTTTCTTTATCCCCTCCGGCTCTGCTTGCGCTATAATTTCTTTTTCATACAATGCCAGCGCCTGCTGACAATCAAGTTTTAAATAAAAACAATATTCCTTTAAAAAATTTTTGCCATAAATACCTTTAGGTAATTCATCATACTTCCCTTGTTCCAGCGCTTTTAAATATTCAATATTAATCTTAATTTCTCTGGCAACTTCTTCTAAGCTAACATTTTTCTCTTGACGCATTTGCTGTAAAACTTCACTTAAAGTTTCTTCTACAAATTTTTTTTTATGAAAGTCCATGCATTTGTGGGAGTTAAAAAAGGAGACCTTAAAAATCTCCCCTTGTCATTTAATATTTTCAAAAATGCAGATATTACTTTTTACTTTTTGTCATCCTGTTTTTGTCATCTTGAACGAAGCGGAGCGGAGTGAAAGATCTATTCGTAATCCTCACACTATACGAATAGATTCTTCGCTCCGCTCAGAATGACAAAATATATTATTCACCACCAGTTTCAATCGGTGTAGGTGTATTATCCAACCTCTGTTTCGCTCCTAAAGTAGTCTGCACAAAATAAATAATCAACCAACTAGTAAATACTATCACCAGCCCGATAATCGCATTAGTTAAAATCGTTTTAGCTTTACCTGAACGTTCTGTATTTCCAGCTGAAATAATCATCATAAACCCGCCATAAACAAAAAACAATAAAGCCAGTGAACCAACTATCCCTAAAATCCAATTTGACACATTAACGGCTAGTCGCACAAAATCATCTAAAGAACAATCACCGCATTTTTGACATCGCTGCATTTCATTCCAAATTGCCCACTTTTCTGAACCTAGCCCTTCTTTAGTATTTATTAATGTTTTACATAATTCTAAAGTATCTTGTTGCGCTAATCCAACATTAACAAAAATAGTAAAAACTAAAAACAAAAGTACTGCTATAACCGTTACTTTACTTATTTTTGAAAATAGCTTCATATTTATAAACTAGTAATTAGTAAGATATGTAAAACTAGTAATCTGCTGCTCTGCAGCAGTTTTACTAATTACATATTTTACTAATTTTACTAGTCTTACTAATTATTTAATGGTCTGCTGAACCTTCTTCGCTCCTAAACTAATCGCCTTATCTATTTTGGCAGGATCAAGCAGAGCTTGTTCAATCATCTCACCAATAATTATTTCGGCTGCGTTATAATCATTACCATTATACCAATTAATAGAGGTTAAAAGCTGTTCAGCAAAAACCGCTAATCCTTCGTCCTCTTTCTGTGAGTTAACTAAAGCGCGCAGAGCGGTTGGCTTGTTAGCTTTTGCTAGAAATTTTTTAGCTTGTTCGGCTTGAGTGGCAAATTGGATAAAATCCCAAGCTACATCAGTATTGGCGCTTTGCTTAGAAACAGACTCTACCCATAAATTAGCAAAATTTATATTACGCCCTCCTTCAACTTGTAACATCGGACTAATGCCAAAATTAAGCCGTGGCGCTTGGGCTTTAATTTGAGGTAAATGATAGGCATAGCCGAAAAACATTGCTACTCGCCCTTCAACAAAAGCGCTTAATGAATCTGGCATGCTGTCATTCCAGTTATAAACTTCTTTCAACGGATTGGCAAAGTCTGTATAAAAACGCAAAGCATCTAACCCAGGAGCATAATCTTTATTGGACATTCTTGGTTTTTGATGGAAGGCTACATTTCCTTTTTCATCTAACATTTCAGCGCCGTTCTGCATCATTAATAATGTCAAAATATCACTATAACGTTGAACATTTGCGCTAGTTCCTAAAGCCACCCCTGACTGTACTAAATTTCCATCATTATCTTCAGTTGTCATGGCTTTAACATTCTTTAAAAAAGTTTCATCCCAATAACGAGGCGCTTCCGTAATACCAGCTACGTTTAATAAGTCGCGGTTATAAAAAAGCACTAATGAATCTACGCTTAAAGGCAAACCATAAATTTCTCCGTCAACTATTGCATTATCATAAACAACATCTAAAAAATCCTGCTTAATCTGAGTTGGTGTTATGCTTTTGTTTGTTCTAGTTTCAATTACTGTTTCTTTTTTAAGAGTGCCTTTCACCACCGGATAACCCATGGTGATGGATGGTGGAAGCGGTTCTAACTTTTGCTGATAGCGACGCAACCAACTACTGTGCAATGAAACAATATCCGGCGCTCTACCTTCAGCAAAAGCGTCTAACAATTCTTTTTCATATTCTTCATAGCGTAATTTTTTATACTTAATTGTTACATTTGGATGAATCGTTTTATAGCTATTAATAATATCATCAAAAGTATCTTTGCCATCCCAAACGCGCCAATAATCCAAAGTTATTGCTTTAGACGCTTCTTTTTTATCACCGCCACCCACACCACAACTAGCGCCAGAGGTGACTAAGAATACTAAAATTAAACCAATGATTGTAAATTTTGTTTTAATATTTTTCATACTTTCTCTTTTGTCATTCCCGCGAAAGCGGGAATCCACTCCTTATTATTTCTGGATTCCCGCTTTCGCGGGAATGACAGTGTAAATAAGTTAATAGAATATTCGTATATTCGTAAAAGATTCGTAATTCGTAGGAGTATTTTTATTATATCACATTTCTCCACAAATCTCTAACCAGTTATTTTCGGCCGATACTGCAGCGCTTCTGCAATATGGACAGTCTGAATATCATCAAGTTCAGCTAAATCCGCGATCGTGCGAGCAATTTTCAAAATACGGTAATAAGCGCGAGCAGAAAGATGTAATCTTTCCACGGCTGTGCGTAATAATTGGTATGATTCTTGATTAAGCTGGCAAAACTGCTTTACATCTTGAGATGACATTTCTGAATTAGTAATTATATTTAAATATTCAAAACGCTGTTGTTGCCGTTCTCTTGCTTTTTCCACGCGCGCTCTAATTTTTATAGAAGACTCCCCTTTGACATCACCGGTTAATTTATCAAATTTCATACTCGGCACTTCTAAGTGCAAATCAATCCGGTCAATAATCGGACCGGAAATTCTTTTTTTATAATACTGAATTTGATTGGGTGAACAAGAGCACTCTCGCTTTGGATCAGTGCTATAACCACAAGGACAGGGATTCATAGCGGCCACTAAAATAAATTGGGCTGGAAACTGGATTGAACCAGCTACTCGCGAAATATAAATTACACCGTCTTCCAATGGCTGTCGCAAATTCTCTAACATCACTCGCGGAAATTCCGCAAATTCATCTAAAAATAAAACCCCCCGATGCGCTAATGAAATCTCCCCCGGCTTTGGCCATGTTCCTCCTCCTACTAGGGCGGCTCCTGAAGCGGTATGATGAGGCGAACGAAAAGGACGAACAGTAATTAAAGCAATTCCTTCTGGTAATTCTCCGGCCACACTATAAATTTTGGTAATATCTAAAGCTTCTTTCAAGGTTAATTTTGGTAAAATAGAAGGAATAGTTCGCGCCAGCATTGTTTTGCCTGAACCAGGCGGTCCGGACATTAACACGTTGTGTCCGCCAGCCGCCACTATTTCCAATGCGCGCTTGGCCTGTTCTTGTCCCTGAATATTAGACATATCACTGGCGGTATCGGCCACTCTAAAATCAACTGCAGTAAAATCCGCTGGCTTAATGCCTTCCCTCCCTTCCAAATGATCAATTAATTGGCGCAGTGATTTTACCGGAATTACAGAGATGTCACGAACTAAATTTGCTTCGGCCGCATTAACTTCTGGAACATACAATCGCTTGATGCCTAATTTTCTAGAAGCAATCGCTATTGGTAAAACGCCATTAACTGAACGCACTTCTCCGTCTAAGGCTAACTCGCCCACAAAAAGTTCAGCCATAGAAGAAATAAAACTAATCTTTTTGCTAGCCAACAAAATACTAAGAGCAATTGGTAAATCATAAATCGGTCCCTGCTTTTTTATATCAGCCGGCGCTAAATTAACCGCTACTTTTTTGCTGGGGAATTTACAGCCACTATTTAAAACTGCGCTACGTACCCGCTCCTTTGATTCTTGCACTGCTGTGTCTGGCAAACCGACAATCGCAATAGAACCTAGTGGTCCGGGCACCATTTCCGCTTCTACCTCCACTAAGGCCGCATCCAAGCCAACTACGGTGGCTGATAATATTTTTGAAGCCATTTTGTTAGTTAAATAGTTAATCAGTTAATCAGTTGCTTAGTTGGTTAATTAAAAACTAATTAACTGTTTAACTAAGCAACTGATTAACTAATCCCAGTATAACACACTAACAAAAAACTCAACTACAGCTATAGTTGAGCTTTATTTTTCTCACAAATCGATTGTCCATGGGTAAATTATTACTTTTTATACCATATTTCTAAAAAAATTTTCAACCAATTCTGATGAACTTTGAATTTTACTACCGCCAATATTATAAACAGTTTTTATATTAAACTTTTTGCAGACTTCGGTTTCTGGTACATCATTATCATTTTTTCTATCACCGCCATTGGCAAATATATTTGGCTTTATTTTTTGCAAAGCATCACAGACATCATTACTATCAGATTCATGAATATAAACATCATCAACACAGGAAAATCCTTTAATAATTTCTGCTCTTTCCGCAACTGGCATAAAATAATTTCCCTTCTTTCTAATAAGCCATTGGTCGCAATTCAAAATAACAACTAATTTATTACCAAGTTTTTTAGCATCTTGAAACATTCTTAAATGACCAATATGAATTGGGTCAAAACCTCCGCTAACCGCGACAACTATTTCTTTTTGTTCTATCATGTTTTTTTGCTATATATTTGTATATTCTTTATGCTATTCAAAATAATACCCGTCCTTTTTCTGATCAAAAATCAAATGACCTTTTTTAGATTTTAATAATTCTACAATTTTCTCCGCTAAAAATTCCGGTGATTTCATTTCTTTCTTTTTTCTTTTCAACGTCTTGCCTGTAATACCATATCGAGAAAGCGGAGTGTCAGTAGATCCAGGGTAGGCTATTTTTACATTATACTTTGAACAAGTCTTTTTTAATATTTTTGATAAATATGAAACGGTGCTTTTAGTTAAAGCGTAAATTGCCGGATCAATCGGATGATATAATCCATGACGAGAAGACATCTGTAAAATTGTTGCTTTTCTCGC
Organism: Candidatus Falkowiibacteriota bacterium; assembly: GCA_043811275.1. Classification (GTDB taxonomy): domain Bacteria; phylum Patescibacteriota; class Patescibacteriia; order Patescibacteriales; family XYC2-FULL-47-12; genus CAYPRN01. The sequence continues at coordinate 2,012 of JBDRNG010000048.1, read as the reverse complement.
TAAATACGGTTTAGCGTATTTAAGCATTAGCCAACATCCCTTAATATTAATATCAAAAAGTAAATCAAAATCTTTTTCACTTGATTCAAAGATATTACCACGACGCATAATACCGGCATTGTTTATTAAAATATCTATCGGCGCGCCAACTTTTGTCAGCGCCCTCTTAATCTGTCCGCTATTAGTAATATCAACTTTAAAATATTTTACTCCAGCAATTTGTTTCCTTGGAATCTTTTGATCAAAACAAAAAACTTGCGCCCCGTTCTGCACTAATAATTTAGATACGGCATAGCCAATGCCGGAAGCCGCGCCGGTAATTAAAACTTTCTTATTTTTAAATTTCATAAAGCATGGAAAATTAAAAAATTATATATTTGTGCCGACGGTGGGACTCGAACCCACACGCCCGAAGGCACTTGCTCCTAAGGCAAGCGTGTATACCAATTTCACCACGTCGGCTTTTTAAATTTTAATTGTGCGCTTTTATTAATTAGAAAGTGAAACTTTTACCTGGCGAATGCTGGGCGTATTCTCACGCCCGAAAGCATCCCGAAATCCTTCGGGACGTGTATATCAACTTGCCCCGTAGAGAATTAGCTTAGTGAATTCTTATACGAGGTTTCACCACATCCCCTTAACAAATTATAATAATAATGCCATATTATCGTTTAAAAAACAAGAGCTATTGACAAAAATAAAATAACAACATACAATAGGATACGTTCTTTATTTTCAATATAACAGAATAACAAGGAGGTTATAACCATGGATAAGATAACAGCAGAGATTATGGCAGATAAAATATTTCATAATCTTATTAACGGCTGGGAACAAGACAGGTCTTGTTATCAAGCTGAACCAGAAGAAATAATAGCTCTTTTAAAAGGAGGAGGGACAGCTACCCTTCTTAACAGTCCCTATCAAAATACACTTGAACATCAAATTGAATTTAGGGGAAAAACATTTGTTGGTTTTTCTATTAACCAACTCAACATCATGCAAAAAGCCGGAGCATAAACTCTGGCTTTTTTATTTATATCTAACGATGAATAAAAAACTTATCCAGCTTTTCTTATATCATTAATAATATCCCTTAGCGGAACTCCGTATACTATTCTAGAAGCAAATTCAGTAACATCCTCTCCAATTTCCAGCCGATTAACTCCTGGAGGTATAACCATGGTAATAATATCATTATGCGCTTTAGCGCGCATAGCTTCAACTTTATCTGGAGCAATTTTACCCTGATAAGATTTCAGGATAATTCCTATATATTCTTTACAGTTCTTAATTAATCGCTCTTCAGCTCCAGAATTAGGCCTAGGTGGCTTGCCTTGAAAATACCCACTCCAAAGACTCTGAACTCTTTCCGAATATTCTTTATTTTCTGTCTTTTCCTCTTTGGTTGATTTTATTTTAGTAATTTTTTCTTTCATATACTTTAACCTTACCAAATTTCTAAAAAATATCAAATTATGGTATTATAATAATATCAATTATTTACTAAAGGGGGAAATATATGCCTACCAAGAAAAAAACTACTAAGAAAACTTCGTCTAAACCAAAAAATAAATTTGATGCGGATGATGTTGAAAAAAATAAAATTATTGCCGCGCTTTCTTATATTTTTATTTTATGTTTAGTGCCGTTGATGCTGAAAAAAAATAGCGAATTTACCCAGTTCCATGCTAGACAAGGATTAACTATTACTGTTGCCTGGTTTGTGCTTTGGGTATTTGGCATTATTCCAATTCTCGGATGGATTGTCGCCTTTTTTGGAAACATCGCTTTGTTGATTATCAGCGTTTTAGGCGTTATTAAAACTCTTAGCGGTGAGTCCTGGGAAATCCCATTCATTCATGAGTGGAGTAAAAAGTGGAACCTGTAAACACACCCTCACCCCAACCCTCTCCCAGAGGGAGAGGGAGAATCGCCAATATAAATTAGTATTAAATTAAAATAATTAGGTAATTTAAAATATTAATAAATAATAATTTTTAAAATAAATA
>JBDRNG010000047.1:0-4067 GCA_043811275.1 Candidatus Falkowiibacteriota bacterium | reverse complement strand
GAGTTCTGGATATATTGGCAAGGCCAGGGCAGTTTTAGAAAAAGCTATCGCATTAGGAAACTGATTGTCTTTATATTTATTTATTCCTTTGAATAATTCTTGATTATGGAGACATGGGTAATATAACCTAGAATTAATACCCTTTTTTAGTAAACTGGCAATAAATTCATCTCGATTAATTGTAAGTTTATCCAAATCTAACCTAATAGTATATAATTGAAAATTCATCCATTTTATTTTTTCAATAAAAGGAATAATTATACCATCTATTTTTCCTAATTCTTTTGTATATTTTATAGCATTTTTCTGTCTAATTTTAACTATTTTTTCTAATTTTGTCAATTGAACCAATCCAATCGCCCCCATAATATCCGGCATTCTAAAATTAAACCCTAAGGCAGAATATTTAAACTTTTTAATATCATAAAAATCTCTAATTAATCTGCATTCCTCTGCTAATTTTTTATTATTAGTTACAATCATTCCTCCCTCGCCTGTAGTCATAACTTTTGAAGGAGTAAAGCTAAAAATTCCTATATCGCCAATTCCGCCAACTATTCTACCTTTATATTTAGTAAGATGGGCTTCGGCCGCGTCTTCAACCACTCGTAAATTATGCTTTTTAGCGATTTTTAGTATAGAATCTAAATCAGCTGACTGGCCAGCGTAATGAACAGGAATAATCGCTTTAGTTCTCTTGGTAATTTTCTTTTCAATATCATTTATATCCATGCAGTAGGTTGATAAATTAATATCAGTAAAAACCGGCTTTGCCCCTAAATACATACAAGAGCTGGCCGTAGAAACAAATGTCATTGTCGGTACAATTACCTCATCTCCAACAGAAATACCTAAGGCTTGTTGGGCTACCAACAAGGCCGATGATCCACTGTTAACGGCTATCGCATATTTAACTTTGCTTTTTTTAGCAAATTCTTTTTCAAGTTTCTCTACCGCCGGACCGGCTATAAGCCAACCGGATTTAACAACATTATAAGCGGCTTGCGCTTCTTGACTGCTAAACCATGGTTTAGCGATTGGTATAATTTTTTTTGGCATATTATTATTTCATTCTAAATTATTTAATTATTTTTGCCGGGACGCCCACGGCTGTAGAATTATTTTTTATGTTGTCTATAACTACTGCCCCTGAACCAATAATTACATTATTATCTATAATAATGTGATCATTAATTATAGCCCCTAACCCCACAAATGAATTAGCGCCAATTTTTACTTTTCCCCCGGTTATAACGCCTGGCGCTAAATGCGAATGCTCTTTAATTAAATTATCATGTTCTATAATGCAACAATTATTAATAAAACTGTTGTCGCCTATTTTTGAATTCACATTAACATAACTGAAAGCGCCAATAAAAACATTCTCGCCAATCTTCACACCTTCTTCTAAATATGCCTTTCCGTGTAAAGTGTTAATAAACTTAGCGTTATTTTTTTTAAATAAATTATAAAGCTTTTTCCTAACTTTGTTATTACAAATAGTTATAAAAAAGTAAGTGTCGTTTACATATTTTTCAAAATCAACTATCTTGCCAATTATTTCTTTTCCTTTTTTAGTGTCATCAAGATAGCCAATAACATTATATTGTTTTTGTTTGTCTAAAATATTTCTTATTACTTGAGCATTTTCGCCAGCGCCAATCAAAATAACTTTTTTAGGCATAGGTAAATTTTTTATAAAATAAATCTTTATTATCAATATGTTTGGCAATAAGTTTTACTATTTCTTTTCCAGCCGTGCCATAGCCGTAAGGATGTTTTGTTTTTTGGCACGCTTTTTTAAATTTATCTGACAGTGCCAAATCAACAGCTTTATTAATACCGTCTTTGTCGCAATTAACATGAATTACATTTTGGCCACACTCCCGGCCTTTTTGTCTATTGCCGATATTAACAGTCGGCAGTTTGAAATAGCCGGATTCTAAAATACCCGAGCTGGAGTTGCCGATTAATAAATCTACATTAGCTAAAAAATTGAGATAATCATCTCGCGTTAAATTCGGATGAATATAAAAATCTTTTTTAGCTTTAAATTGATTAATTGTTTTTATAAATAGCTTACTGCCTGTATCGGAGTTTGGAAGAATTACTATTTTTTTAATATCAGATCTTTCAGTTAAAACATCAAATAAAGGATTTACTTGTTTTATTAAAGATAATTGATCTAGTGAGGTCGGGTGATGGACAACTAAAAACCATTTTTTGTTAATATCTAAACCGTATTTTTTACCCAAAGCTTTTTTATCTAACTTTTTTCTTTTTTTAATATTATCAATACCAGGTCCGCCGACATTATGCACCCGCCAATTTTCTTCACCTAATTTAAGAACTCTTTGATAACTCTTTTGGGTAGCAGTAAAATGAAGGTGAGAAAATTTGGTAATAGAGTGGCGAATATACTCATCTACGACATAGCCAGTTACATCACCTCCATGAATATGGGCAACTGGAATTTTTAAATGCCCACCGACTATCGCTCCAGCAAAGGGCTCATCCCGATCTCCTAATACTACTATTAAATCTGGCTTTTCTTTTAGACAATATTTATTGATACCCGCTATCTCTTTTGCTAATGATGTAAGCATATCGTCATGATCGCTGACTTTAACTATGCAACTTATTGGAATTTTATCTTTCTTAATTTCATTAAGAGTTAAACCATATTTTTTTAAAGTATGTATTCCGGTTGCTAATAATTTCAACTCTAATTTTTTACTTTTAATAATCTCATCAATCGTTGATTTTAATAGACCATATTCAGCTCTAGTGCCGGTAATAACTAATATTTTTTTAAATTTTTTAGACATAATCTTTTTGTTTAATTAAACTGTCTGCTTTTATATCTTGTTTTGCTTTTTTTCCTAATATTTTAAAATACATTTTCGGCGCCAGCCCAGTTCCCGGTCTTTTAATGCCGATATTTCTTTTAGTTAACGTCTCTCCTTGTTTGATGTTTGTCAGCGCTACTAAACTCTTACGCACTGTCTTAATCATCGGCGTTTCGCTCTTGTTAGGATGCTTCACACCTGAACCTAAAATTATTTCCACCTTCCTTATTTTGTCCACCATATCTTTCAACTCTACTGGTTCTGCTGAAGCTTTATGATCTGGTCCTGGCATATTTTTATCTAAAGTAAAATGTTTTTCAATAACACAGGCGCCCATTGTAACGGCCATTATTGGCACTTGCGTTCCTAAAGTATGGTCGGAATAACCGACTAACACATCCAATTTTTTCATCATAGTCTGTATGGCCTGCAAATCCACCTCGTCAAAAGGACAAGGATAATTAGTGGTGCAGTGTAACGTAATTATTTTTCTATTGCCCACCGCCTTGATGCTTTTGATAGCTTCTTTTACTTCTGGTAATGTGGCCATGCCTGTGCCTAAAATCATAGGCTTGTTAAATTTGGCGGCATACTGCAGTAGTGGCAGATTAGTCAGCTCACCCGAACCAAATTTAAATGCTGGCACTTTTATTGCCTGTAAAAAATCAACACTTTTAAAACCGCCATGGGGCGTTGATAAAAAAATTATCTTTTTCTTTTTACAATATTGAATAATCGGCTGATAAAATTTTTCTTTTAATTCCAACTTTTTTAACATCGCTATTTGACTTTCTGTTTTACCAATATTTTTTTTCTGGTATTCAGCCATTTCTCCCTTAACAATTACCACTTCTTCGGCTTTAAAAGTTTGAAATTTAACAGCGTCTGCTCCGGCTTTAACCGCAACATCTACTAATTTTAAAGCATTTTTTAAACTGCCATTATGATTAACACCAGCTTCGGCGATAATAAAAACTGGTGATTGATAAGAAATAGTTTTTGAATTTATTTTAATCATAATCCGCATTTAGTCATCTAAAAATGTAAGTTTACTCCCCTCGGTTGGGACATTTAATTTGTAAGTTTGCATTGCTCTGATTTTTCTGATTTTTTGGTCAATAGCCTTCTTTAGCTTTACTGGATTTAAAGAAAGATATATTTCAGTTAACCTCTGTTTTCGTTCTCGGCTTACTTGCTTTGATTCCAATAATCGTTGAT
>JBDRNG010000046.1:0-17439 GCA_043811275.1 Candidatus Falkowiibacteriota bacterium | reverse complement strand
TATTAAAGAAATTATTAATAAATATAAAAAATAAAATTTATGCCCAAAGTGCTAATTACAGGAGGCGCTGGTTTTATCGGATCAGCAATTGCTAAAAATCTTAGCGAGAGAGGTTTTGCGATAAAAAGTTTTGACATTAATAAGCCTAAAGAAAGATTCGGTGAATATATAAATAGTACGATTATGTATCCGGACGAACTTTATCAGTCAATTAAAGGTTGTGATTATGTAATCCATTTAGCGGCTATGTTAGGCGTTAAACGGACAGAACAAAGTAGAATGGCCTGTTTAAATATTAATATTCAAGGGACTAAAAATGTTATTGATGCCTGTGTTAGGGCGGGAGTTAAAAAAATATTATTTTCATCTTCATCTGAAGTTTACGGTGAACCTTATAAAACTCCGATTTGTGAAGATGACCCAGTATCACCTAAATCAATTTATGCAATTACTAAATTAGCCGGCGAGGAATACTTAAAAGCTTATCAGCGAGAACATGGCTTAGATTATTCTATTATTCGTTTTTTTAATGTTTATGGAGCCGGGCAAGTTGAAGAATTTGTAATGTCCCGTTTTGTAAGAGCGGTCACAAAAGATCAAGCGCCTACCGTCTACGGAGAAGGAAATCAAGTAAGATCTTTTTGTCATGTAAGCGATGCTGCCCAGGGTGTATATTTAGCTTTAGTTAGTGATAAATCAAACGCCGAAGTTTTTAATATTGGTAATGATCAAGCAGCCATTACTATGAAAGATTTAGCTCATAAAGTTATTGCGTTATCAGGAAAAAATATAGAACCTTGTTTTGTACCAATGGAACAATCAGACAGAACCAGTAAAAGAGAGATTATTAAAAGAATGCCTGATATATCTAAAGCTAAAGCATTGTTGAATTATAACCCCACAATTACGCTGGATGAGGGTATTACAGATATTATAGAAAAGTGGAAAAATGAAAAAATGAGAAATTCGTTTTCTGGGTCTAATTAAAAGTAAGTTTTGGTCAAAATTAAAAATAAAATATTAAAAAGTAATGGTGATTTTAATTCATGAATTACAAAGATATAGAAGATATAAATATATGTCAATACTTAAAGACAATAGAATAAGAAATATAGTAAAATTATCACGTCAAGCTTTTGGTAAATATAAACGTCAGATTACCATTTTGACAATATTAGGATTTCTAACTGGTATTTTAGAGGGAATAGGCGTTAATGCTATTATCCCTTTATTTTCTATTATCATGGGAGGCAAACAAGGGGGAGATGATATAATTTCACAATTTATTGAAAAGTTTTTTTTGTATTTTGATATTAATTTTAGTGTAAAATATTTATTGATTTTTATTTCTCTCTTATTTATTGTAAGAGCAATAGCTCTAGTATTAGGTGGTTATATTCAGGCAAAAATAACCGCTGATTATGAAGAACAAACTAGAAATAATTTATTTAGTAAAACATTAAGATCAAGCTGGCCTCACTTATTAAAACAAAAAATCGGTTATTTAGAAAATATTTTAATGATTGATATAGGCAATTCGTCTTTTTTGCTAAGTCAAATTAGTAACACAATAATGATATTAACTTCTCTGTTAATATACACTTTAGTGGCAATAAATATTTCATTTTATATTACTTTGATTACTTTTATTTTGGGAGGTATTTTATTTCTTTTGTTTAAACCATTAATATACAAAACACGTGTTTTAGGGTATGAAACAACAAATGTTAATAAGAAAATAGCTCATTATATTAATGAAAATATTACTGGAATGAAAATGATTAAAGCTTTATCTGTTGAAAATCAGATTATTATTATAGGGGCAAAATATTTTACTCAATTAAAAAAAATAAAAATAAAACTCTTTTTATTAAAAAATATTACCGGCGCTTTTATCCAGCCAGTAAGCTTAATTTTTATTTGTGTAATATTTGCCTTTTCTTATAAATTGCCAAATTTTAATTTTGCTTCTTTGGCCGTAATTATTTATTTAGTACAAAGAATTTTTTCTTATGTTCAACAGTTGCAACATAATTTACATGTAACTAATGAAATGGTGCCTTTTTTAAGAAGCGCATTGGACTATGAAGAAAAAGTTATAAAAAACAAAGAAGTAAAAGGAGGCATGGGCCATTTTAAATTTGATGATAAATTAGAGTTTAAAGATGTGTGTTTTGCTTATAATACTGAAAAAGAAATTTTGACAAGCGTAAATTTTAGTATTAGCAGAGGGGATATGATAGGATTAATTGGCCCTTCGGGCGCTGGAAAAACAACAATTGTGGATTTGATTTTACGTTTATTTAACCCTACTAGTGGTAAAATCTTATTAGATGGAAAAAATATTTTCGATATTAATATGAAAGAATGGCGGAATAGCATTGGCTATGTTTCCCAAGACATTTTTTTGCTTAATGATACGATTGCTAATAACATTAAATTTTATGATAATTCCATTTTTGAAAAAGATATAATAAAGGCGGCAAAAATGGCTAATATTTATGATTTTATTCAAAGTTGTTCTGACGGACTAGCTACTGTAATCGGTGAAAGAGGAGTTATGCTTTCAGCTGGACAAAGACAAAGAATTATTATAGCTAGAATTTTAGCTCGCCAGCCAAAGTTTTTAATTTTAGATGAAGCAACCAGTGCTTTAGATAACGAATCAGAGATTCAAATCCAAAAAGTTATTGAAAATCTTAAAGGCAAAGTAACAGTATTAGCTATTGCCCATCGGTTATCAACAGTAATAAATTCCAGCAAGCTGTTAGTATTGGATAATGGCAAAATTATTGAACAAGGAACTTCTCAAAAATTACTTAAAGACAAAGAATCATATTTTGCCAAAGTATATAATTTGAGAAAATAATTTAAATAGCTATGATTTTATTGATAAAAAAAATTAAATATAAAATAAAAGATTCTTTAGCAATTTTTTTAATCAAATTAAGCCTATTAATTAACTTTCCTTATTTAGCGGTGATAGCATTTATAATTATTGCTGCTAAGGGTGGCGCTAAACGAGATTTTAAGGTTTTATGCATGGGTAGGAGTGTTTTTATAAATGATGTCAGAACATTAGAGCAATTCAGTCAATGTATAAAATATACAACAATTCATCGAAAATATTTCCAAATGATTTTTTATCATTTTATGAAAGGTCCAGATGAAAAAAAATTATCAGAAAAAAATTATCACACTCATAATTATTGCCAAGCCGGAAAACAAAAATATTATTTATTTTTAAATAAAATGTTTCCTTTACTTCATCAGGTAGTTGGCTTTGATGCAGTATTATGCGGCAATTTCGGCTACCCTGACCAGCAGGAATTTGAAAAAATATGCGCAGAGAAAAAAGTTCCTTACATAGTTTTACATAAAGAAGGATTAATTATTCCCGGCTCTGAAAAAGAATGGGCTAAAATATGTAAAGTTTATAGATTTCAAGGAGCCAAGGCGTTGTTTTATAATAAAAATATGCTGAATGCCCTGCTTAATAGCGGATTTTCAGGAATATCAAAAGATAATGTAAAAATCGTGGGCATGCCACGACTAGATCCTTATTTTAAATTAAGCCAGGCAGAAAGCAGTAATAAGCAGATATTATTTTTTTCTTTTTATCCTAATGACAAAATGCCGGGCTTGGTTAATGACCAAGAAAAAATAGTAGAAATAAAAAAAAGGATTGATAATTTTCACAAATGGATTATAAATTTTGCCAAGCAACATAAAGATTTTAAAGTGATAATAAAAACAAGATTAGCAGACCATTATTCTCAATATGTAGAAGATATTTTAAATAATAATTTTAAAGAGAATATAGATAATTTAGTAATTACTAATATTGGCAACCCGCTTGATTTAATAGAAAATTCATCGGTGGTTATAAGTTTTAATTCAACCACTTGTATTAAAGCGATAGTAGCTGGCAGAATGCTTATTTCTCCTTATTTTGGAGATTTAATAACTGATAAATCATGGGATTATTTTGAAGACCATCCAGAATTAGTAAATTATGCCAAGACCGAAGAGGATTTTAATAAATATATTTTAAATTATAATAATTATTTCAATTATACTTTAAATGATAAAAAAGAGTTTTTAGATGAATTATTAGGAAATCCTGACGGTCAATCTAGCCTTCGAGCCGAAACAGCTATCATTGAAGCAATTAATGAGTTTAAAAAATAAAATTGATTAAATTTAATAATATGAAAATGATAAATGCCATAAAAAATTTAGATTATAAAAAATATTGTTTAGATAATAGAATAAATGACTTATTTGGTTTAGATTTGAAAAATTACGGAAAAATAAAACGTAAATTAGAAACGAGTATTTATGAGTCAGTTGACCCAAAAAATAAAATTCCTTTCGTTGCTGAATTAGATGATTTAGCTAGGTTGCACTTTTTGGTCAGGAGCCGAAAAGTAACCACTATTTTAGAATTTGGCGTGGGCAAAAGCACATTGGTTTTTGCTGATGCCATTAAAAAAAACAAAGAAGAGTTTGGTGAATTTGTTAAAAATAATTTAAGGAGGGCAAATCCATTTGAGGTTCATTCTATTGATAACAATAAAAAATGGATCAATAAGTGCAAGGAAGAATTTAAGTCTAAATTATTAAATTTTGTAAATTTTTATTTATCAGAAGTAGAAATGACGACGTTTAACGATAGGGCTTGCACAATGTATAAAAAATTACCTAATATTTGTCCAGATTTAATATATTTAGACGCTCCAGACCAATTTAACGTACCAAATAACATTCGTGGAATTTCCACTGTCTCGGCAGACCGTTTACCGATGTCAGCTGATATTTTATTCATTGAACCATTTTTACTTCCGGGGACATTAATTGTAATAGATGGAAGAACTGCTAATGCGCGATTTTTAAAATATAATCTACAGGGCAATTGGGAGTATAATCACTTTTTAGAGGAAGATATTCATACTTTTGAATTAACTGAGCCATCTTTAGGAAAATTTAATGAAAAGCAATTGCGTTTTTGTCTTGGTAAAAATTATTAATAAATAGATTCTATAATTAATAATTTAAAAATAATAATATGGAAATTAAATTAAACGTAGGGGCATCGCCGATTTGGCGAAATAACAGCTGGCATATTTTAGACCATAAGGTTAAAAAAAATTCTGCCCCAAAATCTAACTTAGTTAAAGGTGAAGCTAAAAAAATTTATCTTAAAGACGGTAGTTGTTCGATAATTTTTACTTCACATACTCTTGAGCATATTCCGCACTACGATATTCAAAAAGTTTTTTTGGAATTTTCTCGCGTGCTAAAAATAGGGGGCGTTTTAAGGATTATTGTACCGGACCTTAGGCGTATTGCCACCGCTTATGTAAAAAACGACAAAACTTTTTTTAAAAAAGCTTTTGTTGAAGTTGAAAAAATCAGGCATGATTTAGGTTTCGGCGGTATACTTATGAATTATATAGTTTCTCCTGGCCAGGATACTATTTTATTAAATCGGGATATGACCGAATTTATTGGTGGTTACTCCCATGTTTATGCTTATGATTTTGATATGTTGAAGATATTGCTCAAGTCTTGCGGTTTCGGACAGATTAAGGAAAAAAAATTCTGTGAATCGTCTGTTCCCGAAATGCGCGAGCCGCTTCATGTAACCAGTATGGAAAAAAAGTGGCAAAATTTAAACGATGCCTTTTATAAAAAAAATAATCTTAAACATGAATATAAAAATGGTAAATATCAGATTAATTTTACCGTCACCGGTTTTGACAGAAGTCCGATCATTTCATTAATAGTAGAGGCCAGAAAAATTAAAAATATAAATAAAAAAAAAGTGCAAGATATTAACGGCATAAAAACTGCCAGTTATAATCATTATGGCTTTTCTTTGCTCCATGATAAAAATGTTAAAAAACGGCTTAAATTATTAGGAATTAGCACGAATTTAAAAAAATATTTTTTAAATTAAGCCTGCAGAAAGTGAATTTAATAAAACTAAAAAATAATTATATGAAAATTCTTTTATCCCAGAATGAGCAAAAAAAAGGGGGGGTTATTATAAGTCATGATTATTCCCGGCCCGCCACAAAAGGAGTGAAGAAAGCATTTGACGAATTTTTTAAAGACAAATCGGAAATAATTATTGAACCATTTATTTCTAGTCAGTGTTTGATTGTCAAAGTGTAATAATTAAAAGTTATTTTAGTAATTTATAATATTATGAAAAAAAATGTAAATATCATGGCGGTAATTACCGCTCGCGGAGGGTCTAAGGGGGTGCCACGCAAAAATATAAAACCGCTTAACGGTAAGCCTTTGATCGCCTGGGCGATTGAGGCGGCAAAAAACTCTAAATATTTAACTAAATTTATTGTTTCAACAGATGATGAAGAGATTGCCAAAATAGCAAAAAAATATGGTGCTGAGGTGCCCTTTCTTAGGCCTAATAAGCTGGCGCAAGACGATACGCCAGATTTGCCCGTTTTTCAGCACGCTATAAATTTTTTTGAAAAAGAGAAATCTTTTTATCCAGAGATTATCATCCATTTAAGGCCGACTACTCCACTTAGAACCGGGAAGGATATTGATGTGGTGATTGAGAAATTAATTAAAACCGGCGCCGACGGGGTAAGAACCACTAATTTAGTGACGGAAAGCCCCTACTGGATGGACGTGATCGTCAAGGGTGATATTTTAAAGTCATTTATCCCTGGCGGAAGAAAGTATAAAAGAAGACAGGATTTGCCAAAGGTTTATCGGACTAATGGTTTGGTGGATGCCGTTAGGCGTGATGTTATTATGAAAAAAAATTCCATGTATGCGGAAAAAAATCAAAGAGCCGTTATTACTGAAGAGCTGAGAGGTCATGAAATAGATACGGAATTGGACTTTTTAATTATTAAGCAGCTACTTAATCAAGGTTTATTTAAAATATAATATATGGATAAGACTATGAAAATTTTATTAGTCAACCCTAAATCAAGCAACCAAGACGCTTTGCCGATTCCTCCTTTGGGAATTTTATATTTAGCTGCGTATGCTAGGGGAAAAGGTTACCAGGATATTGAAATAATCGATAATAACCGTGAGAATATTTCTGTAGATAATTTAACCGATAGAATTAAGGCGGCCGATATAGTCGGCTTGACCGGAACTACCAGCCAATTCAGGCAGGCTAAAGAAATCGCTTCTTTGGCTAAAAAAAATCATAAATTAGTGGTAGCCGGTGGACCTCATGCTACTTCATTAGCCGAGGAGGTGCTAAAAACTAGTGATATTGACGTGGTGGCGGTTGGGGAAGGTGAAGTAACTTTTTATGAAATTTTAGAAGCTGTAAGGCAGGGAAAGGGCTTTTTCAATATTAACGGAATAATTTTTAAAAACAATAATGAAATAATAAAGAACAAAGAAAGGCCTTTTATCATGAATTTAGATGAGCTACCAATGCCAGGGCGGGATTTAATTCCAATGACAGAATATCCCCAGCGCGAGCTAAAAAGATTTTCAGGAAAATTTACCCATATGATGTCTAGCCGGGGCTGTAGTGGCAAATGTATTTTTTGCTCAAGTCCGATGATGTGGAAATATCCTAGATTAATGAGTGCGACGAGAACTTTATCCGAGATGAAAGAAATTTATAATAAGTATGGTATTAAAAATATTCATTTTCAAGATGATTCTTTTACTATAAATCGAGTTAGAGTTAATGAACTGTGTGATTTGATATTAAAAAGCGGAATCGATTTTAAGTGGTCTTGCCAGGCAAGGCCGGATTGTGTAGATTTTGAATTATTAAAAAAAATGGCAGAAGCCGGTTGTGTTCAAATTGAATTTGGCGTTGAAAGTGGCGATCAGGGATTGTTAAAATCAGCCGTAAAGGGTTATTCCAAACAGCAAATCAGGAAAGCTTTTAGCGATGCCAAAAGCGTCGGATTAACAACATATGGCTTTTTTATAATCGGTCTTCCAGGTGAAACTATAATTACGTGGCTAAAAAGTATTATTTTTGCTAAATCCCTTAAATTAGACAATTGTGTTTGGACAATTTTAGTACCATTCCCAGGAACCAAAGTATTTATTGATAATATGGTGGAAATTATTGATAAGGATTATCTTAATTGGCGTTATAAAAATCCAATTATTAAAGTAGGCTATTTTACCCCGAGAATTTTATTTGCCATGAGAAAGATTTCAGATATTTTAACCAACGGATTATTTAATACAGGAACCTATAAAAAGAAAATATAAATTAATACTTTATCATTAAAATGTCAAAATGAATAAAAAATTATTAGCAAAATTAAAAAAAATTAAATTATTAGTTTTAGATTTTGACGGAGTTTTAACTGACAATAAAGTGATAGTTAGTGAGGATGGAAAAGAATTAGTTGTCTGTGATAGATCTGACAGTTTAGGAATAGACATGCTTAAAAAAATAATGTCAGTTATTGTTATTTCTAAAGAAACTAACAATGTCGTAAAAAAAAGATGTGATAAACTAAAGATCAAGTGTTATGATGCCACTGATGATAAAATATCAAAATTAGCAAATGTTGCTAAAGAGATGGGCGTAGAGATGGAAAATGTTTGTTATATAGGTAATGATATAAATGATTTAGCTTGTCTAAAAAAGGTTGGATTTGGGGTAGCTGTCGCAAATTCATATCCGACTATTTTATCAGCAGCTGATTATGTGACAAAAAATAAAGGAGGGGATGGCGCTGTTAGGGAAGTTTGTGATATTTTATTAGAAGTACATAATTATAAGATAATTAGTTAAAAAATAAAAAATGATAAACTTAAAAAAAGGAAAAATATGCTTTATAGTTCATGATGTTTATCAAAGCGATAATTATTTTCCTCTAGGCATTGCATATCTTGCTACAATTGTGCAACAAGCCGGGTATGAAGTGCAAATTTTTTCTCAAGATATCTGGCATCAGTCTAATCAAGAATTAACGTCGTTTTTGGATAGTAATAATTTTGATATAATTGGTCTTGGTTTTTTAGCGGCTAGATATACAGAAACAATTCGTCCGCTTGCTAAAATTATAAATAAATATAAAAAAAACGCCAAGTTTATTTTAGGGGGGCATGGTGTTTCTGCTATTCCTGAATATATTTTAAAAGATTTAAAAGCGGATATAGCAGTATTAGGAGAAGGGGAAAAAATTATTACACCGCTTATTGAAGATATACTTAACGGAAAGGATTTTAGCAAAAGAGACGGAATAGCTGTTAGAATAAATAATGAAATAAGAGTTAATAAAAAAATGTCTCCTGTTATGGATTTAGATTCAATACCATTTCCGGATTGGGATTTATTTCCTATGGAAAAATATGTTACTTGTTTAAATCTTCCTGGTAGCAATGCTAACGATAGGACTTTAGCTGTGCTTACTTCTCGAGGATGCATTAATAGATGTAGTTTTTGTTATCGCATAGAACAAGGAATTAGATTACGAAGTATTGATAATTTATTTGCCGAATTAAAAATTTTAAATTTAAAATATGGAATAACTTATTTTCTTTTTGTGGATGAAATGTTTATACCTAATAAGAATAGAATTAAAGAATTTGTAACTATGCTTAAAAAATTAGAAACGCCGATAAAATATTATTGTCAAGCTAGAGTAGAATTTGCCAAAGATAAAGAAATTTTAAAAATGTTAAAAGAATCAGGCTGTCAAATTATAAATTTTGGCTTAGAATCTTTAGATCAAAATGTTTTAGATTTAATGGGTAAACGTGTTAAAGTAGAGGATAATCATATTGCTGTACAAAATACAATTGAGGTAGGTATGCATCCAGGATTAAATTTTATGTGGGGAAATCCCGGAGATTCTTTAGAAAGTTTAGATAAAATTGTAAATTTTTTATTAAAATATGACACATTAGGCCAACTTAGAACTTTAAGACCGCCAACTCCTTATCCCGGTTGCCCATTATATTATAAGGCCATAAAAGATAGGAAGTTAACGGGTCCAGCAGATTTTTTTGCTAAGTTTAAAAATTCTGACAGGCTAACTGTTAATTTTACAGACATGCCAGATAAAAAAGTTTATCAAGCCCTACTAGATGCTAATTCTATTTTAATAAAAAATTATTATCAGAAGAAATCAATTTTATTAAACAGAAGTAAAGAAAAATGCAATAAAGAAGCTGAAGAAAAAATAGAGTCATTTAAAAGGGTTTATTTCCCCAGCTCTCCCGAAGATTTAAAATTCAGGGGCGCACGGCATAATGTAAAAGAAAGATAAGGTTGACAAAAATTATATTTTTTCATAAGCTTATGACATAAAATAAACAAAAAAACTCTTAAAGAGTTATTTAAAAACTACAATATAAAATATGGAAACAAACACAAATAATCTTTCTTTAAAAATTAGAAAGATAGGAATAAGGGAGCCAGTTTTCGTTATTGCCGAAATAGGTATTAATCACAATGGTGATATTAATATTGCCAAGCAATTAATAGATGTGGCTGTTAAATCAGGAGCGGACGCAGTAAAATTTCAAAAGAGAACAATAGATATTGTCTATACTACTGAAGAGTTAGCTAAGCCACGTGAAAATCCTTTTGGCACAACTAATGGCGATTTAAAACGAGCATTAGAGCTCGGTCAAAAAGAATATGAAGAAATAAATAAATATTGTAAGGAAAAAAGAATTTTATGGTTTGCTTCATGTTGGGATGAAGCGAGCGTTGATTTTATGAATCAATTCAATCCGGTTTGTTATAAAATTGCCTCTGCTTGTTTAACAGATGATGGATTATTAAAATACACTCGCGCCAAAGGAAAACCAATTATTCTTTCTACCGGCATGAGCACCATAGAAGAAATATATCACGCAGTAGAAGTATTAGGCAGGGAAGACTTGTCAATTTTGCATTGCGTTGCCACTTACCCGGCTCAAAATTCAGAATTAAATCTTTCAATTATTAAATCATTGCAAGAAAAATTTCCCGATATCCCGATAGGTTACAGTGGCCATGAGGTTGGTTTGGCGCCTTCTTTATTCGCGGTAGTTTTAGGAGCCACTATTATTGAAAGGCATATTACTTTAAATAGATCAATGTGGGGTTCGGATCAGTCTGCTAGTATAGAGCCACAGGGATTTGAACGTTTAGTTAGGGACATAAGAACATTTGAAGATGCTAAAGGTGATGGAATAAAACGAGTACTTGAATCTGAAATTCCAATAAGAGAAAAATTAAGAAGAAAGTAAGAAAATAAAAAAAGGCTTTTATTAAATCAAAAGCCTTTTTTAAACCCCTTTATCTCCTAAACCCCGCCCCCCATTAAAATAGTCCTTAGAGTTTTTAATATAATTATTAGGTCCATAAATAAGGATCTGTTTTTAATATAATATAAATCGTATTGCAATTTTTTTAAAGTGTCATCCAGTGTAGGGGAATGATACTCGCCGCAAACTTGGTCCCAACCGGTAACGCCCGGCACTACCAAGGTGCGCTCATTATAAAAAGGGATTTCTTCCTGCAGTTTCTGAACTAATTCCGGCCGTTCCGGACGCGGACCAATAAAGCTCATATCGCCCTTGATAATGTTAATTACCTGCGGCAATTCATCAATACGCGTTCGGCGGATAAAACGGCCAAAACGGGTAACCCTAGCGTCATTATGAACAGTGGGTTGGCGGTTATTATCGCCTTCAATCATGGAACGAAATTTTATTAAATTAAATGTTTCATTATTTTTACCAATTCTTTCTTGTTTATAAAGCATCGGACCTTTGCTTCCTATTTTTATAAATAAAGCTATCAAAGGCCAGAAGGGAAGGGTGGTAATAAAAATTACAATTGCTAAAATAATATCATAAGTACGTTTGAATTTATCAAACCATAAGATGCCGCCGCGATTTAAGTTTTCCATAAACCACATCTGGTTTACTGAATGAAGGGAAATTTTTCCTAAAGTCTTGGAATAAAAATTAAACAAAGTAATAAATTCAACTCTTAAGGCAAGACAAGAGAACAAACAGCTTCTTAACTCATTGGTGCGCTGCAGATTTCCAGCCAAGACAATAGTGTTAATCCTCTCTTGCTTAACATATTTTTTAATATTTTTAATGTCTTTATATATTTTAATATTAAAAGTTCCTTGTTCATCATATTCTTTATCAAACAAGATAAAAGCAATGCGAAAACCAAGGTGAGGATGGTCATTAAAGTATTTAATTAATTCTCTTACTTGACTATTTAAACCGATAATAGCGATATTCTGCTTAGGCAATAATGACTTTAGGGTGATGTTGAATAATTGCCGCCAGATTAAAAATAAAATAGTTGTAATAACTACAACTATAAAAAGGTTTCTCTTAGGAGTAATGGCTAAATTAGGAATTAAATAGAAAAAGGCAGTGCCAATTAGAAAGTTTACAAAAAGCGCTTCAGTAGTTAAGGCATAAAATTTTGAATTATTAGTGGCAGTGATAAGGTTATAAAGGTCGCTAATATAAAAAATAATCAACCAGATAGCAAAAATAGCGCTAAATGGCCATAAGTGCTGTTGCCAGAGAATTTGGGAAGGCGCCTCACCATAACGAACAAATAAAGTAAAATAAAGAGATGCATATAAAACAACAACATCTCCTATTAATAAGCTTAATTTTTTTATATTTAGTGGTATATGTTGCATATAATTAATTTTTTATTACACCTTTTTGATTATAGTATATTTGTTAATAAATAGCAAGTGTTGAAAGCTTTTGATATATGTAATATGATAAAGACAGTCTGTATCATGAATTAACAATGTTCTTTTAAGAATCAAATAAACCAAGAAAGGAGAGAAAAATGATACTTTCAGCGAAGTGGCCCATAATTATTCAGGGCGGTATGGGAGCTGGTGTTTCTCACTGGTTTCTTGCTAAGACCGTATCTAAGTTGGGTCAGCTGGGAGTTGTCTCTGGCGTAGCTTTAGATACAATTATGGTGCGTCGTTTGCAATTAGGCGATCCTGATGGACATATTCGTCGCGCCCTTGATCATTTTCCCATACCCGAGGTTGCCCAACGTATTTACGACCAGTATTTCGTGCCAGGGGGAAAAGTTATCACTAAAGCGTTTAAGCGGATTCCAATGTGGACGATTGAACCAAGTCAGACTCTAAATGAACTGGCCGTCGTTGCCAATTTCACTGAAGTCTTCTTGGCCAAAGAAGATCATAGTGGTCAAGTGGGAATTAATTATCTTGAAAAAATTCAGATGCCGATTTTAGCTTCTATTTATGGAGCAATGTTGGCTGGCGTGGATTATGTTTTAATGGGCGCTGGTATTCCTCGTGAAATTCCCGGTGTTTTGGATAGATTTATTTATCACAAGAAAATCAGTTACAAAATTAATGTTGTTGGCGCTGGTAGAAATGATGACTGGAAAATGGAATTTGATCCGAAAGATATTATAGGATCAATTCAGGACACACTGAAACGGCCCTTTTTTCTGGCAATTATTTCTTCTGCAATTTTGGCAGTGTCCATGGTAAAAAAATCCACCGGCGCTGTGAACGGTTTCGTAATTGAAGGTCCAACAGCCGGTGGACATAATGCCCCACCGCGTGGCGCGCTGAAACTAACTGTCAACGGCGAACCTATTTACGGCGAAAGAGATATTGTGGATCTTGATAAAATCAAAGAGTTGGGTTTGCCAATTTGGCTGGCTGGATCTTTCGGCGCTTCTGAAAGAATACAAGAGATATTGGATCAAGGAGCCACTGGCGTCCAAGTTGGAACCCCATTTGCTTTTTGTGAAGAATCCGGTATTCCAGGGGATATTAAGTGTAAGGTTCTTGAAAAAATTTGTGTTGACGGAGCTGAAGTCTTTACTGATCCTTTCGCCTCTCCCACTGGTTTTCCGTTCAAGGTGCTTCAATTGGAAGGCACAATGTCGGATGAAACGGTTTATCAGAAGCGGTCCCGGATTTGCGATTTGGGCTATCTGCGGACTGTTTATAAAAAACCAGATGGCAAGATAGGATACCGGTGTCCTTCTGAACCAGCAGATACTTACTTGCGTAAAGGTGGTAATCAAGAAGACACGGAAGGACGCAAGTGCCTTTGCAATAGCTTGGTAGCTAATGTAGGTATGACCCAGATTCAGGTGTCGGGTTACGTCGAAAAACCATTGATAACGACTGGCGAGGATTTTTCTTTAATTCATCGTATTCTTATGTTTAAAGATGAAATGTGGTATTCGGCAGCTGATGTAATAAGAGCTCTTTCAATAGAATAAAATTGTATACATTAATTAGGGCTAGAAATTAAGTTTTCTAGTCCTTTTTTATTAGAAATAATTTTATACGGACAAAAATTGTTTACAATCCATTAATACGAATACTTCGTGCGGTTTTATATTAACGTGCAACTATGCGAATGCCACAAATGTTTACTACAAATTCTACAAATTATTTCATCCGAATTAAATTTGATAAACAGAATTCGGAGTATTCGGATAGTTGCATGAAATTTTAGATATGTACAAAGCATTCGTATTAAATAATCGTACACAAAATTAAACCCGCACTAAATTACTTCTATTGAAGGAATTCTAATATTTTGGTATATTATTAGTATGATAGATTCCACTAAATTTCAATTTCAGTGGCCTTTTTTTGGTAACCAGCACATCATTGATTTTTTGCATGCAAGCATTGAAAATAAACAGCTTGCTAATTGTTATATTTTTTCCGGTTTGTCTGATATCGGCAAGTCAACGGTTGCCCGCCACTTTAGCGCTTCATTGCTTTGCCAAAATTTTAATAAACAACAGGGAGCTTTGCCTTGCCAAGAATGCGTTAATTGCCAACAAATTAATCTTAATCAACATAGTGATATAAATATTTTAGAACAAGCAGTGGGCAAAAAAAACATCAGCATTGAGCAAGTACGTGAATTTATCAGGATAATGCAATTAGGAACATTTACAGGCGATCATAAGATTGGCATTATTAAGGAGGCGGAAAAGCTAAGCCAACAAGCGGCTAATGCATTACTAAAAACTTTAGAAGAGCCACGGAAAAATACAGTTATTATTTTGTTAACTTCTATGATTGATTATTTGCCAAAAACTATTATTTCCCGCGCTCAAGTTTTAAAATTTAGGCCAGCGCCCACAGCGGCAATCAATGACTATCTAGTGGAAAAATATAATTCACCGCGCGAATTGGCGCGTGGTTTAGCCCGCTTGTCTGTTGGCCGGCCAGTTCGGGCAGTTAAACTTTTGGAAAATAAGGATTTTTTAGCGGAAATAAAAAATATTACCGAGATGATTTTAAACATCATGTCAGCCCGCCTTGACGAAAAATTGCGTTTAAGTAATGAGTTGCTATCTGCACATAAAGGGGTAGAGTTGCGTCAACAGACAGAATTAATTTTAACCTCATGGCAAACTGTAATTAGAGACGCTATTTTACTTGTTTATGGCTTAGAAAATTTGACAGTTAATGAATCTTCAACAGAAAAAATAAAACAGTTGTCATTACCGATTAATTATTTAATACAATTTGATATTCAACTAAAAAAAAGTATGCGATACTTAAACGCTTCAGTTAATCCGCAGTTAGTAATAGAACAACTTTGCTATGTATAAAAAAGTTCATAGATTTTAATTAATTTATATCCCCACAAATCAACAAATCAGCTACAAATATCACGAATAATATTTGTATTATTCGTAGCTGATTTGTTGATTTGTGGGGGACAATACTATGTTTAAATACAAATTACCAACAATAGCAATGCTATTATCTGTCGCCTTGCTGACAAGCGCCTGTAGTTTTACTCTTGGTACTTCTGGCAGTAAAGTTACTAGCGTTAATGGCGGGCTTTATAAAAGTATTGATTCTGGCGATCACTGGAAACAGCAGTCCATTATTTCATCTGTGAATGATTCAATAGTATCATTTGCTTCTGCTAATAT
The DNA here is from genome assembly GCA_043811275.1 of Candidatus Falkowiibacteriota bacterium. Lineage (GTDB taxonomy): Bacteria > Patescibacteriota > Patescibacteriia > Patescibacteriales > XYC2-FULL-47-12 > CAYPRN01. Next base: position 1,508 of record JBDRNG010000046.1, on the reverse strand, counting down.
TACGGCGATCACTTTAGACCCAGGGGATAATGAAGCAGTTTATTTAGGCACTCATAAAAACGGTATGCTCTATTCTTATGACGGAGCAAAAAGCTGGCAGGTTGCTACTAATTTAGGTCAGCGGGCAATCAATGATGTTAAAGTAAGTCCAACGGACAGATGCAGTATTTATGTTGCTACGGAAAATAAAATATACAAATCCATAGATTGTAGTCGAAATTGGAAACAGATTTATTTTGATAACGAAAGTACAGCGCGCATTACCAGTTTGGCAATAGATCCAGTGAATTCCACCATAGTTTATGCTGGCACTTCTCGGGGAGAGTTAATTCAAAGTGCTAATGGAGGAAAATCATGGTTAACTAAATATCGGTTTCAACTCGAAGGAAAAAAGTCTAGTCAAAGTCCAATCGTTAAGGTTGTAATCAATCCGAGTAATGTTAATAATATTTGGGTAGCGACAGATAAAGAAGGAATCTATAGTTCTGCAGATAAAGGGCGGACCTGGAATAGCTATAAAGAAGAATTTTTAGAAATTAACAAGAAAGCAATTTATATAAATGATATTGCAGTTTCACCAAACAATAGCAAACAAGTAGTAGTTGCTACTGATTCTGGCTTAATTAAAAGCGCGGATTTAGGCGGACACTGGCGTAATGTTGAAGTTATTCCTCCTTCAGAGGGAACTACGATTAACCGAGTTGCTTTATCCGCTGATGATGCTAATATAATCTATTACACTACTGATACTTCTTTAGGAGTTAGTAATGATAATGGTCAAACGTGGGAATCAAAGAAATTACCAAGCAAACGATCTAGTTCTGCTTTAGCGCTTGACCATAAAGATTCAAGTGTAGTGTATTTGGGAGTATTTTATTTAGAATAATAATTTTTTCTTGCTTTTTTAAGTTCCCCCATAAATCTACAAATTCACTACGAATAATACAAATATTATTCGTGATATTTGTAGCTGATTTGTAGATTTGTGAGGAATAAAATGTGTTTAGCAAGTTTAATCATAAAAGCAATCATATGAATCAATACATCCAACAACATCAAGGAGAATTAGATAGTGTGCTAGAATTTTTTAAAAAAGATATTAGTTCTATCCGCACTGGTCGCGCTAATCCGGCTGTGCTAGATAGTGTTTTAGTAGAATCATACGGCAGTAAAGTTCCCTTGCAACAGTTGGCGAATATTTCCGTAGTTGACGCAAATTGTATGACCGTCAAACCTTGGGATAAAAATACCTTAAAAGATATTGAAAAAGGGATAGTAGAAGCTGATTTAGGATTCAATCCAGTTAACGAAGGAGAACAAATCAGGATTAGTATTCCCCAGCCAACCGAAGAAGATCGCAAAAATCGTGTTAAAAAATTAAACGAAAAATTAGAGCAAGCTCATATTAAAATAAGACAAGTACGAGATGAAATTAAAAAAGCGATTGAATCAGCCGAAAGCAGTAAGGAGATTTCTGAAGATGATAAATTTAGATTTATTAAAGAAAT
>JBDRNG010000045.1:0-12343 GCA_043811275.1 Candidatus Falkowiibacteriota bacterium | reverse complement strand
TAAAACTCGTTTTGCCACCTTGCCTGTATCAATAAATAAATTTTAGAAAAATATTTCGTTTTAAACGAGTATTTTTCTACACTCTAATAATATTAAAAATGCTAACATATTTTTATAAAATCATAAGAAGTACCAGATCTTTAAAAAAGGGAGAGAGAAATGAACGAAAACGCATCACTACAGAAATATGTACCAGAATTAGATCCAATCTATCAGCGTCCAGTGTGGTTCCATAATCATGGCGACAAAACGCGCGATATGGACTTTGATAGGGGGGCGAAAAAAATTATTATTGCTAATGTTGGAGTTGCTTCTATAAACATTAGCCCACTTGAAGGTGAGTGGTTCGTTGCATATGAAATTACTCATTCCACAGGAAAAACAAGCGGATTCAGAAATATGACAACCAAAGAACTTCGCTCTGCTTTTGGATTGTCAGATGAAAATAGTAAGCATGGGTCATTACATCTTCTTAAAAGATTTGGTGGCACTTGTGCAGAACAAGGAAAGTTCATCCGATGGGAAAATTGTCTTAATATTCCATGTCCTGGAACAGGGCTTGATGGTGATCCTAATATTTCTATTGAGCTTAACGACAATATTATAGCTACTGTCAAAGAACTAATATCTCTTTAATCTAATTCAAAACCAGCCGGTTTTACATCAGGCTGGTTTTTTTATTTCTATCCTCAAAAACTATCCCTTAGCCACCACCAAACCCCAAACCTCTCCAGCGCCAGCTTGTTTTAAAACTTTAGCGCATTCTTCAAGGGTGTGGCCGGTAGTGCAGACATCATCCACTAAGATGATGTTTTTATTTTGCAGATTGTCTCCGTGCCAAGCAAAACAATTTTTTAAGTTATCTTTTCTGCCTTGCTCATTTAATTTTGCTTGTGATTTTGTGTAAATAATACGACGGAAATTTTTAGAATTGAAATTTAAATTAAAAAATTTAAAAAAATTTTCAGATAGCTTTTCGGCTTGATTAAATCCGCGCCAACGCAATCTTTTAGGATGCAGGGGGACTGGAATTACAATTACTTCAAAAAAATTTTTTATAACAATAGGGGACTGGTAAAAGTTATCCACAGGCAGCCATTCGGCTGACTTTGATTTCTTAATTTGTTCTTGCATAAATAAAATAAGGAGCTGTGATAGCTCCTGGCTGATGTCATAAACAAATCTATATTTTAAAGTCTTAATCCCCTGCTTTATTAATTTATGGTCATAATCGCTGGCAATAAATACTCCGTCTAAATTATAATTAGGTTTGCATTTTTTGCAGAATTCGCCAAAGGTAGTTTTTGTTTTGCAAGATAAGCAGTATGGTTCAGTATTGATAGGAATTGTTCCGCAACATTTTTCACACAACCACTTCCCTTCTTGCCTACAGCCCAGACACTCAACTGGGAAAATAATGTCTATAATATTATTCCGAAGGATAATCAATTGACTCTTTAATGGCATATATTAATTTTCAATTCTGCAATTTACAATGATCACTTAATTTTCAATAACCAATCCCGAGCATTCGGGATTAAAAATTAAAATATTGAAAATTGATTGTAAATTGATTATTGATAATTGATCATTTTTTTCGCTATTCTTTCCAGTTCACTTTATCTACTTTCCATGCTCCATTTTCTTTTACTATAGCGACTTCAGCGTTTTGTTGAAATTTTCTGGCATTAGTGGTGTCGCCGATTGATTCTTTACGTTGGGTTTTTACTAAAAATTTTGCGCTGGTAGCATACTCGTCAAAGTTCTGTGTTTCTACTACTACTGCTTTAGTGGTAATGCCATAGTAGATAGTAGTGTCTGTTTCTTGTTGTATTCTTTCGTTAATAAAATCATCTGCCCATCCTTGCATATTGCGGGACATAAATATTTTTAAATCACGAATATTATCATAGCCGGCTTGATTAGAATAACTGCCATATCGTTCTACAAATGATGAGGATAATCGTTTTAAATCATCTTCAGTAGTTGCTTGAATTTCTATCGGCGCTCGACGTACTGGCTGTTCAATCACTGGCAATTGTTCTATCACCTGCTTTTCAACTACTGGCGCTGGCGCAACTGGCTCTTCCGGCACTGGCGCCAAAAACATAAAATAAATAAGCCCTATTAAAATTATTAGAGCCAAAACAATAACTGATATTGCGATTATCTTTTTATTATCCATTAGTTTAAAAATTCAAAATCCTAAACTTAAAACTCAAAACAATATTAAAATTCAAATATCAAACTTTAAAACATTGGAATTTAATTATTTGAATTTGTTTTGATTTTTGAGCTTTGGAATTCTACATATTACCTTTTTATATTGACGGTTGTTGGGCTGATTGTTTTTCTTCTGGCAAAGAAATATTTTCTTTAGGCGCAGGAGTGGCTGGCGCAGGCGCTTCTAAATTTTCACCTTCTTCTTGTACTTCCTCACCTCCGGCCATTGATTCTTCAAATTCTTTCTTGGCTTGTTCAATTTCTAATAGTTGACGCGGATCAGAAGTAATCAACTGATCTTCAGTGTAAGAAGCCACTACTTTAATAGCGGCATGCCTATTACCAGCGAAAAAGATTCCTTCGCCTACCCCGCTTTCTAATAACAAATATTTCTCGCCTTCAGTTAAGGCAAAAGTTTTTTGAATTAAATCAATCGCTGAAGGAGATTGTCTCATTAATAATTGCAAGGCGGAATTATTAACAATCGCCTGGCCGTATGGTGATACTAAAAAGTCATTAACATCTTGAGTAATGGTAGTAACGCCCAGATAATATTTGCGACAACGTTTGACTAAGGCAAAAATAAATTTAGCGCTGTCTTCGTGTTGCATTAACCACCAAGCTTCATCAATTACTAAGATGCGCTTTTTCATCTCACTGCGCACAACATTCCAAATATAATTTACAACTGCGTAAATCGCCATCGGCCTTAATTCATCTTCCAAATCACGCACGGAAAAACAAACTAATTGATTGTTCATCTGCACTGTAGTTGAACTGTTAAGCAACCCAGCAAAAGTTCCTTCTGTATATTTTTTTAAACGTAAAGACAAGTCTGCTCCACCCTCCATGCCACTTAAAATTTCTTGAAAGTCGTCCATGACTGGTGGGTCAATTTTTGATAAATCAGCATCAGCCGTAATATCTTTTTTAGCGTATGTCTCCAACAGCGCCCGATCAATAATAGAATCTTCCTGTGGCGTCATCTTGCCCATCATTAATCTTACTAATCCTTTGACAGAGATGACCGCGCTCCGAATAATATCTTCCGGCCGGGCATTGCCACTTAATGAACGTGGCAAATCAAAAGGATTAACTTTATTTTCCGAAGCCAACGAAATATTAATATAGGTGCCACCGACTGCGTCGCAAAGATGCTTATATTCTTGTTCTGGATCGATAATAATTACTTCCGCCCCCATCATTAAACTGCGCAATACTTCCAATTTGATAGCATAACTTTTACCAGCGCCAGAAGTGGCAAAAACAACGCTATTAGCGTTTTGTAAACTAAAGCGATCAAATAGAATCAAACTATTATTATGGCGGTTAATGCCGTATAAAATGCCATTGTCAGTGGTTAAATCACTGGAAATAAAAGGAAAAGATGAAGCCGCCGGTGAAGAGTTCATGTTAAAAGTAATGGTCAATTCATCATTATTCAACGGCATAGTTGAATTAAATCCTTGTTCAGCCTGATAAAAAACTTTTTTAGAATAAATCAAACGAGAGCCAAAAATATTTTCAATCACATCAGTAAGTTTATCTAACTCTTCAACCGTGTCAGCATAAAGTGTTACATACAAAGCAAATTGAAAAAACTTTTCTGTCCCTTGAGTAAGCGAATTGCGCAAGGACTCAATGTCCTGCAAAGCAGTTTCTCTAATTGGATCGCGGGCTGCTCCTTTTTCTGCGTCACTAATAATCTGCGCTTCTAAGTTCCCTACTTTCTTTTTTAATTCTTTTAAGACTACTCCGCTTTTAACCGGATAAAAAAACATCGCTACATCAAAACTTTCATTTAAATTAATAATCGGCGCAAACCAGCCCACACTAATAAAACGCGGATAATTAATAACAAAAATAGTGCGCACAAATTTGTCGCCTAGTTTTAATAAATTAGGTTTTACTTCAAAAGCGGCCGGAGCGATAACATCTCTAATAGACATCTCTCCTTGACGAAAAGCATGTTCTTCCGCCACAGTGCCTTCCACTTCTTTAACAGACGCCTGTTCCTGAACAACCTGTTGCCGCTGGGCTTGGGCTTGGGCTTCAGCTGTTTGCTGTTCTTGTTGTTTTATTTGTTTAGGGTTAAACATGGTTAATGATTATTAAAATAAAATTAGAAAGAGAAATATAAGGATATTAGATTATTGAGGAAATTAGGGAAAGGGCGTCGGGGTATTAGTATATCAGGGGAGAATATTTTCCTGTTGCCCTGCTGTCCTGACATCCTTTCCCTGATTTTCTGTTGTCCTAATATCCTTTATATTTTAGCGTCACATTTAATTAGCGCCGTATTATATTTCTCTAAGCTTACTAACATCCACCATCTTTTCATTGATTGAAGTTTCTGGATTATAAGTATTATATAATAACTCAATAATTCCTTGGGTATCTAAGGTAACGCTTTTTAAACCCATGCTTTGTAATCCACCTGCTATGTTTTCCGTGCGAGCCACTAAAGCATCGCGTCGGCGCTGAAATTTTTCTTCTTTCAAACGAATTAATGTTGCTGGTTTAAAAGTTTCAGCCAAACGGGAAAAAAATCCTTTTTGTTTATTAGACAAAGGATTATAAGTTACTGTCACATAAAACTTTTTGTTCATAATCTTGCCCAAAGAAATTAATTCTTTAATATAGCTTAAATACTCTGCTGTTTGAATACGTAATAATTCATTAGTTTGTTCCTTGCGACGTTTTTCTAAATCTGCCAAATAATTATCAATTTTAAATTCGCGCGACTGTATGGTAATCTGCAAAGGATATTCCAAATTATTTAAAAATCCCACGTATGAAGAAATAATGGCATTCTGTTCATCTTCTGATTTTAAAGCAAAATTCAATGAAGATACCAACAAAATAGAACGCAAAGTTCCGTCTTTCATAATAATAATATCATCCCTGATTTCAGCGACGTCTAAATATTTCTGGGTTGACTTATTTATTTTCCCAGTGGCAAGTTTGTTTTTCTTTACCATGTTATTAATTTTTAATTACCAATTTACCCGCCCATCTCGCTATGCGAAGCATTGCGGGCAGGCAATTTTCATTCAATTTTCAATATTTTAATTTTCAATCCCGAATGCTCGGGATTAGTAATTGAAAATTGGTAATTGAGTGAAAATTGATCATTGAAGATTGAAAATTTTATTTTATAAATCAAGTTTTATCAGGTGTCAACTGCCAGATGTTTTAATATTTTCATCTCCTCCTTTATACGATCCTCCAGTATCAACCATCAATGAAAGTTCAGCTAACTTTGATTTTTTATAAACTTGTTTACGCGGAACTTTTACTTCTTTTTTCTTAGAATCATCTTTTTCTTCTTTAGCTTTTTTACCTTTCTTGCCTAACTGACTATTCCAAACTCTTACTTTTGGCTTTTTACTTGTTTGAATTAAATTTAAAACAAAATAATGAAAAGGCCGGCCGTTAATTTTTAAAAAGGCAACAACCCCGCCTAATGCAAAAACAACAATAGTAATAACTAAAAACGGAATAAAATCAATAATTTTGTAAAGAATAGCGGCAATCATTGAACATACTAATAAAATAACAAATTGCCGGGTTGTAATCGGTCCAATAATTTTATCTTCTACGTCAATAAATTGAGGAACATTAAATTGTTGCATAAAAAACTAGTTAAACTGATTATTAGTTTCCGCCCGAGGCGGATCAACCTTGGGCTGAAAACAAAACCATCTAAATATTATTAATTTTCATTACTAAAAAAAATTACTTAACATCCATAATTTTACAGACTCAGCATTCGATTTAGTTCTAGTATAGCATTAAATTGTTCCTCGCTTAAACCGCCTGGCTGACTTTTAATAATATCAGTAATTGGTTTAGCAGATTGCATACTTTCTTGTCCGATTGCTAAATACATTTTGTAAACCGGGCTATGACGCCAAGCGTTAATTCCCTGCTGACGTTTAGTTAAACTTTCTTCGCCGAGCAACTCAACTTTCTGCTTAATTTTATCAATAATTTCTTCAGCTGTTCCGCCTAATCTACTAAATCGTGTTAAATCCAGACCAGCCAATTCTTCTATTGGTCCTTGCAAACGACCAACCGGCTTAATCACATCATTTAAACGTGGCCGATTTAAATTATCAATTGGAACTGTCGGTCGATTAACCGTAACTTTTTCCGGCTGTAGATTTGCTTCAGGTTTTTTCGGCATTAAACTTTCAGCCGGCATACTGTTAGCTTTTTGAACATCTTCCATACCAATTTGAAACGATGGCTTCTGACGAGTCTGAATAATAGTTTCTTGAATTTTATTTTCACCAGATACTGGCTGTTTTATCACCGCTGGAGGCGGAGGCGCTAATTGCTTTTTCCCAGAAACTTTTTTTAGCAATCCGCTCATAGCTGAAGTTATTTCCTTTTTCATATTTACCCGCTCCGCCGTAGGCTTGAGCGGGCTTGCTCCTTCGTTAACTTCAATATCCTGCGGGACGGGAACAGTAGGTTTTTTTGGCGCCGGTGTATTTTCTTTAAAACTATATTCCACATCACGCAACTGCTCTAATGAATCAAAAGGAGACTTAGGTCGCTCCATTCTTAATTTAGATTCTGGCGCCTTGCCTTGTTTTAAGCGCGCTATCACCGCATCAGCTTTTTCCTTGTCCAATCCCAGCCCGCCAGACTCTTCGCTTTTTATTAATGTCTCGCGCGTATCTAAAGAATCGCGCACTCCTTTATTAAAAATATTTACAATATTCTGCAAACGATTTGTTAAATTTTCTAAATTAAGAGCATCTCCGCTAGAGGCGCCTGCCTGTCCGGTAGTCAGGGATCCACTTTGGGCGGAAAGCCCAGCCAAAGATAATAATTCTTCTATTGAAGCTGGTTGTATATTTACCAGTTGAACAGGCTTGCCCGCTCTGCTGTAAGTTTGAGCGGAATTAGACTGTGGTTTATTCACTATCTTACTCACAGCATCTTTATTAATTCCTAAATAATACTTCACACTATGAAATATTTTAGCCACCATTTCTTGTTGCAATTCTCCTGCCTGTTCTTCTGTTAAATGATGTTCTTCTTTTAAATACATAGCCAAACCCTGCCAAGGAATTTCCTTAACCATAATTTTAATCATATCTGACGCCAAATCTATCCCATACTTTTCTTCCCAGCCATCAATAATTTTAGTCGCTTCTGCCGAAGAAACAACTGCCTGCATCTCCTTAGGTAACTTTTTGAATTTTGTTAAATATTGGAACATGAGAGGAGTGGTAATTAATAATTATGAACAAAACTTAGGTTGTGCAATTATCATATTTTTTAAAATTGTTAAATTGTTCTATTGCTAAATTGTTAAACGGTTGTTGGTAAATTTAATTAAACTGTGCAACTCTTTAGGTAATTTTTGTAACTCTGTAAAAATATAATTATATTCCTCTGGTTTTAATAATTTTCTAACTTTTGATTTTTCATTCCAATCAAATGATTCTTTTAATGAACCAAAGCTATATCTGTAAAATCTAATTTTATCTTTTTTATTATATCTTCCAAATCCCTCAGCAATGTTAGATGATATAGAATCTGTAGAACGTACAAATTGATCTCCAATAGTTTTTTTAGAAAAATAATCCCATTTTACTACTATCTTCCAAATATAATTTGATAAATGAAATGCTATTTTATACGCACTAATATCATTTAACTTTAAATAATTCTTTTCCATGACAATTTAACAATAAAACAATTAACGAACGAAGTGAGTGATAACAATTTAACAATTTTTTTACTTCTTACTTCTTATTTCTAACTTCTTAATTTCCTCTTCAACAGCCTTCCTCTCCAAGCTCCCCTCTTTATACTGCTCAGCCATCTCCTGCAATTCTTTTAATTCCCCACTTTCTACTTCAGGTTCTTCATTCTCTATTTCGCCTTTCATATTCTGTGATTTAATTTTCTTTTCTAATTCTTCTAATTTCTGGTCCTTATTTTCCGAAGCTTGATAATCCACTATTTGATTATTTGTCGGCGCAACAGGAGCTTGCCCCGCGGTTGGGGTTGGCATTTTACTTTTTACTTTAGTAAACACTTCTTCTTTTTCCAATGGAATTATTTCCCAATCTCCCACTTTTATTTCATTCATGCTTTCTGGAAAAAATGCTAAGTTATAATAAAGCAATAATAATTTCTTCACTAATTTTTTTTCGCCATCATCTAATAGTTTAACATTTTTTGAGCTTGTTAGATAGTTTGATAATTTTAATTTATCAAAAATCCCCGACCCATTCTGTTGAATAAAATCTTTCAGCCAGTTGGCGACGGTTGGTCTAGTCGGTTTACTGTCTAACACAAACTCTTTGTAAGTCAATTTCTCCTGATTTTCTAAAAAAGCATTGCTTAATTTTTTCACAAAATCTTTATCTTCCAATAAAATTCTGATTAAACTTGTATTATAATAACTGATCAATTCAGTATCTTCCACTTGATCCATTTCTAAAACATTAATCAAACCCTCTTTGAACATTTCCAAAGTATCTCGTTTTTCTTGACCATCATTTAAATTTTTTACTGTTTTATTGTTTGCCATAAAATTTTATTAATTATATACCTGATCCTTCGTTTCCTTTATTTCCAAAATCTTCTTCACTTTTAGCTTCTTTAGCAGCTTCATCAACTAATGTCTTTAATTTTTGAGTAGCATCTCTAGATTTTTCTAATCCTGTTAGCTGATTTTTACTTAAAGACTTGCCAATAATATTTCTAACTTGGCCAATTAATCCTTCTGCTTCTATTTCATCAATTCCATACTTTACGGCCACTTTCTTAACAGCTGATTTATCTAACAAATCAACATCAATCTTAGCCAAATGTTCAACTTTAGCGTTTTCTATTAAGTTAGTTAACCCTTCTTCAGAATCTTCATTAAACACCTGCTTACCATCTTTGTCTATAACAGACATAGATTTAAATAAATCACCTGTTAAATTAGCTAAAGCTATTCTATTCACATCTAACTTGCCGTCTTTATCTACTGGTTTTTCATTTTTTGTCTTAACAATTTCTTCAAGAGCATCTTCTATATTACCGCGATTCTTAGTATTAATTTTAGCCGTATCATTTAATTTAGGTATAAATTCTTTGCCATAATAATCTTTCATTACTCTGACCATGTTTGTGTCATAAGCGCTGGCGTCTTGTTTAGTTAAGTCAACCGAACCATCAGCCGCCGCATCCTTCATCTGTTCTCTACCTGCTTCAGTAGATGTATCATAATTAAGATGAGCAAATCGTTTATTAATCCCTTCATTAAATTCTTTTTCTGTTAATTTATTTGAACCAATTAATTCTTTAGCAGCGCTTACTTCCACTTTAGCCTGTTTAATGTCAACTCCGCTAAATCCATCCTTAATAGCTAAAGTTAAAGCAGAAGCTACTCTCTTATCTTTATCACTATTATCATCCATTAAAATACTACGCATCATTTCAGGAGAAATGCCAGCCTCTGTCATTTCTGCTTGCGCTTTAGTTGTCTTTTCATTATTAGCTTTAGATTGCAATGCCCATGCTTTGCTTCTGCCTTCTACCCAACCTTTCGTCATTTCTTGCATAACTTCACCTATTTTTCCTTTTAATTTTCCTCCTACTTTAGCAGATACCCGCTCACTAGCTTTAATAACAACATCTCCTTTATCATCAATTGCTTCACCTTTCTTATTAACCTTATAGTAATCATTACTTGTTTCATCATACTTAAATTCACCTTTAGAATTCTTAAGTCTGCCATGTTTTTCTACCATATCTCCTTCTTTATCAGCTAAAACTGATTTTCCATCAATACCCCCTGCTGTGTTAACTTCAACACCTTTATCATCATATAAATTCCATTTATCATTATCTTTATCATATTTAGCTGAACGAGCTTGGCTGACATTTAAATTTAATTTTTTTAATTCGTCTAATACGTCTTTTGTAATATACATTCCGCTATTTTGTTGATGTTGATAGGTCTCGCTATTTACATCCGTTTCTGCGACAGCATTGCCGTCTTTATCTAAATTATCACTCTTCTCTCCACTTGAAGCGGCATCAAATTTATCCCGCTTTTCATCTTCCTTTGCTTTAAATGCGCTTGATGCTTTACCACCAAGACTGCTAAGGAATTTTGCCCCTTTCATTGCCATGATTGAAGTTAAAATAGCGGCAGGTATAGCACCACCTGACATAACAGCAGCTATAGTTGCGCCCGCCCCAATACCTGCTTTTACTGCTCCAGCTTTTTTACCAGCGGCTCTATCAATTACCTTTTCACCTGCCTTTAATACGCCAGAACCAAGTCCTTTAGCCCCTGTATATGCTCCATATAATTTTGCTCCTGTAGCCGCAACTTTCGTCTTCCTTCCTTCTTCGCGCTGTCCTTGAAATGCTTTCCAAGTGTCACTAACTCGCCTTCCTCCACTATATTTCCATGCTCCACTCTTAATCGCCCCAATCCCCTTACCCGCCAAACTTCCCGCCATACCACCCATTTGTTGAGTTACCATTAAACCACCAATCAGCAGAGCGATGGTAATAATATATGTTTGAAAATCTTTTTCATTGTAGATGGCGGAAAAAACCGTAATTTCATTTTCAGCAGATTCTTTATTCTTTTTAGCTTTTTCTTCGTAACTTGACTTTCTATTATCATATGCTGTTTTATATGCACTGTATGAATCGTATGCCATATCTCCTGAATTAGTATATGCATCATTATTCATTAGAGATTCAACTTCTTCGTATTTTTTTTCTTGACTAATTTCTAAACCCCACTCTTCTGAAGGGCTAATCCTTCTACTTGCGCCAAAAGATGAATTATTTAAAGTTGCCGAAGATGTTGCTGCTGTTGTTAAAGCCAACCAAATGAAAAATGCTAACAAAGGACCTGATATAACATTCTTTATAAAATCACTCCAAATTTGTTGCGTATATTTTGCCGCGGCTGGAAAAGCATGTCCTAAAAAAACAAATGGAGATAAAATAGTATAAACCCAGAGCATGATAACGCGCATCAACAAAACTCCTAATAAAATAACTACTACTACCGTAGTAATAAGCAAGGCAATAAACCCGCCGATCATGCCAGCTAATACTGCCAAGGCGCTATTACTTTGATAGGCCGCTGCTTCAACATCCTTTAAACTGAAATATTTATCCATTTGGAAAAAACTAACAAGCTCCCCAGGCGCGCCAGCAAAACTATTAACAAAGGTCATCATTATCACTTGAGAAAAATCAATAATCAATCCAAAGATAGTTCTGGAAAAATTAATTAAAATTGCGAAAATAATTAATTTTGGCAATAATTTCTGGGCAGAATAACTTTCAATGCGTAAAATCGTAGCAAAAGCAATCACTAATAAAATCAGCACAAAAAACATGTTGTATAAATCCCGCGCAATCACCCAACCAACTTTCACGGCGTCAACATCAATAATATTATTAAAACTAGCCACATTAATTAAGACTTGAAGTATTAGTGATAAAAAATATCCGACAAACTTTGAAACTCCAGCCAGTACCCAACCCAACGCTGTTGTAATCCAAATCATTAAGGTGGAGGGGCTTTGACTATTTTTTCTTTCTGAAAAAGGAACTTCAGGGAGTTCATTTTTATCATACTCCTGAAGAATAGCACTACGACCTCCATAAAGTGAATTTCCTTCATAAGGACTAGTTTGAGCATTAACTGAATTTAAATTATAAAAAACAAAAAAAGCAGATGTAATAACAAAAAACAAAATTATTCCTAAAATAATTCTCTTTTTCTTAAAAATTTTTCCTAAAAATTCTTTCATGTTTTCTTAAATTGCTAAATACTTTATTTTTGTCATTCTGAACGGAACGAAGTGAAGTGAAGAATCTATAATAGTCATATACCTGCAAATAGATTCTTCGCTACGCTCAGAATGACAAAAAACAAATAATCAAATAATTTCATAATTTTAAAAATACCTATACCCCTGGAGTTATAACCCTTATACCCCAGCCAGTCCATGTTTCATAAATAAAATTATAGACAACTGCAAAAACTATAATAATCGCTAAAATAGCAATAAAACAAATAAAATCTAATATCAATAACATTGCCATTTCTACTAATCCTATCTTT
>JBDRNG010000044.1:0-3173 GCA_043811275.1 Candidatus Falkowiibacteriota bacterium | reverse complement strand
TGGCGGAGAGGGAGGGATTCGAACCCTCGAGCCCCGTGAAGGACTAACACCTTAGCAGGGTGCCCCGTTCGACCGCTCCGGCACCTCTCCATTTATGTAAATATTGTAAGGTGCCAAGGGCACCCCTGCCTGCAGGCAGGCAAGTCTCTTGATTCTATTCTATTATACATAATTAAGCAGATATTGCAATAAAATTTATGCCTGAGCTACCAGAAGTAGAGACTATCCGTAAAGATTTGTTTCGTAAAATTTTAAATAAAAAAATTAAAGACGTGGCCATAAAAAAGCCACGTTTAGTTAAAAGCGGGGCAATAAAATTTAAAAAAGAGTTAATAGGTAATGTGTTTAAAAAAATAAATCGGCGCGGCAAACTTCTTTATATAAAACTACAAACAGGAAAATTTTTATTAATTCATCTGAAAATGACCGGACAGTTGATTTATCAGAAAGGTAGGCAGGTCATAGCTGGCGGACATGGTCAGCCAAAAATAGATGAACTGCCAAATAAATTTTCTCATATTATTTTCACTTTCAATGACAATTCTCAATTATTTTTTAACGATATGCGCCAGTTTGGCTATATGAAAATTATTGATAAAGATGAATTAGAAAAAGTTTTAGCAGATTATGGCGCGGAGCCATTAGATAAAGAATTTACGTTGGTGAGATTCCGCGAAATTTTACACGGCAAAAAAATCAGTATTAAGCAATTATTATTAAATCAAAAATTTATTGCCGGCATTGGCAATATTTATGCGGATGAGATTTGTTTTTATGCTAAAGTAAAACCTAGTCGCGCAATTTTTTCTTTATCTGAATCAGAAATAAAAAAGTTATATCAAGGATGTAAAAAAATAATCAAGCAGGCGATTGCTAAACGCGGCACGACTTTTAATAATTACCGCGACGCGAATGGTAATAAAGGATCGTTTATAAAATTTTTAAAAGTTTACGGGCGAGCAGGAGAAGTGTGTAAGAGATGCCAGCCCAAGGCTGGTGCGCCTCGGGCGCATAAGACAGGTGTGATTAAGAAAATTAAACAAGGCGGACGAGGAACTCACTACTGTAATAAATGTCAGGAATAAAATTTGATTTTTTTGAATATTGTTATATGCTATTATTATAAATTGGCAGAAAGTAAATGAGAGATACAGCAATTAAAATATTTGTTCTTTAGAAAGGAGAAGAACGATGCTTTCCTATCAACAAATGGACGAAGTATCACTTATTCTCTACGAGGAGTTTGCCAGAAGCAATCCCATGCCGCAATCCTCTAAAAACATAACAGAGTGGGAGAGAAAGAGATCTGGGTATATTCAGCACCGACGAACGGAGGTGGTATATAATCAAAAAAAAGTGGACGATTTAATCGCCAAAGCAAGGGAAGATAAGTTAAAGAATAGCAAGGAGAGTAAGATCAAATCAGTTGTAAAAAGCGCAAAGAATCTTTTTATTAAAAGGCCGAGTAAATGAATATCGGCCTTTTTTTAATCCTTAAAAGTGACATTTCTATTTACCGTTGGTAGTTAATTTAACGGGGTTGACCTGAATAAATAATTCTATTAACATGCGAGCATAGTATAAAATAAGGAGAGGGAAATGGATAGAATGACAGTATTTCACTTACGCAATGGCCCAAAGTTGAATGACTCTGTACCGCAGCACACCCTTGTTCTTTCGCAGATTCTTTGCTGTGAATTACCAAAGAAAAAAAAGAAAAAAAATGACAATGGAAAAAAGTAGTAAATTAAAGGTCGATTTTTGGCCTTTTTTCTTTTTATCAAACGGTGTGTTACAATACTTTCATGTTAACTTTAGACACAACAATAGAAAAAATAAATAAAATCGGCACAGCAGTTGCTCAAAAATTAAATAAACTGGGTATAAAAAATGTGCAGGACTTATTAGAATATTATCCTTTTCGCTATGATGATTATTCGCAGATAGTAAAAATTTCTGAATTGCAAGCCGGGCAAAAAGCCAGCGTGCAGGGAATTTTAGAATTTATTCAAAACAAACGAAGCCCAAGAAAGAGGATGATGATTACTGAAGCGATTATTAGTGATGAAACTGGACAATTGAAAGTAATTTGGTTTAATCAGCAATTTATCAGTCGGACATTAAAAGTAGGGGAAAGAGTGTCATTGGCAGGGTTAGTGCAAGAAGATGTTACTGGTCCGCAGATGGTTGGACCGGAATATGAACGTTTAACATCTGGAAGCGCTACTCACACTCAAGGATTAGTGCCGGTCTATCATCTAACTGCTAACTTAACTAATAAGCAGGTTCGTTTTTTAATTAAGTCAGTTGTCAGCATGGCCGCGCAAGTTCCGGAATTGTTACCAGCTGAAATAATTAAAAAATATTCTTTAATGCCCTTTAGTAAAGCTTTAGGCATTATTCATTTTCCTGACAATCAAGAAGAATTTAAACAGGCAAGTAGACGATTGAAATTTAATGAATTATTTTTGATACAATTAACAGCGCAAATTCAAAAAGCAGAAGTTAAAAAATATCAAGCAGAAAAAATAAAGTTTTTTGCCAAAGAAACAAAAAATTTTGTTAACAGTTTACCATTTACGCTAACAGATGCTCAAAAAAAATCAAGCTGGGAAATTTTACAGGATATCCAACAAGGCCAACCAATGTCCCGATTATTAGAGGGCGATGTAGGAAGCGGTAAAACTGTAACCGTAGCATTACCCATGCTTAATGTAGCGTTAAATAAAAAACAAAGCGCTTTGTTAGTGCCGACAGAAATTTTAGCCAGCCAGCATTATGATACTTTGTGTAAATTATTTAAAGACAGTAAAGTAAAAGTTGGATTGTTTACGCGTTCTAGTCGGAAAGCAAATACTGTCATTGCGAGCGAAGCTCCGATACTTCGGGGCGAAGCGAAGCAATCCAGTGAGGAAGATGACGTTGCTGTAAAAACGGGATTGCCACGTGATTTTGTTGATACAAAATCACTCGCAATGACAAAGAAAGAAATGTTAAAACAGATTAAAGGTGGAAAACTAGATATCATAGTCGGCACACACGCGATGATACAAGAAGATGTAGAATTTAAAAATTTAACATTGGCAATTATTGATGAACAACATCGCTTTGGTGTGGAACAAAGAAAAGCGCTTAGAAAAAAATCTGGTAACTCTAAAACCATTCCGCATTTA
>JBDRNG010000043.1:0-4738 GCA_043811275.1 Candidatus Falkowiibacteriota bacterium | reverse complement strand
AATTTTGATGTTTTCCGTTTCCTCTGATTCTGGAGCCGGTTTTTTGCCAATTGGTTTTTTCCAGACATAGAAATCCGGTTTTCTTAAAAATCGGAAGAAGTTTCTAACTATACTTATAAACGGCTGGCCGTGGACTTTTATAAAAGCAAGAGGAATGGTGATTCCGAGAATAGGTATTGCCAGAATAATTATTGCATAGAAATTCAGGATTTTATAGAGGATAAAAATGATTGCTCCTGCTGCCAGTAAATACAGGAATTGTTTTATTGTCAAAGGCCCGATAACCTTGTCTTCAATATCAATAAATTGAGGGACTTGAAATTGCATGGTTGATATGATTTATTAATCAGATGGATTTTTAAGGTTTACAATGTTTCGATTCCCATTCGGTATTGATTCTGTTAAATTTTTTATATTTGGAATATTTTTTAAAGCTGGGGATAATATTACATTATTTATGTCTTGAAAAATTAATTTCCCTTTTTGGGTGTCTACATTTAAGCCCCTACAAAGAGAGTTAGTTAATGTCAAAATTTCAACATCTTCTGATGGATCTAAGAATAATTCTTTAACATAACGAGTTAATGCAATGGTTTGATCTTTTGTAAGGCTGTATTTTTGTCCAATTGAAATTAAATTTGTGGATGTAGGTTCGGACGCAAAGATTGTTTTGATGTTTCTGGGTAGCCCCAGAAATAGACTTCTCTTTTCTAAAATTTCTTGATTTATGTTGTTTTCAAGTTCTGACCAAAGATTTATCTGGTCTAGTGACGGTTTTGGCTCTATAATATCATCTTCGTTGGTTGTTTCTATATTTCCAATTATTTCTTCTGGCATATTTATGGTTTTTATTTTTTTATTGCCAAGCCGGACTATATTGAATATAGTTTTGGATGCGCAATAAATTATTTTTAATCTGAGGCTGTAGTTGTTGTTGTAATGTTTTTCTCAAGATAATTTTTATGGTTTCTTTTAAATAGGCATCGCCTTCTGCGCCGATTTTTTCTAATTGTTGAATGTTTAGATTTTTCATTAATTCCATGCCAACATTGCCAGCAAATGCATCTGGAACAATGTAGGGAATTTCTTTTTGATCCATGGACTTGATATATCGTCCAGGGCTTAAGTTGGCATCCGGTCTTCTATTATAAACATCGCTAGGATTTATATCGTCTATTTGCAAAAATTCTGCCAATGCTTTTATTTGGTTAGTATTATAATCGCCAAGTCCGTATAAATTTTTAATAACATTTTTATTCTCAATCATAATGTATGTTTATGGTATGTTGTATCTATTTGTTAATCTGGTGTATCGATTTGAAAGCCTAGCTTGTTGTTGGGGGGTTAATACGACGGTGCTGCCAGGAGCTGTAGATCGTCTTGTCAGGGCTATGGTTGCAGCCGCTCGCATACTTCTCTTATTTTTTGTTAAGCCACGACTAAACGCCACCCTTCTCAAATCTCTATCCGTGTAATTGGTTGCCATTCTTTGAGCTTCTCTTTCGAGGACTTGAGTCTTTTTGATTCTGGCGCGGCGTCCTAATTCGCCTGGCATTCTTTCTTTGATTATTTGCCTAGCCGTAGCAATTTCTCTAAGTCTAAGTCTTCGTCCTACAGCTTCTTTCTTTTCTTCTTCCCGCACTTTTTTTCTGGCCGCAAAATAATTTTTTGCTTTACTAAAGCCGCTGAATTTTTGCGCCGCCCCAGTGGCTATTTTCATAACCGCATTTGCGCCATGGATACCAAGTGCTTGCGCCACTACTATACTTCCAACAAGAAAACCAATAATAATAAAGAAACTGATTAATTCTCCTCCAGGATTACTCTGAAAAGCATTTGCAGTTACTTTATAATTTCCCGTAATAGCATATTGGCTGGCAATCATGCCTATTTTTTTGTTTGCCTGAGTAGTAGCTATTTGTATTGCTATCCAGATAAAAAATGTATACGCAGGGGCGAATATGCACCAATGCAAGAATTTTGTCCACCATTTTTTCCAATTTTCTTGAAGTCCAGGTAATGCATAACATATAAAAGCCAATGGAACGATTGTTATTAAAAACCAAATAGCTATTATTCTGAATAAAATCATTAGCGCTCCGGCAGACAAAGCAAAAATAGCCATAATCATTACTATAGAGCCGAGTACAATTCCAAAAAAAATATCAAGAAATGCTTCATCTTCCACTTTGACTTCTATTCCTTGGTCTTTTCTGCATTTTTTTAATATTCCGTTAGCATTTTCAACACAATCAGCATCACTTTTACAATTAGATATAAGTCCTTTATAGATGTTATCACAATCCGTTATAGTTATAGCCGTCCCCGTTATATTGAAAGCATCGGCGAATACTGCTGTTATCATTCCCTTTTCACCGCCTTGACTACCGATTTTTCCTTTAATGTCTTTTATAAAAAAATTAGCGGTAATATTGCTAAAATCAACAATCACCGAACAAAGCACAAAACTAAAATTTATTAAAAGCGCGATTCCTATTATTTTTGGCAGGAGTTTTTTCACTCCATATTGTTCAATGCGCAAAATAGTGCCAAAAGCGATTATCACCATAATAAGGATAAACAGCATATTTGCGAAATCTCTACACGCTGTCCATCCTGTTTTTACAACTTCAGTGGTTTTGCTGTCAAATCCTATGCCCAAAGCTCCTTCAAAGAGCGAAACAGCAGTTGTAAGTAGTTTCATCAAACATGTTCGTATAATCTCTCCAAGTACGCTAAAAATTCCTTTTCCTGCCTCATGCAAAACTCCTGCATTAACAGAACTAGGCATGGCTAGTCCA
Organism: Candidatus Falkowiibacteriota bacterium; assembly: GCA_043811275.1. Classification (GTDB taxonomy): domain Bacteria; phylum Patescibacteriota; class Patescibacteriia; order Patescibacteriales; family XYC2-FULL-47-12; genus CAYPRN01. Next base: position 1,937 of record JBDRNG010000043.1, on the reverse strand, counting down.
GAAACAACCACTGCTAATATAATTATTGGTATTACGATTTTAAATTTTGATTTTGTATTCATCTATGCTTAATATTTTATTTAAATCCCAACTTTCCAATCGCATTGGTCAATGGGATTGCCTAATTTGTCTCTAAATCCATAACTACCCCCGTCATAACCAGGGTCGCTGGGGTCGCATTCAATACACATATGAACTACAGTTCTACAATCTGTTTCATCATTATTGTAAACACCTAAAAACACTGTTTTATTCTTGTATCCACCTAAATCACATTCAACTTTTATTACTCCTTTCCCGCTTCCTACTCCTCCGGAATTGCAACAATTGTAAGCGGATGGAGTATGAACGGTTTCTTCAGAACAAATTATACCAGCAGGCGGATTTGCCACAAAATCACAACTTGTTGTCATTGTTCTGTTTTCACATAGAGGCAAATTTGTTCCAGCGCAAACTTTTTCATATAAACAAGAATTTAAATCTGGATCAATGGCTTCGTGTTCAGCAACATATACAATACTTCCTCCTGCAGCAGAATTAGTTTCAAGAATGGCCTTATTCGCTTTTGCCATATTTGGTACTAAAATATTGACACCGCCTAATGCCCTGCTGCATGTTTCTTCTGGTTCGTCGCGACCGACATTATACCATGGAGAATAAAAATCAGAACCTGTTGTAGTATTTTTTGTGAGATCAATCGGCCGCCAACCTTTCTCGCAAAAACATTCCGGATTTTTATATAATGGTCTGCCTTTATCATCGCACCATCCCTCTATTTCTTCCTCAGCTGCTAATGGCGCTCCGCCTACGCACATAGTATATTTCTCTTTATCGTGCGGCCATACAGCAGCGCAACATTTGCCCTTGGTGGCTAATTGGCCTTGATGTAAGACCTCCCAAACATTTAATCTTCCTCCTATTGGCAGAGTAGCTCCTCCGCAGTCCAAAGAATTTGGTCTAAAATCTGTTGTGTTTTCAAGTTCTTCAGTGGTCATACCATCTTTATTGCATTTGGTTTTACAAACAAATTGATTATCATAGGAAAAATCCGGCATAATCCTGCAGATAAGAGAAAGATCAATTGGTACATTTTTACCTTCATCATTATTGCATTCATTGTCTCCACCATTAATTTCATCATAATAAGGATCATAAGGACCAATGAAACGACCATCTCCTTCTCTTTTTGCTTTAAGCGGAGTTGGATATTTTACAATACTTCTAGCCATATAATCATCAATTTGTTCGCAATAAGTGGCTGGAATAAAATATTCTCTAAGGCAAGTGAGACAGGCGCTATTTTTTTCTTCAATTAAACATTTATTATAGAAATCCTTACCATCAATAATTAAGGCGTTAACCAGGGGAATAATATCTTGAAAATTATCACATCGTTGTTTAATGCATTCTTCTTTTTGAATTTTGTCGATCTGATTGCATTCTTCGTCTGCTTTTTTAGTACACTCGGTACATCTATTGGCAATGGTTATCTTTTTATCCAAACAAAAGTAATAGAATTTAGTTTTTTGTTCCATTAGTACTTTAGTAAAAGGATTTTTAGAAGGCGATACAGGATAAGGTTGAGGAGGCAGGACGCCGGGTGGGCAATTAAATTGGTCATGGTCGTTCATACATTGAGAACAGTCGCCTGTGTAGTTAAACCCCATTTCGGTTTGGGTTGGTTTTTTGGGTTCTAATCCACTGACGATATTTTTACAAGTGGATCCCTTTAGCAGACCGGCTTGAGTGATTATTGTTTTACATTTTTCTGGAACCTTGGAAGATGGCACTTCTCCCCAACTATAACCATTGACTGTAAAAGGAGCCCATAAAGGGTCTAATACTTGAAAATCCGGTTTTAAATTAACGCCTTCCATTGCTACATAAAGGGCCTCCAGATTAGCATTGGAAATATCAGCTGTATTTTTGCCAAAATC
>JBDRNG010000042.1:0-2367 GCA_043811275.1 Candidatus Falkowiibacteriota bacterium | reverse complement strand
TTCCACGATCTCTTGCATTGCAGTTAAAGAAATTTCTATGAATTGATCTAACTCTAAACCTGCTTGTTCGCATTCTTTAATCACTTCGCGATTAACTTTCGCCGCAAAGCTTTTATCCTTCATCTTCTTTTTAATTGATTTAACTTTAACTGCTGATAACTTTTTTTCTGGGTTAACTAAAGCTGAAGCATAGATTAAACCAGTAATTGTTTCTGCTGCTGCTAAACAATGTTCAAACTGCGTGCTTCTTTGATTTTCTGGAAAATGTTTGGTAAACCCGCCGACATGTGAAACAATAACTTTAGTTAAATCATCTGACACGCCTTCTTGTTTCAAAATTTCCTGCATCTTGACGCCATGCTCTTCTACATCATCTTGCACCAATTCCCAATCAATATCATGTAGCAATCCAGCAATTGCCCAAAGATCTTCATCTTCATTAAAATGCTTTGCCAATGCGCGCATAATCACTTCGCTTTCACGGCAGTGATTTAGGTTAGCTGGATCCTGAATATATTTTTTCAAAATTTCCCAGGCTTGCTCCATTGTTATCCCTGCTTGCATATTTTATGTTATTTATTATGTGTTATATGTTCTGTGATTGTTGTTCCGTGCTCTGTGTTTCATGTTCCGTGTTTTTATGCTAAAATTATATTACAATACAATAAAAATAGCAAAGGATTAATTGCCAAAATCGATTTTTAAGCTAATTTTATTCAAATAATAGCTGAAAAATTGACTTTCTTATTAATCTATGCTATAATATTATATAGATAACATTATAATTATTAACCCTATTTTTATGGGATTTGAAGCTATGATAACACAACCAACGGCTCAAGAAGATAATGTTACTCGTGATAATGAAGACTTAGAAATTCTTCCAGATACTCTTTTAGAAGAATTACCAGCAGAGCAGCAACCAGCTAGACCTTCACAAGAAGCGCAGCTGGGCAATAAAGAAGCACAACTAAAATCTGTGCTTGATAATATTATTAATTCTGTTCCTCAAGACAACATTTTAAGACAAAAGCTTGTTAACATTACCAATGATTCAGCTTTTAGAATGGCATTACTAAGAAAGAAAAGCACACCAGAAATGACTCAAGCAACAATGAAAACTATTGAATCAATACTAACTCCATTAGAGCTGCAAGAATTTAAAAGATTTTTTCAAGCCAGTTTTGAAGCAGAAGAAAGACAACGAATAACTGAAGCTGAAGCGCAAATAAAAGAAGCTACTCCAGAACCAACAAGCAAAATAAAAAAACTAACTCAAGAAGATCTTGCTAGGCTAGAAAGAGAAAGCGCTGAACGAAGAGCACCGCAAGAAAAAGCTAAAAGAGAAAAAGAGAAATTAATAAACCAATTTGAAAAGAAAAGCATTTGGAAAAGAATAATTGGTGGCTAAAAATTTCTATACATAAAAGAGCCCATTTGCGGCTCTTTTATAATTATTTCGTATTCCCTGATTTATGTTCTGTGTCCTATTTAATTTCCAAAATCTTATACTTAATAATCCCTCTCGGCGCTTCTACTTCAACTTCATCGCCTTGTTTTTTGTCAATAAAAGCTCGACCAGTTGGTGATTCATTGGAAATACGGCCATTCGCTGGATCAGCTTCGTTAAAGCCAACTAAAGTTAGTTCTTTTTGGTTTCCCTTTGAATCTTCCACTACAAATGAACTGCCAATCTGGATTTTACCAGTTGCTTTTTCTTGTCCTGTTGTAATGACTGCTTTTTTAAAAATCTCTTCAATTTCCAAAATCCGCGCCTCAATCATGCCCTGCTGATCTTTAGCATCATGATACTCTGCGTTTTCTGAAAGATCGCCTAATTCCTTAGCTTGCTCAATTTTTTCAATAATCTCCGGCCGCCGCACCTCTTTAAGATTTTTTAGTTCCTCTTCTAATTTTAGCTTGCCTTCTGGGGTTAGCACAATTTGATCACTCATAAATTGATTGTTGATTGCTTATTGTTAATTGCTCCCCTCTTTATTTTAAATGGAGCAATTGGCAATTAACAATCAGTAATTTTATTTTTTAAACTATAACGCATATTTAATAAGTTAGCAACTTTATCCCCGCTATTCGTAAAAAATAACCAAGCACCAATGAACCAATGTCCAAAATCTTAGGAACTGGTCATTCTCAACAAAATGGTCATTGAGGAATTGGTCATTGGTCATTTATATGAACGGAAGTACCAGTTCATAAAATCATAAGCAATCCAAGCCGCGTACTCACTGCCTTCTCCGCCCTGTTCAACTAAAACAGTAACTACCAGCTCTGAACTGTCAAACGGCGCAAAAGCAGTGAACCATGAATGCGGTGTTTCATCTGTTTTCCATTGCGCTGTTCCTGTTT
>JBDRNG010000041.1:0-5906 GCA_043811275.1 Candidatus Falkowiibacteriota bacterium | reverse complement strand
AATGCAAGTAAAAGACCGTTTAATGCGTTAGTCATACAAGCCTCTTTTTTTAATTTTGTTGGATCTGATAAAGCATATGCTCCCATCGCTCCAGCTCCACCTCCAGCTATTGCGCCTAATAAAGATTTAAGAAACCAGTATTTTCTGTTTTTCTTACTTAATAGCAGCGGAAACATCGCCCCTATCCCACTGCCAGATAAAATAGGCACAGCAGGGTTGTTTGTTACAAATTCTGATAGGTCGAACGCCATAAACTTGTCTCCATAAATTAGGCTACATAAATTAAGCCTGTTCTGGTTTCTTTACATTCATATTTTTTTCTTTTTCTCCAACGCCGCTGGCGTTAGAAGCGCCAGTATTTAAATTTTGTTCTGTTTCGCTTTGATTCGTATTTTTAGCTCCAGTGTCAGCTTTAGTGTCAGCTCCAGTGTCAGTTGGTTTTGGTGGTTCTCTTAATCCGAATATGTCTAATATGTTTTTCCCGTCTATTAATTGAGGTAAAGCATATCCACCACCACCACCAAGCAATGCTCCGATTAACGCGCCTAGAGGACTTTTGGTAACACCGCCTCCAACTCCTGCGCCAAGTAATCCGAGCAATATTGCGGGTATATATGGCTTATCTTTTAGAAAATTCATTAGATTAAAACCAGACTTAGGAGGAGCAGAAGAAGAAGAAGAGGGAGGGGATGTTTTACCATGTAATATATTAGGCAAAACATTCTTTTCTGTATATTCTGGCGTTAATTGTTGTTCGGCAGTAGGCGGAGTTATTTCGGGAAATTCTTTTTTTTGTTCTATTATTTCGTTCGTCTCTCCTAGTCTTGCTCTCTTCGTGATTCCGCCGATATTCTGCAACCTCGTATTAATGTTTGATAGCATGTTATTTGCATTGTTAACCGTATTAACGTCGCAAGATTCTATGATTTTATCGTAGTTTCTTGTTATATTGATCATCGCACGTTTTACATAATCTATTGCGTCGTATGCTTGATTGAAGTTTATTATTTCTTCATCTGATTGCGCATCTATAGCGCCAATCGCATCGATTATTTTATCGAATTTTTGTGTCATTAAATTCTCCCTAGAGAAGTTTTTCTCCAGCTAATGCTTTAGGTCCAAAATAACCTGCGCCACCACCTAACAAACCACCTAACAAACCACCGAGCACATTCTTTGAACCTGCGCCACCAACTCCTGCACCAAGAAGTCCAAGCAACACAGCAAGCCCTTCTGGATTAGCAGCGAGATTTTGTATAAACGAAGGATCAGGTTTTTGCCCAGCAGCTTGCCCGGACATTTGTTCAGCTATCAATCGTTTTATCAATTCTTCGTTTTCTGCGCCTGTCGTTTCAGCCATAGTTTCGTCTGCATACTCGTCAGCAGTTCGCTCATCGTACTGTCTTCCACGTCTTTCTTCTTTTGGATACTCTCTTCCTGTTGGTTTATTTGCCATCGAATCGAATATTTCTTTTTTTGCTTTTTCTGGTAGGCTATATCCAGAACTTTCGTTTACGCCTTCGCCGCCACCCTGTTTCTGCATTTGCAACATTAGATTAGCCATTTTGACGATTGCTTTATCTCCGTTTTTAACAACGTGTGGATATAGTTCGCCAACTTTGATTAAAGCTTGTTTTGCTTCCGCGATAGCTCTTTTAGCTTTAGTAAAATCGATTTTGTAAATCGGTAATTCTGTTCCCATTTTTTTGTCTCCATCGTTAAGATAATTAATTAAATGTCAGTTTCTTCTGAAGCTTCTTCTGATTCTTTTTCTGAATTTTCTTCTGAAGTTTCATTTGAATTTATTAATGCGCTTATTTTATCAAATAAAGTTTCTAGAATAGAATTAAGTTTTTCATTATCTTTTTTCTTGTCTATTCCAGAATAAATTTTATCTCTTTTGTAAACCCAGAAAATAAGCAACGCCATAGCAACTATCATTATTCCAATTTTTAATGGAATAGGCATTCCTTCGTCTGGAACAGCGATAGCCCATACATAAACCTGGTAAACTAAAGTAAGCCAAAACTCGGATTTTTTGTATCCAGGTTTTACTTCTTCAATAGTTTTGGGTTTAATCTCTTCAACAGGTTTTGGTTTTGTTTCTTTTGATTCAGCCATTAGACACCACCTTTCATAACATTGAAATACATGCGAGTTGCCACAATTATAAGTTGCAGCTTTTCAGAGCGAACTCAGACTCTAATAATATTATTATATCAGTTAATTAATGTAGAACAAAGAAAAAAAATTATTTTATTTATTTCACTTTTTTCACTTGTCTGTGTGAAGTCTTTCGAATGATGGAGCTCTTAATGCTCCAGACGGAAATTGTTCCTGCGCATGTACGACGGCAATTCTGTCTTTATATTTTTCTGGCTCTTTCAACATATCTGTTCTTTGACTATTAGTGAATCCAGTTCCAACGCTTCCTAAAATTTTGCCTTCGGGTTCAATAGAATAAGAAAATCCAGATGCTCCATTTTTTCCTTTTAATATGTCTCTTACATATACATCAAAAGAAGGCCTAAATTTTAGCTTCATCGGTTTTTCATTTTTCAATAAGTTCCTTATTATTATTCCTTCTTTTGTGATAGGGATATTTCCTGATTCCATTTTTTTTAATAGATCTATTTTATCGTCTGCAGAAATAGACAAGTCTGGAAATATAAAATCATCTCCAGTTTCTTTATTAACTATTCTAAGCAAATTTAATTTATCGGCATAGGATAAATTAGAAACATCTTTGCCTTTATATTTATCTATATTAAATAAATATATTTTTGGCTTTAGTCCGTACTCTTTAATTTTTTTATATGCGTTTTCTGGCGTACTATTTAATAATCCAGATATTTGTCTTATATTTATTGGTTTGTTATCTGCGTCGACAAAAAATAATTCTCCTTTAACTCTTGTACCTATTAGCGGATTCACTGGTACTCGGATATTTTTTCCAATATGATATGTATATTGTAAAGCATTGTCTGTTTGCTTAGATTGTCTAGTAGAATATAGTCTTGTTAAATTTTTATCAAAATCTATTATAGAAAGCGCACCCTCTATTTTAGGTTCAGCTACATAAGATTCGTCTAAATATTTGTCATATAAATCTTTTTTGTTTACGGTTTTAAACTGTTCTCGTTGTAAATCTAAATCTTTATGTTTCGGTGTCGTATTTATCATTATCCATTTTTTTGCTTTTGTTTTATCGACGTCTCCATGATTAGGATTAAATATAATATATTCTTGCGGTATTTTTTTATCACCTATAGTAAATCTCACCAAGTTTGGACGTTTTTCTAGAATTTCTACAAACCCGGAACGTAAAAATTGTTCCACGCTTCCTTTGCCATATCCTTTTTCTATTTTTCCTTCAAAGTCTAAATATTCGGGATTATGGTCTGGCTGCTTTATCGCTAATACTTTTTCACCTTTTTCCGTAGGCATATTTTTCTTTAATGCCCATGAAATAGCTTTGTCTTCGTCGCTTAGTCTTAAGTCATAATGTTTTTTTGCAATATCTGCTACATGTTTTTGTAGAACAAATTCCACAATGTCGTCTGATAATTCACTTGGATCAGATGATACGTTTTTGTCTTTAATTCCTTTTGCGAAATCATCCATAAATCACTCATTAATAACTTATAAATCGCTTAATAAATTATTGTGTAGGTGGTTGTTGTGGCTGCATTTGCTGCATTTGTTGTCTTTGTTGTGCTATAGCCTGATTGCCTGCATTCTGTCTAATGTTTTCTTTCATTTCATTATATATAGACATAGCGACGTCGTGTAATATTTTGTTTGATTGATTCAATTGTGTCATTTGTGATCTTCTTTGTGTTTCGTCCATTTGCATCCATTGTTGAGCTACTTGTGTTGCTTGTTGCATCATGGTATCGTTTAGATCTGATTGACCCCCAGCTCCAGCCTGTTGTCCTGGTTGCGGTTCTCCTGTTATTTCCGATTTTATTTTTTGATTCTCTGCGGCTTCCTCTATTACCTCTTGTTGTGTTTCCGTTTGTTTTATTATTTTTCCTAATTCTTTCTTGAAGTCTATTCCGTAACTTTCTAATGCCGTGCTAAGTGCCACTTGCTGAGATTGTGCTAATTGTAATAATACTTGTCTTCTTTCTATGTCGTCTGCCATTCTTACCGTTTGCCATTTAATCGAAGGTTCTTTTAGTTTTAAGAATCCGCATATTTGCTTGATAACAAACTTAATCCATTTGTTCAATCCTTCAGGAATATATGACCAATAGTTTTCAAACAATCTTAAGCTTGCTGGCAACGCCTGCATATTAAAAGTCATATAATACAATTCTGCTGGATATCCTAATGCGGCTAATAGTTGTTTAGTATTGAATTCTATTTCATTTGTTAATTGCAGGGATTTACCTTCTCCGCCCGTAACTTGATAACCAACAGGAAACGGAGACACTAAATATCTGGTTCTGTCTTTTCTATGAGCTTCTATAGCGGCGCCCATCTCTGACTTAAATTTATCCATATTGATTTGCATACCACCCATCATTGGATTTTGCATTGCAGAGGGATAAAGTATTCTTTGTATCGTCATGTAGTCTTTCAAGAACACTAATTCCGAAGTAGTATAATAATGTTGCTTTACTATGTTTTCTGCTATTCCTATAACAGGCGGTATTCCCCACCCTCTATATAAGCCAGAAATTCCAGGTATTTTCAAATGACATAATAGGCTATTTTCAAATTTAACACATTTGTCTTTTCCAATAGCCGACAAAATAATGATAGGCGCTTTTGCTAAAATATGGCGGTTGTTTTCTCTTACCTTTGCAGAATATATTTCATCTGGCATTAAATAATAAATAGTATCACCAGAAATCGAATCATGGTCTATATTAATAGTTTTTGGGTCTATTCTTCTTATGCTTATTTTAGACGCATTTTTGATTGCCAGGTCTAAATAATCGAATTTGCCCTTATAGTCGCATCTTATACAATGAGTAGTGAACATTTCTGCATTGGCATCAAATTTTAAGTTTTTATCGTCGATTGCGGTTGTTTCTATATTGAAAATTGTATTGCATTGCGGACATATTAATTGTCTTGTAAAAGGAGTATATACGAACGATAAGCTATTTCCATACACAAGCAAGTCAACCATAATAAGACCAGCAATTGTTTTTATGCTTAAATCTTCTTCCAGAATAACCTTAAAATCCTTGTCTTCGTATTCTACTATCCCTTCTTCTCCATAAGATAAATCTGTTATAAAATATTTTGCTACTCTTTCTGTTGCCGACCTATACAAACCGTTTGCCATATACAGATATTCTGCAAACGTAAAACATTCTTGTATATTCGATGTTAACACTTGCAATAGTTGGTTTAAATCTAAGTCTTGGTATTTGGAATATTGATTAACGTATGAAGTGTTTTCTATCATTAAAAATCCTTTCAATTATTTTTTAGTTGTTTGTCTCATGTATATATTTGTATGAAAGCCAACTTACTTATTGCGAAAGCATCGATTGCAAATATTCTGCTAATTGGTCTTCGGTTACGTCGCCCATATTGAAATCCGTTGGCTTCGGTTTTGGTTTTCTATAAGCACCTAATATTTGTTCCAATTCATCCATAGACATTTCTGGTTGAGTGTTTTCCCAAATAATCCCAGGATCTTGTTGGTTGTTTAAATATTCGGTTAATAATTGCTGAATAAGCTCTTCATCCATGAGAATCTCCTTAATTAATATTAAGCTTTCCTTTTGCAAGTATTGGCATCATTTTGTTGAATGCTTCGAATGGCAATCCTTTTTCTTTGATTGCCGACATTATAAATACGGGCCACGATTGTCCGATGCCTTTTAATATATTTGGATTATATAGATTTGGTCTGGCTGGAATGTCCGTTATGGACGCAGTTC
>JBDRNG010000040.1:0-25460 GCA_043811275.1 Candidatus Falkowiibacteriota bacterium | reverse complement strand
ATGGGAATCTAAAACAAAATCAAGAACAATTACTCCTTCTTCCGGAGGAACTGTTGATGATACCAACTTTGGAGGAACTGGCGTAAAAATGGTTATTCCTCCAAACGCTTTAGGATCTGATTCTAATTCAGGAAATGTCTCTGTGCAAACCACTTCAGCAGTAACAAAAACAACAAGCGCTGAACCATTTGGCGGAGTTGGAAAAACTATTTCAGCAACAGATAGCCCCGGAAACGCGATTACTAACTTAGACGATTATGTTGATGTTGAATTAGTTTACTATAAAGCAGATGTGGCTAGCTCCACGCTTGTGGATAACTCAAAACTTAAAACATTATCTATGAGTTATTGGGATAATTCATCAGATAATTGGGTTGGTTTATCAACGACTCGCGAAGCATACTATAAAGAATCTACTTCTGACACTGAATGGATTTTAATGCCTGACAACGCTACCACCTCTCAATCAGGATATGAAGAATTTGTTGATACTTTATCAGATGGAACTGCCTATGCTGATTATAAATTAGTAATGACAGCTAAAACAGATCATTTAACTATTTTTGGAGCTACCAATCCTCCTGATAATAATTTGCCGTCAGCTCCAAGCGGATTAGCGCAAACAGCAGGCGCTGGAACTTCTGTAATTATGTCATGGAACGAAGTAACAACAAATTTTGATGAAACGACATGCAATGATTTATACGCTTATGAAATTTACAGATGCGAAAGCGGATGCGATGACGACGCGAATTACACGCAAAGAAATACATCTAATATTGCAACATCAACAAGGACTTATACAGATACAACAAGCGAATTTACAAGCTATTATTATAAAGTGACTTCTGTTGATGATGGAAACGGCGCGGCTTTAGCCGGAGGAAGCGAGACTCCTCTTGCTAGTTCTACTGCTGTACAAGTCTGCTCTAACACAAGCATTGATAATGGAACTATTTCAGTTAGTTGCGCTATAACATGTAATGAGGATTATACACAAAGCGGAAATTCTTGTGTCGCCGACTCTCAAGGGTCAGGAAGTTTCTTCCCTGGAGGAGGAGGTGGTGGCGGATCAACACAAACAACTGAAGCAACAGAAGAAACTACTATCGAAGAAGTTGTGGCTGAAGTTCAAGAAATAATAGCTGATACAACAGAAGCTGTTGCGGAAATTGTTGAAACTACAACACAAGCAACAACAGAATTTGCGCAAAAAATAGTAATAATTGCCTCTGAAGCATCTGAAGTTGTAAAAGCTAATATAAACTCGCTACTAGCTAAATTTGGGCTAAAAAGGGCTTTAAATAAAGAACAAGTAGCAGTTAAAAAATACACTAAAGCATTAATCAAAAACATGAAAGGGCTAACGGCTGAACATACAAATGCTATTACAAACTTTGTGGCTTATGGTACTGATACAACATTTATTTTAGGTGAAGGTGAAAGAGCTGGAGTAGTAAATTCATATAAATCCGCATTTGGGAAATTGCCTACTTTAGAAGCTGAATGGAGCGATGCTATTAAAATAGCTAACGGTAGATGGCCAAGTGAACGAAATGATATGACTGAGGCTAATGCTACTGAAGCATTTAAAAAGATATATTTAAGAGAACCAGACAGATCTAATCCACACGACGACGCGGCTGTAACTGTTATGGCTTACGGTTTGCGACCATCAGACAGAAATCTTAATTCTGAAAAAGTTGCTATAAAAACTTTCAAGCATATTTATGGGTACAATCCTTCTACGGCAAGCGCATGGGATGTTGTTAGAGCAATTGCTTATTCTGGAGCAACAAGATAAATAATTTTGAAGGCGACACGTCGACGTGTCGCCTTCAAGGACAATTTACAAGAAATATATTTTTTAAAGGTCGAGCGCTGAATAGCGTAAAAAAAATTTATTATTTCTTATTAAAATAATTTAATTAACAAAAAAACCTAAAAACAAGAAATGATAGAATTAATAATCATTAGGCCTAATTATTAGTTTTTCATTTGCTTTTAATAAAAATTATGAACAAATTTGTTAAATCAAGGATGTTTTTGCAAGTGGTTTTCACAATAACTATAGCTTCATTTGCTGTTTGCGGAATTGTTGCCGCTACAACAATAGGAACAAACATATCAACAGGCGGAACACTAACAGTTACTGGAGCTAGCACTGTTTCCGGGGCTAGCACTGCTACAACCACAACAATCACATCTGATTATCAGACAGCTCTTACTGTCACAGACTCAAACAGTGTTCCAATTTTTGATGTTAATACTGTTGACCAAACAGCATCAACAACAGCTTTGCTTATTAACCAAGCTGCAGCAGCAAACCTATTAACAGTTCAAGACGGCGGAACTGCAATCTTAACTATCGCTGACGGCGGAGCAACAACTCTTGCTGGGGCAACATCCGTAACAGGAACTTTAGCTGCTACTTCCACTACTATTACATCTGATTTCCAAAGAGCTCTTTCAGTACTAGACACAAACGGTGTTCCAATTTTAGAGGTTGACACCATTAATCAGAGAGCATCAACAACTGGTATATCTGTTGGAGCTAGTGGAACAGCAATAACAGGTATTTTTACAGGAACATGCTCTGTTGATCCTCAAAGCATATCAATAGCTACAAGTAGTTTGGTGGCATCAAGTTGCGCCGCTACCGGTGTTGAAAGCGGAGATAAAGTTTTTGTAACACCTCCAACATCAAATTATGATTGGTTGGTGCTTCAAGGAGCATCTGCCTCAAGCACATCTGGCTATATTGAAATTTCCCTATTTAATGCTTCAACAACAGCTGACATTGACGGCGATGCGCAAACATGGTCATGGATGGCAATAAGATAAGTGAATAAATTATTAATTAATTAATTAAATTTATGAGAAAATCTATTGTATTAACAGCTTTGATTTCACTTCTTATTATTCCTGTTTTTACTATTGCAACTGCTTTAGCAGCTACTAACAACTTTATTGCTGACGCAAATATTACCATTACTGGATTTACTGTCGGTGATGCATCTGTTGATTTATTCATTTTTGATGAATCTACTTGCGAAGAATGGACTTTTAGCGATGGAATATTAACAATAACTAACTCTGGAAGCGCGTTTAAAGTCGGCTGTTCAAGTGAAAGTGTTGGCTCTCTATATTCTGCCTTGAATGGAACTATGGTTGATTGTGTTGATAATACGGCACCTGGCACAACATACTTAACTATGCCTACTACTACTGGATCTTACACAGCGGGGCCTTTAGCGTCTGACTGCACGGCTTTTTGTACATCTCTTGATAATGTAGCTACATACAACGCATATCCGACATGCGGAGCATTAACATGTAATTCAGGATATTCTTTATCAGGATCAGGCGCAAGCGCTGTATGTGTTGGATCTAGCGGAAACACTACCTTGTACAGTGGTGGTGGAGGCGGTGGTGGAGCTAGCAGAACTGTCACGACAACCGAACCAACTACAACAGAAACCACTACAGAAACAGTTACAACAGAAGCTCCTGTAACAACTACAACTGAGTTAGCCGCAGGCGAACCTGACAAAGACAGGCACGGCAATATTACTTTAGGGCAAATGACTTCTGATGCTGAAACAGTAATTTCTGGAGATGTTAGCAAGGTTATTGCTGAGATGGGAGTTGCTAGAAATTCTGCTCAAGAAGCTGAATATAATGACACTATTGTAGCAAAAGTTGTAGCTGATTCTGGAATTACTGCTCAAGTTCGAAATACGATTGTAAATTTCGTTACATACGGCACAAGAGCAACAAAAATTCTAGGAGCTGGAGAACGAGGAGGTGTAGTTAATAGCTACCGTGCAGCTTTTGGAAAACTTCCAACAACTGCTAACGAATGGAATGATGTTGTTAAAATTGCTAATGGCAGATGGCCAAGCGAAACAAGCGCTACCGCAGAAGAAAGAGCGAATATAAATTTTAGAGCAATTTATTTAAGAGATGCTGACAGAACAAACGCGCATGATGATGCTGCTATTACTGTTATGACTTACGGACTTCGACCTGCTAATAGGAATTTAGACAGTGAAAAAACTGCCATAAAAACCTTTGAAGCTATTTATGGGTATGCTCCTGTAAAAGCAACCGCGTGGGATGTTGTTCGAGCAATCGCGTATTCTGGAGCGACTAGATAAGAAATAGAAATCAAATAAAAAACATTCCGCGATAACGCAGGATGTTTTTTATTTTTAAAATTATAAATATTTTTTGATTATAGCTTCTGCCACTTTCAAACCATCAATAGCCGAAGAAACTATTCCTCCAGCATACCCTGCTCCTTCGCCAGCAGGGTAAATACCTAAAATATTTGATTCAAAATTTTCATTACGCTCCAAACGAAGTGGCGCAGAACTTCTAGTTTCAACTCCTGTTAAGACTGCGTCAGGATTAGCAAATCCTTTTATCTTTTTGTCAAACTTCGGAATTGCTTCGCGCAAACTTTTAATTACATAATCTGGCAAACAAGAGTCTAAAGAAGTTAATTTAACACCTGGACGATATGTTGCATTAACGCTCCGCATTTCATTTGAAGCTTGTTTCTTTAAAAAATCTTCTACTAGTTGGACTGGCGCGAAATAATTGCTACCACCTGTTAAAAAAGCCTGTCTTTCCCATTTAATCTGAAATTCAATTCCTGCCAAAGGATGATCTGAGCCAAAATCGTTTGGGGTAACCGGGACTAACAACGCGCTATTTGAATTATCTCCGTTCTGCGAAAATTCACTCATGCCATTAACAGCCACGCCACCTTCATCAGAAGTGGCTCCAATCACATATCCGCCAGGACACATACAAAAAGTATAGACTGATCGTCCACAATTAATGTGTTGAACTAACTTATAACGAGCTACGCCTAATTTCGGATGTTCATAAAAATCTCCGTACTGAGACTTATTTATCATATCCGCCAAATGTTCAATCCGCAATCCAATAGAAAACGCTTTTGATTTCATTTTTAACTTCCGTTTAAAAAGCATCTTATAAGTATCTCGCGCTGAATGGCCTATCCCTAAAATAAGTTCATCAGCTAAAATTTTTTCATTATTACCCAAAATTATCGCCTCTAATTTGCTGTTTTTTATTTCCAAATCTGACAGGCAAGCTTCAAACCTAATTATTCCTCCGAGTTTAATAATCTCTTTTCTAATGTTTTTTATTACTCTGCGTAATTTATCAGTACCAATATGCGGAGTTCCGCTCCATGCTATTTCTTTAGGCGCTCCAGCTTTTATCAATTCAGTAAATATATATTTTGAGCGAGGATCATTTATAAGAGTATATAATTTACCGTCAGAAAAAGTCCCGGCTCCGCCTTCTCCGAATTGAATATTTGATTTTGAATTAAATTCGCCTTTTTTAAAAAAATTATCCACATCTTTCACTCTCGCATCAATATCTTTGCCTCTTTCAATTAATAATGGCTTTAATCCTGCTTTTGCCAGCAACAAAGTAGCGAATAAACCGCAAGGACCGCTACCTGCTACTACAATATTTTTTATTTTCTTTTTACTAACAATATTTTCTTTATAAACAAAATATTCGTGACGTCTAACTCTGTGACGTTTATTCCACTCTTTTATAGCTCGCGCATCTTTAACTATAACATCTAAAGTATAAACAAAAAGAATATTTTTATGGCGAGAATCAATATTTTTTCTAGCCACAGTATAACTCACAATCTCTGTTTCAGGCAAAGTTAAAATCTTAGAAATTTTGGATTTTAAAATTTCTTCATTATCATCTAATTTTAAAACTACTTCTTCAATCCGTATTAATTGATTTTCGTTTAAGCTCATAAAATAGTATTGCCGCAACGGTTGCTACGTTTAGCGATTCAATTTTATTAGATATCTCTATTTTTATACTTTCTTTTGATAACTTAATTATCTCAGGGCTAACGCCATGACTCTCGTTGCCCAAAACTAAACAATATGATTTTTCTGGTTTTAACTCTGACAAGTTTACACCAATGCGAGAACTTGTAGAATAAATTGGCAATTTATTATTCTTAAACCATTTTCCTGATTTATCTTCAATAATATTCAACTTAAAAATAGCGTCCTTGGAGGCATTAATAACTTTTGGATTATAGATGTCAACGCAATTCTTATCAAGAACCAAATTCAAAAAATCAAAAGCTAAAGCGATACGCATAATTGAGCCTAAATTACCAGGATCATTTATTCCGTTTAAATAAATTACTGACTTTTTATCCAGCTTTTTTTCTTTAATATCATAAATTGCAGTAATGCCGGATGGTGTGCTTAAATTTGAATATGCTTTATTTAATTTAGAGTCAATTAAATAAAAATTTTGCGAATTAGAATTTTTTTGCAGAAAGGCAAGTTTTTCTTCGTGTTTACTTGCGAATTCTTCGGTAACAAACAAAGACTGGAAATCATAACCGTCTTTTAGGGCATCAAGAATAATCGTCAAATTTTCAACCGTGAATTGTTTAAATTCCTGACGATATTTTTTTGAATTTAATTTTTCAAGCAACTTTATTTGATTATTTTGAAGACTGTTTATTGTCTTATAATTATTAAATTGTTTAAATTGTTTTTTTAGTATTGTCGCCATTTGTATTAATAAAATTTAGCTAAAAATTTTGTTTTATTTTAACAATATTTATAAAAGCCTCTTCTAAAATATTAATCAATTCTTTCATATGCTTAATATTTTTTATATTACCATCATACTTTTTTATTTTATCAACCAACAATCTTTTAGTTAAAATTTTTCTTTCAACCAACTCTTTCCAATTACTGCCTCCGAAAATCACTTGCGCTTTTTCTGGATAAATACCAACTAATCCATATTTCCTGTGTCTAGGACCTGACTTGTCAATAAACTCAATTCCGATTTCTTTACTCATATAGCGTAGGCGGAATATTTTATACTCTTTAGTTAGACGTACAAATTCGTCTTTTCCATATCGCAAGGCTTCTGAAACCTCTCTAGGATATAGTGATATTAATTTTTCAAAATTATCATTTGTAATTTTACTGGTTTTTATTACAGGTTTATATTTAAAACATTTTTGAAAAAATAATTTTCTGGCATCATCAATATTCTTATTTACCAATTTCTTTTTTACTTCATCATATAAATTTTTATAATCATTACAAACACTTTCTTTTGATATTAGATAGTGTAACTTACTTAAAATTTCCTCGCCACCAGCTTCTATTAATTCATTAAAACTAAAACGGAAAAGAGGTTTTGATTCTTTTAAATTAGCATCATTTATTAATGTAGAATAAATAGCAGTTTCTTTTCCTGACATAATTACAGCAAAAGGAATTCGTAATTTATATGTATATTCCAAACATTGATCTAAATGTTTATTTATATTCTGATCCCATGATTTTGCCTCAATAAATAAAATTGGCTTACTGTTCTTGTCTAATAAAACTATATCAATACTCTTTAATTCAAAATCAGTATTACTGACCAAATCATATCCCAAAAATTTAATCATAGGTAAAAGTATTTTTACTTTAACGTTCTCCTCAGCTCCTCGCCTGTTAAATGTAATATATTTCTCTATATTAATTGACTTATAATAATTTATTAATTCTTTATTGCTCATATTAATTTAAATTATTTAATTTTTCTAAAATCTTTACCATCGCCAATGTATCTAACTCGCAATACTTTAATAGGTTTTTATATATTTTATCTTTTTCTTCTATACTCATATTTTTAGTAACCATATCTCCCCATGTATTTGAAGCGACCATCCCGTCTCCAATCTCAAGTTCTTTATAACTAAGCTCTGGTACAACTACTGGCAATACTTTTTTTAACGACGCGCTACTGTGAAATTCTTTATGAACATAAAATCCTTTCTTAAATACATGCATTAAGTCGTACATCCTATTATTAATATCTGCAAAAAATGCTTGATATTCAGTAGCTCTTTCTCCCATTTCTGTATTACAACCTTTTTCAAAACTCATATTCCAAGCAATAACTGTCCCAAACTTGCCAATATGTTCTTGCAAAGTCTTAGACATTCCTTTAGTAGGATCTATTAAATCTTTAGCTAAAAAATAATAGTGCTCAATCTCGGATTCTAGCGATTTTTGAATATGAAGTGAATACTGAAAAACTATTCTTTGATACGGCCTATATCCGTCTATTATCGGAATTGCTGGAGCATAAGTTTCGTAGTCTAAAAAATAAATTGGATATTCAATACACTCCAACTCTTTTTTAATATTATCTTTTTCAATATGAACAACATTATTAGTAACTACAAAATGATGTTTTTTTAGCTTATCATTTGTTAAAAGTTCTGACGGAATATCTTTAACTTCCATTACTCCTTCGTCCAGTAATATTTCTAATTTCTTTTTTCCTAAAGCTCCAGCGATAGAATAAATTGAATAATCTGGAAAATCTTTCCAACAGTATGGAATAAAGGGACACTCATAAGGATTAGAACACTGCCTTAATACCTGAATCTCTGGCTCCTCTTTAATCTTAAGAACTTCTAATGCGTTCTTTATTTCTAACTTTGTTTCTTCAATTTTTTCACTAACCTGCTCTGTAATATTTTCTACAATAAACAATTCTGAAACATTTACTTCCCCGTTCTTTACATACTGGTTATTGATATGAACCAAAAATACTTCACCCACCTTTAATCCTGCTTCTTCAAAACAAATCTTCTGAAAAGACAAGTCGTCAATATAAATATCCTTTATCTCAGTTGAACTCTTTACCTCAATAATATCCCAGGTATCAAAAGCTTTGTTGTAACTAATTATGTCAGCTCTACAAAATAAATCTTTCCCAGATACGGTGGGCTGAAATATTATAGATGTTTTGTCTTCAATCAATTTTCTAGACTTAGCTATCGCTTCTCTCATATCATCTTCACCCGCGTTGGCTCCACCTGGATAAAGTTTATATGCTAACTCCTCAACAGCATAGCCGGTATCAAAAGCTCTTTGCAAATTATCATCAATCTCTTCTGGTATTAAGTCTTCCCTAAACTTATTTAGCCATAAGTATTTTTTACACTGAAGATATTTTATGTAGTCAGATTTAGTTAGCATTTTTATTGTTGATTTATTTATAACATTAACTATTAATTGTTATTATTTTCCTCCCCTTTAATCATCTCCATAAAATTAAGCGACTTAGCTAACACTTCTGCTCCATCGGGGCTTTTACCGGTAACAAATATTTCTTTCCAATATTCATAATTATTCTTTCCAGCAAAAATTGTACTTGCCATTGATCTATCTTTCCAAAGTGGTAAAACAATTAAATTTTTAACAAAATTCCTAATGTTAATCCACAATTGCTCGTCAAATTTTACCATAAAGAATTTATTCGGCTCGTATACCCTACCTGTATTATTAAAGTAGCTTTCAATTACTTTTTGTAAATACACTAACCAATTATATAAAACCTCTTCCTTGCTAATTCTATAAGCAGACAAATGTTCGTCAGTTATCTCTTCATCTTTCTGTTGGATTATTTTTTGTTCAACTCTATACACGCCAACTTCCGGCTTAAATTTGCTCACATAAATTTCGTCAGCAATTATGTTCAGAAGTTCAACTATTTGATTTATTTGAAGTTCACGAGGATTTAATCCTTCGTCACTCTTATAATTAATGGGCGTGGATAAAAACTGCTTTGAATCAACTAACTGATCTAATATAGCCTTACTAAAAGCGCTGTATGAAACTGGTTGCTCCTTGGCCTTGCCTTCAAAATCTATGTAGTCTTTTAACTTATTGCTCTTAGAATAAGTGATTGAATGTTTTATGCTATCAATAATATATTTCTTCACATTTACATTCTCTCCCTTAAAGTAATCAATTAACTGCTGCTCAGAAAAATTAAAATTATCTTCGGACATGTTGTGATCTTCTTGGTATTTTTTAATTCTTTCTGAATACAATGTATTATTAAGCTGTCTCATTATTGATTTATCAAAAGCTATCTGTCTCAATGAACTGCCTGCGTTCGTATTAGTTTCAGTAAGTCTGTCTATGTCAGGATCGACAAACACACGGACGAGTAAACGCTTTACGCCTAATAATATTTGTGCCACTGCCTTGTGTTGACCATCAAAAATCTTAAGCTTCCCTTCTTCAACTCTAGCCAAGCTCAAATGAAGTTGCGGGTTACCTTTGTAAAATTCTTTTACTAACTTACTAATACTTGAATTAATACCACGAGGGTTTATAATCTCATCATGATATAGATATTCAATAGGCACCTCAATAAAGACAGTTTTTTCTATCTTCTTCTTTGTTTTGGCAGTCAAACTGTCTTCGTAAACATTACTTGATAAAATATCATTTTCGCCGATATCGGAAAAACAATACTCAAGCTTTTTATCTTTCGCAGTGTAATTAAAATCATATTTAGAACCACCATATTTTTCTAACACATGTTTCAATGATGCAACGCTACCATCCTTTTTAAATACTTTTTCCTGAATTGCCTTCAATCTGAACAAAACTCTAGCCACATTCAGATTTGCATCAAGCTTAGACTTGTTGCAACTCTCATGTGATAAAGCAAAATTCTCTTCAGAATCCTTACCTCTAGTTTTTAGTGGCACAATGTGATCAATATTAGTTGCTTGTAAGTCTAGATTAATTTCTTTCTGACAAATAAAACATTGGCTGTTTTGTATTCGATGTAACTTAAGAGTCAGCTCTTGATATTTTTCTTTTGATAATGATGATAAAAATTTAGATGCCATATTATTTTATAATTATTAATTAATATATATTTATAATCTACCGCTAAAAACTTTTTCTCTTAATATGCTTGTCAAATAATTTATTCCATTGTCAGTTTTTTAAATTGTTGTTTGTTTACATTTGGCAGTTTCATTACAGAATATCTAATAGACATGATCAGGGTTTTCTTGGGTAATCAGACCATAAGGAATAATCTCATTATCTTCGCAAATTAAATATGGTAATTGTTCATGCGTAAATTTAACTATTTCTTGCGTTCTCTTGCCTTTCCATTTTATAGAAATTTCTTTTATTAACTTCTTTTCATTTTTATTTAATTCTGTTAAATCTGTTTGTTCGCCTGCCGTGGACTGATAAATTAAAAATGCCCCTTCTTTGGTGGTGTTGTCTATATTAATAGATCCTTCTTCAAATAATTCTTCAATCGCGCGAAAATAGCTATCTGGCACTGGACCGTATTGAATTTTGCGGTATGCCATTCCACTCATGCTTTCCAAGTGTTTGTAGAACCAAGCAAAATCGGATAAACAAAGCAATTTAGCTAATTTAGTTTTTGTAACTTTACCGTCTTTGTCCACGTCTGAACGCAAAAAAGCCAGAATCATCTGCTTGTATTTATCATAATTCGGCTTTAATCCGTTTTTTATTTCTTCCAAGGAAATGCCGAACATATCAGCCAATTTGGACGCTTCTGATAGGCTTAATTCTGTCTTCCCTTGCTCAAAACTGATATAAGACGAGCGGGAGATGCCGATTTTTTCAGCAACATCAGCCTGTGTTAGTCCCTTTTTGTTCCTCAGATCTTTTATAAATTTGTAATAGTCTTTAATCATATATTTTAGTATATATCAATTATGTCAAAAAGTCAAACAAGTGATGTTGACTTTTTAGACATTTAACAACTCCCCTCCTCCAATTGCGACTATTTTTTGCATAAAATTATTTTAATATTTTAATATAGTTTTTTAGTCGCTAATATTAACTGCAGTCCCATAAGCTAACATCTCAGAGGCTCCTGCCATAACCATTGAAGTTGTAAATCTAACATTAATAACTGCATCAGCCCCAAGTTCTATCGCCTGATTTACCATTCTATTATATGGTTCATCTCTTGCGCTCATTGTCATTTCTGTGTAGGTCTTCACTTCTCCGCCAATTATACTTTTTAGACCTGCTCCAATATCTCTACCGATATTTCTTGCTCTTACTGTGCTACCTTTTACAACATCAATAATTTTAGTAATTTTTTTTCCAGGGATTTCATTTCCTGTTGTGACAATAATGTTCGCCATATTATTTTTTATTTAATTTTTTAATTTAGTATTTTTAATTTTTTCAATATCATCCTCTTTTTCATTAAAAAGAATAAAAAGACCTATAATAATAAAAACAACTCCAAAGATTAATCCTGGCCAGTCTTTTGCTAAGTCTAAAAAACTTGCGTATGAAATATATATACCTAGAGTTATTATAATAATTCCAGTGATTGTTCTGCTAATTTTATTCATAATGATTTTGTGGCTCAGAGTCGTGGACGATGTTAGAACTTTTCTATTGAAGAGAAATAACTTATTATCACGAAGTTAAAACTTTTTTGATTGATTCTAAACACTAATTATGTTTTTTAAATTCCGGAAAATACAGTGTTTGTTTTTTCCCGCATGGATTTATTCTATACCATGACCACTCTTCTCTAGTAGGAATAATTATTGATATACCATTTTCTTTTGCTAATTCTTTTAATTCCTCCACCACGATCTCTCCATAGTTAAATTTGCAACCTAAAATTATCTCTTTTATTTTTAAATTAGTATTAAAATTAACATAATATTTATCTTTTGAACTTTTATCTTTTTCACAATTTTTTAATTCTACCCATCTCCTATATTCTTTTTCATATTCCCAGCATTCATATTTTTTAAAAGCTAACTTATCTAAAAATAATTTTTCGTTTTTTTTATTATCATCTGTCAATTTTATTTTCTCTCTATATTTTACATATTTTACTTTTTTAATATCTTTGTTAATTTCGAACCCTAACGCTATTCCTTTATGTTTATCTGCATAGTGCCCCCACATAATTGACTGTCTCCAATCTTCAGAAAAACATAAAAGACCCCATTTTTTACTTAAATTTTCACGGACTTTATAATAGACACTTCTTCCTTCAGCTATTAAATATGGCTTAAGTTCGAATGGATCGTTAAGATAGTCTAAAATACTAACCTTTATTCTTTTATTCCTAAGACTATCTATCGCATGTTTCGATTTTAAAAAATGATAATATAACATAATGGTTTTATTTTTTACACTTTTTAAATAATAAAGATAAAACATGTCTTGCGTACTCGGACACATTCCTAACTTTTTTATACGAAGTTAAGCTAAATTTGTTTAATTATTCTAAACTATCGGCTTTTGGAATTTTTTCGATATCTTCATTGGAAATACCAAGCGCTAAACTCTTCATAATCTTAAATGCCGCTTCCCCGTCTTTTAAATAATATCTTTTTCCGTCAACGGGATTAACATACCAAGCTTCTCCATGTAATTCAGGTTGAAATAATATTCTTCCCTTCAACCTTTCAACTAAAGAATTGATTTGTTTTTGATCAGCTACGGGAGCATCTTCCGTCGGTTCAGGATCTTTAGCATTGTGATCTTTAAGCCATTTTTCAGGATCTGTATAGTGGTCTTTAATTTCTTCTAAACCTTTTGTAATATATTTATTGTGGTGAAAATCTTTAAGACGAATTTCAAAATGCAAATGTGGTGCCCAACTACCACCAGTCCCACCTAACAATCCTATAAGCTTCCCTTCAAGTACATCATCGCCGTCCTTAACGCAGATATTTTGAAGATGCGCATAGTGCGACCAAACATTATGTTCTGGATGATGTATCAAAATATGCCATCCCCAGCCAGAACAACAGCCGGCATATTTGACTTGACCATTCGTAATCGCGACTACTTCCTGCCCTTCATCTTCGTATGGTTTACCATTATTGTAATCAATACCTGGGTGATAGCCTTGATAAATTTTATCTAACCAGCCATAACCATAGTGATTATATTTTGTGGGAAATTTCATATTTTTTATATTAAAAAATTAATGATTAAGAAATGTTAAAATTTAAATCTTTTTTTAATTATTTGTTCTAATATCGTGAAGTTATCTTTAGTTTTTTTAGAAATACTAGAAACAATATTACTCTTATCACTTTCATTCAAATAATACAATGTAATTAGAACTTTTTCATAACTAGAATTTTCTTCTAGTTTTAATTTCTTTTTTATTTTTTTAATATCATCATTTTCAAACATTTCTTCCATTCTTCTTTTTGTTTTATCTTTTAGTGGTAATTTATCAAATTTTTTGGCTTCAATTTCTCCAAAGGATTTAACAGCTCTATTATACTCTTTAATACCCTCTGGATCATTATCCCAAATTGCTATATATTGTTTACCAAATCCATTTAAATATTGTATGTTTTTTACTATTGAATTTGCATTTACTCCTGGTAAAATCTTGTAATCAAAATTTAAGTTAGCAAAAAGTTCAATTACATATTTATCATAAATGCCCTCAACTGCGATTATGGGAATATTTTTACCACACAAATCAAAATCTGGAATTTGTAATGCCTCCAGAATGGGCTGATAAGCACTTATATTATTATCCTTTTTTAGCGGTATGTTTTGTATTAGAGAAGCAGTGATATTTTTATTTTTTTCCTTTTCAACTATATAAATTTTATTTAAAGGAATTATTTCAGGATTTAATAGATGATGTGAGTGTGTACAATAAATTACTATTCCCTCATTTTCAGAAATAAATTTAAGCTTATTGCATAATTTTTCTTGTGCTGTTGAGTGCAAATAAGACCCAGGCTCATCTAACAAATTTATAGTATTTTTTTATTTCCAATTATTTTAGGGTTAAATTCTAATTTCATTACAAAATTAAAAAACCAAAGGAATCCCTTACTTCTATCAACAACATCAAAAAACCTTTCCTTTTTACCTATTTTTTCAACTATTTTAATTACTAATGTATGATTAGTTTGCTCTCCTGCGGGTTTTTTAAGCTTCAACTTAACGTCAATTTTACCATGTTTGCTTAGTAAAAAAGTTTTCCATGCTTTAGTAAGCCTTTTGTTTAATTCTTCTTCAACATCGGAAATTATAGAATCTCTTCGTCTTTCATCCTCTATTTTGATTAATTTAAATAAAGAATAATTAACATCAGTTACATTAAATAATCTTTCATATATAGACAACCAAATATCCATATCTTCTGGTTCTTCTAGCGGTATTTCAACTGTATTAGGCGGTCTATCCATAAAATCATCATTATATAGAATATATGGAAGTTTATTAACTATTTCTTTCGCAATTGGGTTTAAAATTAAAAAATCATCTTCTGAAAAAGTATACTCTTTTGAATTCAAATCTCTAGATATTTTACAAACACCCGAATAATTTTCTTTTTTAATTGGGAATTCTAATAATTGCCCTTTTTCTTCTTCATTAGTTATTGCTTCATTATCTTTTGAAATAACTGCATTGTATTTTTCTATTTTCAGAATAATGTCAGTATATTTAATTTCAATTTCAGCAGTAATTATCGGTGGTAAATCATCATTAGTATTATAAAGATTTAATTTATCTGTCATGTGTCTACCGCCATAACTGCCATCACTAATATGATCAAAACAATATATAGCTTGTAGTATAGTGGTTTTTCCACATTCGTTAATACCTATCATCGGTATTATTCTATTATTTTTTAAATCAATATGTAGAGGTTTAGTTATGCCCCTGTAATGAGAAATTTCAAAAGATAAATATTTCATATTATTTTTTTAATTAAAATTTTAATTCGCTCCACTCACTCCAATTTTTATTCTCACATTTATCCCAATTATACTTCTCTTTACTATTCATCTTCCAACCGTCTTTTATTTTTTCTATCTTTCCTGATCTTAGATTTTCAAATTCTACAGAGTCGCCTCATTTAATGTCGTCTTTGTTTCAAGGCAATTAACAAATTTATCAATATCTGATATTCTCACTTCTAAATTATCTTTTTTGATAAAATCAAAATATCGTTCAGTATCAATAAAAGATTTTGGCGAAATAAACACAGCGTATGATTTCGTGCCTTTTCTTACATATTCCTCAAGATGTCTATGTATTGAAAATGACTCTCTAATATGCTGTTGTGTGCCAGTTAATAAAGTAACTTCTATTAAAACAGTATTCTTATCTTCTAAACATTCAATATCAGGATTTCCGCCAGATGCAAAACTTGTAGGTAGCCCTTCATCATCTGAAATAAAATTTGGTTTCACTACAACATTTGGTAATTTTTTTAGAATAGCCAATGAAGTCAAAAACTCTAATCGCAATGGCTGTTCAATAATTTTCAATATGTCATCATTTGAAGATTTTTTCTGCGCTAAATTAAGCATTTCAGCCTTGATTGACTCCCATGCGTAATGATTTACCCATTTTTCTAATTCCGCTTTTGTCGTCCTGACAGGTGATTCATAAACAGAAAGTGTTGTGATTAAATCATGATCAACTGTTCCAATATAATTAAAAAATTCTTTCTCTGTTTTAAGTTCTTTATAAGAAATATAATTTTTCAAGATATAATCAACAGTCGCTATCTCCTTTTTATTTATATCAATAAAACGACCGCCGCCTCGCAAAGAAAGTAAACCAGTCAGACGCATTTTACGAATAAAATCATCAGGATAATCGCCTAGAATGGAATTGTCATCTCGTTTTGTTTTATTTAGCAGATTATAGCAAAGCTCTAGGATGACTTCATTGCTTGGCGTATATCCATATTTTTTGCGTAATTTTTTTATTTCGCGATATAAAGCTTCGGCATTATCATCTTGCCAGCAAAGTAATAATGGAATTTCTAATTTTGAAATGCCCGCTCCATTGTATTTAGGATCGTCGTTTAAAAGTTTTATTGTTTGAATTAATAAAATTAATGGCACATTTTTATTTAATACTCTGCGAAATGGATTGTGCCTTTGATATTTTGCAAAAGCATTAGCAAAAACCATTAATTCATTCTCTGGCTTCTCTTTATTTAATAACATTTTTCCACTTTCGGAAAATTTTATTTCTTCATTAGTCCAATACCAAACAAAACCAAGCTCTTTGCCAATTTTAAACCAAGTATCAAATCTTGATGGCCATCCTTTTCCAAAACCTGCCTCTTTGTGACTTTGTGGATTGTCAAAAAAAACTTTTTCTGTTTCAGTTTTGCTCAACTCAATCTCACTTTTCCATTTATTTTTAATGATGGATGTAGTTTTCATCGGCTGGTATAAGCCTTTTTGAATTAAGATTTTAGCAACTTTATCAATAATTTCGTTTGTTAAGACTTCCCCGTCGTATTCACTAAAAACTGTTAAAAAATTCTTCAATCTTTCAGGATTTCTCATGGTTGTTGTAAATAGTAATGGTTTGTATTCAGATTGTCTTTTATCCATAATTTTAATAGTTAGTAATCAAAACTTCTTTAATTATCTTTTTGCCGTTGTTATGATAATTGATATAATTGCTTTCTATTTTGTGTGCCTTATATTTTTTCATCCATTCCAATAGTAGATCATTTTTGCTTCCGTTATAATGAGTGACGTTTGATAAAGCAAATTTTACACCTTTTTTATTTAAGTTGTCAATCAAATTTAATAAATCATATTCGGATTTTTGATTCCATAATTTATTATATTCGCTTGCGGTTATTAGATATGGCGGATCTAAATATACAAAATCGTTTTTTGAATATTTTTTGTCAGAAAAAAACTTGTTGAAATCTTTTGAGGTTATAGATATTTTTTTATCGTGTACAAAATCAAAATAGCCGTTCAAAGCGTTAATTACATTTTTATTAAAATCAACATTGCCAACAGGTAAATTAAATTTGCCTCCGCCATTAAATCTTAGCATTCTATTAAATCCATAAATAAGCAGGATGTATAAAATTAAGGGGTCGTTTTTTTGAAAATTATTTACGCACGTTCTTAATTTATTGTATCCCTCTTTATTAAATCTAGCATAATAAGTTTTTTTAAACTCCTTTTTTAGGGAATCAGGGACAATGTCTTTTCTGTATGAATGCGATAATTTATATTTGTGGATTATTTTTTCTGCATCCTTAAAAAATTTTTCTGGATTTTTTGAGCTGGCGATTAAGAGTTTTTGAATATTTATCAGATGTTTGTCTATGTCATTGAGAAAATATTTTTTCGCCTCAATATTTAAGAATACCGTGCCACCGCCGACAAAAGGTTCGTAAAAATTATTTATTTCTTTAGGAAATAAATTTACCAGTTGTTTCATTAGTTTGTATTTATCCCCGACGTAAAATAATGGGGACCTTCTTATTTTGGTAGTCATATTTTTGCTTTTGTTACAAACAGGTATTCTTTGTGATTATTGAAATTTGTATTACCTGCATTGAAGTGCCTGTAATTTTTTTCAAAAACCTTGGTTGGTCCTTTAGCTTGTAGGGTTTTTTCTATTTCCTGAAGAGTTATTTTATTTCGTGATGAATTACTTTTTGAATCGTAAGTATTATTATATGAAACAACTAAATATTTAGCGTCAAGATCACGCACAAGCTCGGCAAACTTATCTTTAGCATTAACTCGGCAATAATCGCTCATATTCTCTGGGTCTGGCTTTAGTGCGACTCCATGTAATTTTGGCTTATCCCATTTAGTTAATGTTTCAAGTACATGATAAAACCTACTATACTGTCTGGAATTGTAAGGAGGATCGATGTAGATTACATCCGCCTTTATTTTTTTAGCCAAACCATTTGTATCTTCTTGAAAAATTGATATTTCTTGTGTGTCTATTGGATCAATCGGTTTCATAAAAAAGCTATCATTTACAAATTCTTTCTTAAAGTAGGCGTCAAAATGTCCAACTGTGTTAGCAATTTTATCCGCAGTATAAAGCAACGAAACAATCAACATATAATACTCTCTTTCTGTTAAATTATTTTTATTTTCTTCAATGTTTTCTCTGATAAAGCCGATAATTTTTGCTGAATTTTTGCTGAAAAATTTACCACCAAAATTTATAGAAAAATAATTATCTTCTAAGTCACCGCCATAAATATTATTATAATTTTTGATAATATTATCTACTTTATTCTTATCCCATGCTTCGTTTCCAAAAAAAGCGCGATATATTACGTGGTTAGAATGTAAAAAATCATTTAATAACACTTTTTTAAAGTGTTTTGTTGCTACAGCAGAAACAACACCCGTACCTGCAAAAATATCAGCGAAAGAATTTCCGATACATTCTTTATTAATAATAGAGAAAATCCATTCAATTAGTTTATGCTTATTCCCGATATATCTGCGATTGTGTAATTGGATATGATTCTCTTTTGCTTGCGGGATATAGAAATAATTTTCTTGGATTTTTTCAGCTGTTATCTCATATGCTGGAATTTCAGTTTCAAATATTTCAAAAAGTGTGCCTTGCACTCCGTCTGCAACGTAATCAAAATTTTTATTTTTATTTTTTAGCTTTTCATAAAAACTAAAATGATCATTCTCGGATACAATAATAAAATCAATAACAGGAATTCCCATTATTTCTCCTGCTTGGACTATCTTTTGAACAATCTGATTGTCTTTTTCGCTTGGCGAAGAGTCACCTGACGGGTGGTTGTGAATTAGTATAATACTGGCGGCGTTTAATTTCGTTGCGGGATAAAAAATTTCTCTTGGATGTAGCAATGTTTTGTCTAAAAGACCGACACTGACAATTTCTTTTTTAAGTAAAATATTTCTTGCGTTTAAATAAAGGCAAACCAAATACTCTTTTTTCTTATCTCTTAAATCGTAAGTAATAGATAAAACATCTTGAGAATTTTTTATAATAATCTTATTAGTTTTGTCTTCCTCGTAAAATCTTTTCACTAATGATATTGCAGATGCTATTTGGAGGGCTTTTGTTTGACCAATTCCTGAAATTTTCAACAAATCATCGACGGTGATATCTAAAAACTTTTTACCAAATTTTTTAATAATACTTTCTGAAAGTTGTCTAACGTTTTTTCCTTTTATGCCACTGCCTAAAAGAATCGCCAAAAGATCGCTTTTTGAAAGTGCGTCAGCTCCTTTTTGAAGAAATCTCTCTCTCGGGCGATCTATTTTTGGGATGTCTTTGATTTTAGGCATAGTTATTTTTTATAAATTTCTTCTAATCAACATTTACATTTACTCTACCATTTCCACCTCCAAAAATCAAACAAAAAACACTACAACCTTAAACAAAACAAGGTTATAATGCTAATCCTATTTTTTCTTTTTCCAATCCCTAATTTTAATCTCTTTTTTCCGATCATCAATTATAAGCTCAACTTTCTGCTTCTCTTTCCATCCCCATTCACGGATTATTCCTATTGGTAGAGTAATAGCGTAAGAATGTTTAGCAACTTTTGTTATTTTCCTAATATTCTCGCTCCCTTGTTTTTTACTAGTTTGCATAAATTTTTATGTACGTAAATGTTTACGTACATGATTTAATAATCTTTTTATTTCTTCTTTGTTTTTAAAATTTTTTTAACCTCTTTTTCAAAAAATGTATTAAAATTATCACCTATTTATAGTTAGTATATTGAATTTTCAGCTTTTAGTCAAACAAAAAAAACCGATCTTCTCTTTTAGGAAAAGACCGGCGTTAAAAGTTAATGAACATATTATTATTACATAATACGAAAATTTGTTGGCGCTTGTGGCCGTTCTGGTTCTGGGTCTGGTAGTGGGCTTGATCCTCCTCCACCTCCTGAGGAACTGGTAGTCGTAGCGTTTACAAAATCAGAAAATGATGGCTCATAATCACCAGCGTGAATTCCGATCCAGTAATAATACGCCGTTCCGCACGACAGACCAGTATCGCTATAACTTGTATTGTTAGTTTCGGTATAAAATTCCGAATCTTCTACCGAACTAGTTTTGGAGCGCAGAATATAATATTTCCACTGCACTCCTGGATCATTAATTCCGTAATTCCATGCCAAATTTATTTGTGTTGACGAAATAACTGTAGCCGTTACTCCTTCCGGCTCATAAAACCCTCCACCTATTGCTGCATGAAAATCGGACTCAACATCCAGATCATAAGAAAATGCTTTATGCAAAATCACATACTTGCTTTCAAAGCGCCAATATTTTTTATTTATTTTATCATACGCTGAAGCATTCCATGCGTTTGCATTGGCGTTTGCCTTTATCCATGCTTGAACAGGGGTCAGTCCCTCGTTCACAAATTTATACCAGTCAACAATTATGTATTCTCCTGAATTTCCAACAGTAGTTTTCGGGCCATCTCCCATATAACCCAGAAAATATTTCGGGCCGTCTTTGCCGAACCATGCTCTACCATAGTCCATATCTCCATTGAATACCGAGCATGAAGCAAAAATTATTAATTCTACTTTACTCCAATCATCTTCTTGGACATCATTTACAGAACATCTAAATAAATCATTTACATAATCGCAGTCACCCATATCAATAGAGCCTGTCTGGCTAAATCCATCGCCAGAATACATAAACCATTTAGCCTGATGAGCTATAAATAATGTTGGGTTACTTGTTTCAGCGCTATTTATATTAATAGCCATAACTCTTTCAAAGCCAGCAGATCGAACCGCCGTGGGTGTGCAAGCAGGATAGGAAGATGAGCCACTAAATGTATCTTGAAAACCGTATTCAGATGCTTTCCCTCTTGATAACTTGCCACTTAAACTTAGAAGCTTATTACCGTCACCCCAGTTGTTGTTTTGAACTACAGCAACTGTGTTCTTATTATTGCTATTATCAATATCAATAGCTATTTCTCCAATATAAATATTGGTATTTATGCCTGTTTCTTGTAACTCAACTTCTTCTCGATAGTTACTTGCGTCACCCTTTAAGGTAATACTTAGAGTATCACTTAAATAATCTCTACCTCCTTCTGCCGTAGCTTTTATTTTTATCATTGTCTGATTTGGAAAAACTTGGGAATAATCTAATTCATCCTCAGTAAACGAATTTAGGTATCCCAAATCAATAATCTTTAGTTCAACCTGCTCTTCAAAATTAAGTGAAATAAAAATTATTACTCCCCATTCATCTTTATTGTCCTTAGCCCTTGCTTCAATAGTGTTGGAACCACTTGTCAACGATATATTAGCAGACCAACTTTCTGTCCCAGTAGCATTTTGCCAGGCTCCTCCATTTACTCTAGCTTGCACAAATTGCACATAGTCACCAACATCAGAATCATGAGCTGTGCCAGTTATAGTAACACTTGCCGAACTAACTGTTTCTCCATTTTGCGGAGATGTAATACTGATATTTGGCAAAGTGTTTTCCACTACCGGAGATACCAACACAGGGGTTGAAGAAACTACTTCATTCATCGCAATATTTTGGCTGTAGTTATTCCCAGCAATAACAGTAATATTGCTACCGAAATTATTATACCCGTCCAGACTACAAAATAGCTCATAGGTTTCAACCAGCACATTTAAAAAAGTGAAGTTGCCGGATGAATTTGAAACTGCTGAATATTTTGTTACACCAGATTGCCTGAGATAAACGGTTATTCCACTAATTGGGTCGTTTGTGGAATTATTACGCACTCCACCTGAAACTGTTCCAATATTAGGTTGCAGAGCAACGTTATTACCGGAATTACTGTTAGAGACTACTGTTATCTGATTTCCAAATTGTTCATAACCGCTAATTGAACAGTACAATTCGTAACTACCGGGCATAACATTAACTATTGTGTAGTTTCCAGAAAAATTCGAGGTTGAACTGTATTTTGTAACACCGTCTTGCCTTAAATAAACTGTTACGCCAGTAAGCGCCTGATCGGTTAGGTCATTTCTAACTCCACCAATTACCGTTCCAAGCTTTTGTCCAAAGACCACATAATCAAAAGCTATAAAACCTGCACTTGACGTTGTGCCACAATTTAATGAAGGGTCAACCCTAATTTCCGTGATTGTTCCAGCCCAATTGCTGTTGTTGCTTAAATCTATCACGTACTCACCGCCAGAATCAGCATTGCTCAAAACCACTGAACCGCCATCATAAACCGTGGTAGTTCCTGAACTCTTGAAATAAAACTGCAAAGTCTTTTCCGAACAATATGTCCAAACATAAATTTTAAAAACATTGTTCTCACTCGCACCAATTGAAAGGCTTTTAACCATGCCTGGATCTGCGCCAGTCGTGTCCATGTACAACCTACCGTTACCATCAGTACTGTGCCTGACTGATGCCGCTCCTCTTGCGACGAAACCGTCAGCCGAGCTTGAAAAGTTATAACTCGTAGTAGCAAAAGCCACACTCAAAAAAATACACACACTCAAAACGACCAACAAAACATTGAACACCAAAATCATTCCTGTCTTCTTCATAACCTACTCTCCTTTTCTGTTATTTGTTGTTGTGAATTTTACTAATTGTAAAGATCAACTCTCATTTTATATAAATTTAAAATGATTCATATTTTACCAAGCAACCCATGTATCCATATAAGAACTAGTCCTACAATAACCGTCTAAGCAAAAAGTTTTTATACTGCATTCATAATCGCACCTTGTACCGAGCGTATAATCTAATGCTCCGCAATAATCTTTCAGTTTTTCTCGCCTGCAATCAAAATATGAGTTGCAAGGAATTGTTTTCTCGCCCTGCGTATTACATTCAACTTTGATCGAATTATCCCTTAAATAATCATTATACAATGGTATTTGTTTGTAATTTATAACTAGTATCAATATTATTGCTAAATATATTAACCAAATTATTTTTTTACCTCTGGCAATGATTTCGCCCAGAATAAGTATTATCAAACCTGATAATAAAATCAATGTTATGACAATTAATTTTTCCAATTTTAAATCATATTCCAAAAATGAACAAACAATTAAAATAAATACAAACAATGATAAATTTATAATAAATCCCAATAACTTCTTTTGATCTTCAAATTTTATTACGTATACAGCACGAGCTGTAAACAAAACCAAAATAATCGTAAAAATTATAAAAATAGTTTTATACGGGACATCAAACTTAAAAAAAATCACTGCTATCCCTGAAATAATAGAATAAAATAATATCAATAATATACTTTTATAAAAATCTATGTTCATTCATTTGTATTTTTTATGATTCATGCCTATAAAATCATTTAATAATCAATAGGTTGATTTTTCTCTTTTTTATTGAAACAAACAAAACTGATATAAATAAAATCAATGAATAATAAAAAACGATGTCAATAATAAGCCTAAAATTATCAATTAAATATAAATTACCGTTCCTGTTTTCTGTTAAAAATTCTTGTTTATAAAAATAAATTAACGGCCAGCCGTAATGGGTTCTTGTTGTATCAGAATAGAATTTACCTCGTTCAAAATATTTATCACCAAATTTAATTGAGTCGATTCCACTTTTTGAATTCAAGATAAAATCTCCAGGGTGGGTGCTTTGATGCCTGAATTCTACTTTATTAACAAATAAAGATGACATTGAGAATAATATAGATAACAAAAACAAAATAAAAAATTCTTTTAATTTCAATTTTCTGCTCATTATAATTCCCGAAAAAAAGCACAAAAAATACACACAAAAGAACAAAATAATAAAGTTCACATATTCAAAATATATTTTACTATCTACTAGCAAAATATATACAGTAGGCATGGCAATTATAATCGTGGCAAATGAAAAAGCGTTTATTGTATTTTTTATAATAAAATTTGTTTTATTTTTCCGGTACAAATATAATGGCATCACAATTCCTGACATTAAAACAAGCAACAATGAGATTACAATGCTTTGCAAACAAGGATGGTAAAGTACAGCCCAAATCATACTGGATAAACAGATATGAAAAAATATTAATATTATTATCGTCTTAAATTTATTTTTAATCATATCACAATTTTATTCATATTGATGCGCTGTTTTATGAAGTATTCCAAGCACGGGTGGGAGGAATTGAACCCCCGCTAGAGGTTTTGGAGACCCCTGTACTACCACTATACGACACCCGCAAAAAGGCTAGCAACTAATCACTATTTTGTTTCTTTATGTAGAGTATGCTTCTTGCAGTGCTTGCAGTGTTTTTTAATTTCAAGACGCTCTTTCAAGGTTTTCTTATTTTTATGAGAAAAATAATTAATCCTTTTACATTCTTTACACTCTAATTTTATCATGTTATCTTGTGACATATTTGTATATTAATTAATAATTAATGGTGGGCCGGGCTGGATTCGCCCTGTCATCCGACAGGGCGCCCTGTCGGATGACAGGGCGAACCATTATTTTTTACTTTTAGCCGTGGGCCGGGCTGGATTCGAACCAACGAAGGCAAAAGCCAGCAGATTTACAGTCTGCCCCAGTTGACCGCTTTGGTACCGACCCCTAATATAAAAAAACGCCAGAATTGGCTATATTTAATTTAACATATAAACAATATTTTTTCAATACCTTGTATTAGTCCACCTCATTTCGGACACAAAGCAATTTTTAATTAAGTAATCCACAGGAGTCATTAAATTAAGGCTCCAGTGTGGCCTTTCGGTATTATACCACAAAAGCCAATCTATTAATTTTTTGTTGAATTCGTGTG
>JBDRNG010000039.1:0-39697 GCA_043811275.1 Candidatus Falkowiibacteriota bacterium | reverse complement strand
GATACTTCAATCAAAAAATCACATAATGTTTCAAATTTATTCAGAATCAAGGTATTAAATACGAACAAACATACTCTAATCAACCAAGGCTGTTGTAAGGGCTAAATACCCCGTCAGCTTGCTGCGGGGATAATTTATTTTAACAATAATTAAAAAATCTTATTTATCTTATAAATCTTTTGCTAAAATTTTTTGCAAAGATTAATAAGATTTATAAGATAAGATAAATTTATGTCTGAAGAAAAAAAAGAAGAACAGAAGCAAGATGCTCCTGTTGAAGAAAAATCCACCCAAGCTGACAGTGGGGCGGACAAGAAAGAGGAAACTACAACTAACACTCCAGCTGTTGATACAAAAGCAGATGAGGGCAAAGACGTTGTTATCCCTGACAAATTCAAATCTCTTGTAGAAGAGATTGAAAAAATGTCAGTTTTAGACTTAGCTGAACTTGTTAAAATTTTAGAAGATAAGTTTGGTGTATCAGCTACTGCCCCAGCTATGATGATGGGAGCAATGCCTGGCGCAGGCGCTGCTGAAGCTGTTGAAGAAAAATCTGAATTTGATGTTGAATTAACTAGTGTTGGTGATAATAAAATCGCTGTTATTAAAGCGGTTAAAGCAATCACTGAACTTGGCTTAAAAGAAGCTAAGGATTTAGTGGACGGCGCTCCGAAAATGATTAAGGAAGCTGTTAAAAAAGAAGAAGCTGAAGAAATGAAGAAAAAAATTGAAGAAGCAGGTGGTTCTGTGACTTTAAAATAATTTTGTTTCTAATTTAAAAAAGTCCCGAGTATCTCGGGACTTTTTTAATTTAAACAATGTAACAACGTAACAATTTAACAATAGAATAATTACAGTTCTTTCATTTCTATCTCATAAATAGATTGGCCGTTTAATAATAATATTTTGTTATCTAAAATAATAAAGTCTTTAACATCTGGCAAATTATCAAATCTATATTGCAATAAAAATTTTCCTTCTTTATTAAACATGACTATACGTTGATTGCTTGGTTCTAAAATATAAATAAAACCATCATCACTATCGCCAACTAATTTCATTTTTGTTGGGTTGCTAAAAGCTGGATTAACCTCGCTTAATTCAAATTTATTAGTATAACCAGAAAGCATTCTTAATATTTCGCCGTTATTTTGCAAAAGATAGATATAGCCGTCAATGCCGATACTAACGGCGTTTTTAACATCAATCTCTTCTTTTATCCAGTCTTGTCGGCTTTGATAATTACTGGCATAACGATAGATATTATTATTAATCGTTGACAGAACATAAAGTCGGCCATTATAGCTGGTAATATCAGTGATGTCGTCAAGAGAATTGGTTATTTTATCACTTACAGGTGACATAATACCTTCAGCGTCAATCCGCACAGCCCCGTCTGCGGAAATTAAAATTGCTTCATCCTCAGTAATATTAGCGCTAAAATTAATAGGCGCAATATTTTCTTGCCAAACACTGGCGCTGTTATTGTTAATATTTAATTGGTAAAGAGTTTTATTAATTGGATCAGCTGTAATAATTAAATCGTCAATAGCTACAAAATGCGCTGGTTGAACAGTCTGATTTAATTTAGCCAGATTAGCCAGTTCTTTTGGTGTAGTTAATATTACATGACTTATTTTTTCTAGTTGCTCAATATTTTTTGTAGTTAATACATCTAATAACCTTGAATCAACATCAGAGTAGTTTTGTATGGCGCTAAGTAACTCTTCAGTTTCAGTAATGAGCTGTTTAGCTTTATCTTCATCATGATAAAGCAAGCTGGCTTCAATCTGATTTTGTTTTTGTTTGATTAGTTGGATAGTTTCCTGATAGCTTGCCTCGGCAATATTTTTAGTTTTAGTATGAGAAACATAATAAATACTGTAGGCAAAAAGTGAAGAACAAATAATAAAAGTAATTAGCCAGACTTTACTAATAGTAGAAAGATGAATAAACCAACGAACTGATTGGATAAGAGATTGAATAGCAGTAGTATAGGCATTTCGGCTTGAATCAATTATTTTTCGCGCCAATTCCCGTGGATGAGCCAGAGCTTTTAATCCTTGTAAAGTGATATTAGTTAAAAGATAAATAATATTTTTAAGATGATAAGAAAGTTTTAACAGCCAGCGCCAAGGGCTTTTGCGAGTAATAAAAATTTTATCGCGGATAGTTGAACGCGCTCTAGTAGATATTACGTTTGATTGACGTTGTCGAAAAAGATCAATGGTATATTTTTTCACAAAACTTAGTAATCGTTGAGAACTAACTGTTCCAGTAGGAGAAAGATATTTAGCTGCATCTTGTTCAGTTGCCTGCATTTGCTCCAGTGAATTATTAGCATTAATGTTAATATTCATCTTAGGAATAGAGCGCTTTATTTGCGGAGTAGTGGAATTTTTAATAATTAAACCAATGAAAGAAACATAACTGTTGATTTTGTGCAACTGGGATTTTAATTGCTCGATAGCGCTGATAGAGGGAAGGGTAGTAATAATTTTACTTAAATGTCGGCTATTAATATATTCAGGTAGTATTTCATTAGTAAAAATAAAATAACTTTCAGGTGGAATTTTTCCTTCAACAACATGAGAAAAAACTTTACTAAAATCTA
The DNA here is from genome assembly GCA_043811275.1 of Candidatus Falkowiibacteriota bacterium. Classification (GTDB taxonomy): domain Bacteria; phylum Patescibacteriota; class Patescibacteriia; order Patescibacteriales; family XYC2-FULL-47-12; genus CAYPRN01. Next base: position 37,083 of record JBDRNG010000039.1, on the reverse strand, counting down.
TTTTTTTTGGAGCAACACCTTCCTCGTCAATAGGAGTAATTTTGTAAACTTTTTTACCAAGTTGTTCATCTTTTTCTTGAGGTTTTTCTGCATGAATAAGAGTTGCTTTAATTGTACCTATAGTGCTGAAAATAAGATCACCTTTAGAAACTACACCAGTAGTCATATTTAATTTTTTGCCTTCAATTTTAATTTTTTCCTTTTTAAGAAATTTTTCAAAATCAGCATTAACCCTAGCTAAAGTACTTTCAAAAATTTCATTAATATTAATCCGCCCCATTTTTTCTTTAAGCGAAATTTTATTATGTTGATAATAATAAGTTGGCAAAGTAGAAATAAAAAAATTAATAATTTTAAAGGCGGCTGGTTTAGTTGATTCAATTTCACAAATAAAAAAAAGTTTGCCCAAAAGAGCCTCTTGGTCAATTTGTGGATTACTCACAAAAACATCAGCCGTAGTTGATGGCTTGCCTGAAGTAGGCGTTAGTACTAAACGCGATATTTTATAATACATGACAGCATGGGGATAGTTTATTTAATATTTATATTATACTATAAAATGAGGTGGTTGCAAAATTATTTTTAAGCGAAATTTAGGACTTTTTGTCTGAAGCGAGGAAAGTTAGTGAAATGATTTGAGCCGTAATATTATTACGGTGAAGATCATTTTACGTCAGCCTGACAAAGCTTTAGGTAAAAAGGACAGATTGTAGCAAAAAGAGTTTTGCAACCACCTCATTAATAAATTAACCAAGAATAATACCTGTCATTAACCTGTGATTAAAGTGGTCTTGATGGTTCCAGAAGCTTATGGTATGTTATATCCACAAGGAACGATTAGGTCCAAGATGTTTTACTTTTTGTCATTCTGAGTTTTGTCATCTTAAATGAAGTGAAGTCCCGCTTAGCGGGACGAGCGTAGTGAAAGATCTAATTCCACGAACGTGGTAATAGATTCTTCCCCGCTCAATGCGCTCGTCCGCCCTAGTGCTACGCTTTGGGTGGACAAGCTTATGAGCAGGTCAGAATGACAAAACGAAAAATGTTTTTAGTTTAATATAATTTAAAATTTTTCCTATGCTTACTCAATTATTTTCTTCACATATCCGTGTCAGAATTTTAAAATTTTTAATTATGCACGCCAATTCAGAATTTACGGCAGGTGAAATGGCGCAAAAAACTGGATCAGTTGTACGTAGTATTAATAAAGAATTAGTAAAATTATTAGCGACTAACAGCGTGATAGAGACGACCAAGCCATTAGAGCTTAATAAGAAAGTAGTGAATGTAAAGCACTATAAAGCCAACCCAGAGTTTTTTATGTTTGAGGAAATCTACAGCGTGTTTTTAAAACTACAAGTGCATGATCTGGAAATTTTTAAAGATAAATTAAAGAAAATGGGCGACGTGGAATACATTGCGCTAACAGGTAGATTTACCGGCGTGATTGACACGGATATTGATGTCTTAATAGTCGGCAGTATTAGTAAAAGTAAGTGCGCTAAAATTATCAGTGAATTTGAAAAAGTAATCGGCTGGGAAATAAATTGGTCCTTAATGGACTCTGATGACTTCTTATACAGAAAAGATGTCGGCGATATGTTTATGCACAATATCCTGATGGCTAAAAAAATTGAGGTAGTGAATAAGTTTGATTAACTACCTGTCATTGCGAGAAGGATCCACCAGCTGGCGGAGACGACGAAGCAATCCCGTGAGGAACACTGTCATTGCGAGCCGGAGCTTTAGCGGATGCGAAGCAATCCCGTGAGTGTTAATAATAATTTATTAATACTGTTATTTAATTCTCACGGGATTGCCACTCCGCTCAATGCGCTACGCTTATGAGCGGATCGTAATGACAGAGTAATACATGGCTTGAGATTTTTATTTATGATATAATAGAGTTAATTATTAACTCTATTTTTTTATGGTAGATGAAAGAGAAAAATATAAATCAAGGCAAAATGAGAGTGGACAAGACGAAGAAGAGAATGGAGAGGATTTTGTTGACAATAAGGCAGGATTTCAAGGAAGATCAGAAAAGCTAAAGCAAGAAAAGCAAAAATCAAAAGAAAAGGATAAAAAAATTAAATCTGAAAAACCAAAACCCACCCCTGTTATTATAGGAGAGGATATTGAGGCTGAAAAAGAACAGCCTGCATCTCAAGAAAAAGCGAACATGAATGATTTGATTAATCTTTATGATGAATTAGTGAAGTTAGGAGTGTATGATAAGGATGCTATCATAGGAGTTATGACCGAAGATGATGAATTTGCTGAATATAATACTACTAAACAAGAATTTTTAAAATTTTTAGAAAAAAAAGAAACTGGTAGAAAAGAATTCACTAAAGAATTAGCGCAACACCTTGATAAAGAGTTTCCTGCTAAAGAAGAAAAGCCAGAGATAAAAATACAAGAAAAGGGCGCTTTTCAAATAGGCCAAGAGGTGATAGGTAAAAATAAAGATGGTATACGAGAAGAAGGGTGGAAAGTCGCTGGCAGAGTAAAAAATAGTAACGGTGAAATAGGATCTTATGTTTTAGAAAAAGGAGAAAAAGGAAAAAAAATAAGAATACATGTTGCCCCAGATGAATTAGTAGAATTAAATTGGCCTAAAAAAACTGAAACTGCGCCGACGGTTGAGGAAGAGAAAGAAGATTCTAAAATTACTAAACCTGTGCTTCCTAAAATGTCAAAGGAAGAAGCGGTGCAAGCAAAAAAAGAAAACAAGCAAGAAGTTACTTCAGAAAGAGTAAAAGAATTTGTTGATGAGTTTGATGTTAAACAAAAAACAGAAGAGGAAAAACCACAGATAGAGTTAGCTTTAACTACATATAAAGAAATGAAATCAGAAGAGAGTCATGAAGATTTATTATATTTACTCAAGGATGATTTAACGGAAGCGGGTATGTCTGTAGAAGAATTTACAGAATTACTTAAAGAAAGAGGAATAATAGAGGAGGAAGAATCTGAAGAAATATTAACTCATAAAGAAATAGAAACAACATTAAACGATGCTGTAGAGGATGTTGAAGAAGAACAGGAAACAACTCCTCCTGAAAAAACAGAAACAGAAACAGAAGAAGAAATTAGTGAAAAAAATAAATTAGGATTAAAAATATTTAAAAAAGAAGGGCCTTTAACAAGAGAAAAATTTGCGCGTTTATATTCTGTAGAAAAAGAAGAGGATACCAAAAAAGCAAAAGAAGAGGGAGAAGATGTTTTTACTTATTTACAGACAAATAAGCTTATCAAATGGGATGAAGAAACTATTAAATGGGATAAAAGCATTAAACAGAAAGAAGAAGCAGGGACTGTTGATAAAAATAGTCCAACAGATAAACTAGTAGAAAAATTTATTTTATCATCAGAGGGTGAGGCAATTGAAATTGGGTCAGCAGTTAAGCAAAAAACTACAGAAACATGGATAGAGTTAGCTTTAAATGCATATGAAAAAGCGGAATCAAAATATAGTCATCAAGAACGATTAGATTTAGCTATGAAACTTTTAAAGGACACTGGTATATCCGAAGAAGAATTTATAGAGTTACTTAAAGAAAGAGGAATAATAAAAGAAGAAGAATCGGTAGAAGCAGAGGAAGAAAAAATTGAAAAAATGGAGCCTATAAAAATACAGCATGAGCTTGCTTTAGGTATAAAATCAAAGATAGAAAAGCTAAAAAATAGAAGAAGAAAAGCATCTGAAGGAGATGTTTCTTTGCCAGAAAGTAAAATTGAGGATGATCTACTTGATGAAATATTTAAGTTTACAGATGATGTATTTAATACAGAAGACCTTGCTACTAAGGGCGATGATGAAATTAACAAAATTGTTAGTAAGTTAAAAGAGTATGATAGTCTTTTAGATATAGAATTAGCGCCTTCAGATCATTTATTTGAGTCGCATCTTTTTAGTGAAAGATTAAAAGAGACAATTGAGCAGAAAGATAAGGAGGAAGTAAAAGAAAAGCCAATAGAAGAAGAGGGAGAGGTAAAGCTGAAAAAAAAGACAGAGAAGCTTGAAAATGCAGAAAAAGATGAAAAAAATAGATTTAGAGTGGGTGAGGCATTATTTGAGACAGGAGATTATGTTAAAGTAAAGAGAAGTTCAGGTGACATTGAGAATGACTTTGTGATTAAAAAAATTATTTATAATCCTCAGCCAGTAACAGATAAAACTTCGTTAACTGTGCAGAGTGTTGAAGTAGAAAATAAAGAAGTAAAAAAAATTATTCTTATTAATGATTTATTAAAGCTTAATCCATCAGGAAGTGTAGCGGAAGCAGAATTTGTAGAATCAACAGAAAAACCAGCAGAATCTATTGAAGAAGAACAGAAAGAAATAGAGATTCCAGATGAAATACATGAAGCAAGCGTTGAAGGTGGATTAGAAAAATTTAATATATCCCTTGAAGACATGAAAAAGGTAGAAGGATTTGATGAGCTCTCAGAAGGACAACAATTTTTAGTTTTAGAAAATTTAAAACAAATTACTCTAGGTAGAACACAAGATGCGTCTAGAGCTGGTTATCATAAAGATTTATCTAATGTTGGTATTTTTTCTAGAATATGGAAAGGAATTACTAAGCAATATCAAATAGCTAAAAAGGAAAAAGAAGAATTAGCTGAAATAAAAGCAGGTGGTATAGAAATGCATAAAGATGTTTTACAGCAGTTAGTAAACGGAATGAAAAATTTTAATACAGAAGTAGAAGTGAATGAAAAAAGTGAGTTAGAAATTCAATATGCCTCAGGATTGGAAAATGTGCATGAAAGTGTTATTAAAAAATTTAATAAAATAGCTACGGAGTTTAGTAAAATACCACATGAGTGGTCGTATGAGAGTACAGCTAGTAATAAGGATATAGAAAAATGGAATAAAGTTAAAGAAGATTATGAAAAAGCTCGCGGAGAATTGATGGAAAATATGCTTTATGACAAAAAGGCAGAAGAAAAAATATTTGAAATTGATCGCAATGTTCAATTTAATCAATTTTTAAATACTAATCCTGAAGTAGAAAAAGAATTACAAAATATTAGTGATAAGGGATTATGGAGAAAAACACTTAAAGATACTTTAACTGAAAGAGGGATATATACTGGAGCAGGTTTTATTACTAGAACGGTAACAGTTAGTTTATTAGGAGCTATAGCAGTTCCGGCAGTGGCTGGATTAATAGGTGGGCTTATAGCCAGAAAAAGAGGGAAAGAGAGCTTAATTGAGCGCGAAAAATTAGGGCGCAAAGGAACAAAAGATAAAAGCAAAGAAACTTATGATCTTGTAGACGCTGAAAGTTTAACTAAAAAATTAGAATATACAATTAGTGATTTTAATAAATATAGTTCTCTTAATAAAGGCAAACAAGATGACAAGAACAGAGAAAAGATAAAAAAAATTCTTGCTTTCTTGAAAGAAAGGATTAATTATACATCAGAAAAGATTGATAGTGGTTTAGTTAATTTTGGTGAAGAAAATAAAAGGATTGTTAATCATTATGAGTTAATGCAAAAACTTGCCAAGGCAGATAGCGTTGTTAATAGTGCAGATGATATAGACATAGAAAATGATAAGTTAGTAAAACAATTAGGTAGGTTACCAGAGCGATTAGAAAATCGTTTAAATAAAAAATATTCAAAAGTAGCTAAAGAGAAAAAGACGTATTTATTAAAACAAATGGGTAAAGGAGTAACGTTGGGCGCCACATTTGCTACTTTGGGTTGGTTAATACGTGGGTATGTTTGGGGCGGTGATGAGGTAGTATCAGATTCAAAAGTTAGTAAAATTGAAGAATCAACCCCAACCCCACCAGAAACTTCCGCCCCAGAAACACCTCTTAGTATGTTAGAGGATAAATTTACAGGAGAGAGAAATTTAGATAAAAAAGTTGTGGCGGGAAAACAGTTAATAGATAGATATGAACAAAGAGGTGATCATGATTTAGCAGACGCATTAAAAGACGAGGTTGAAGAATTAGAAAAACAAATAGAAAACCAAAAACTATCAGAACCAACAACACCAGAACCTGAACCTGAACCTGAAACAACCCCAGAAACCTCACAAGAAACGTTTACCATAAAAAATCGTGAGTGGATAAAGGGTGAGAATGAACAGATGCTTAAGTGGGGCGGGGTAGAAAGAACTGGGATAAATAAGGATGGAGATTTTGTTTTAGATATTAAGGATATGTTAGAGGAAGAAAATGTTAAAGGTCTTGTGGAAGAGGGAAAGGAAGTAAAGATATTATTTTCTACTGGCGAAAATCAGCAAGAAGTAATTTCTTTAAACGTTGATGATAATGGAAAATTAATAATTCCACAAGAAAGTAATTTATTTACCGCAGAAAACGGTAAAGCAGTTTTTCACGGAAAGAATATGGAGGTGGCGATTGTTGATAAAGAAATTGATGGTCCGGAAAATGTTAAAATTTTAGCTACAGTGCAAGGGGATAGTAGCGTAGATAGTGTTAAGGATGTTACAGAGGTTGGGAGTGAAAAAAATACCCCCCCTAGCCCCCCCTTAGCAAGGGGAGGAATAGAGACGCAAAGTATAGCGGAAGAGTCTATAGGTAGTGGGGAAGTAGCGGAGCCAGAATCAGGAAGTGATACTCCTGAAGCAGTAGAGAAAGCAGAAGAACTAAATCAGAAGGTAACTGATGTTAATGAATCTAAAGTTGATGCTACACCTGAAGTAGGAACAACAGGGACAGAAGTAAAACCTCAAGAGCAAGCTCTTGTGGTAGAAAAGCAGGCAGGAACACCAGATGAGCAATCAAGATTAAATACCCTTAAAGCGCATGGTATTCCAGAAAATAGATTAGATAAGTTTAATAGCTTAGCTGAAAAGACAGGGATTCCTCCAATGGAGTTAGCTGATAATTTTAAAATAGTTGATAGGGGATATTTTGATGAAAGTATGCAAGTGGCGTTGTTAAATATATTTAGTGACAAAGGAGATGCTTCAGAAATTCTCGGAAGTATTGATAAAGATTTAGGTATAATAAAATCAGTTAGTATAACTGAAAGTAATGAAATAATTTTTAAATATAATGACAGCTCAAAAGTAAGAATACTTGGTGACAAGGCTATTTTGTTTAGTAGTGATGGCTCTAAAATAGGAGAATTAAAATTAGAAAATATTTCAAGCGAAGATATGAAAAATAATTTAAAGGATCCGGAAGGGTATTTTGGTAAGGGGGAAGGGGCAGAAAAATTATTTAATTATAATACTTTAACTGAAACTGAACAAAGTGCATTACGAGATTTATTTGATAATGATATTAATAACAACAAAGCGGCTTTACAGGCGCTTGTTGGGGATGATAAAGGGTATGATGTTGAGAAAATAGAAAATGACAAAATAAAAATAAGTTATAAACAAGGTACAATAGAGTCAAACGCTATATTAACACCAAAACAAATCCAATTCAAAAATGAAAACAATGATATAAAATTAAATATTAAAGACATGAGAAGGGGTGAATTAATTAAAATTTTACAGAACAACATGGAATCATCTGTTAATATATAAATTTAAAAAGAACTTCATAATAAAAAGACCCCGAGTAGAGCTCTATTTATAGAGATGCTCGGGGTTTTATTAGTGATAAAGAACATAGTGATATTTGTGAAGTCGATTATTTCGGTAGTTCCACGTAGACGTCAACAACGCGTCGATTGGGCGAGTAGCTGTATGCCCATGTGGTTTTTGTCACTTTCACGCCATTGTCCCGAAGGATTTTGGCGATGTAGTTGGCTCGTCCATTTCCGACTTTTACTTGGCCATCGTTGACCTTGCTCGTGGAAGATCGGTCAACACGTCCGACAACTCGGACGATCATGTCTGGGTTGTCAGTGGTGTTTTTTTTGATCTCCGGAAGGATGTCTTGGATGAAAGCCACTTCATTCGCGTGAGTTAATTTGGTTTTAGCCCAACCGAATTGTCCGGTGGTCCGACGCAAGCTGTGGCCAGTGCCGAGTAGCTGATTGGCAATTTTGTCGACAGTGATCTGTAAATTGTCAATTTTTTCATTCTGGGCATTGACTGTAACGTTCAGTTGAGTTATCGTCGTGTTGACTTGATTGATTGACCCAGTAAAGCTTTCGTCGAAACTGTCAATTTTTTTGTTGATCTCGTTTATTTTTTCAACGAGTCCAGTGTCATCATCGTTACCTAAAACCGCATCCTCGAGGAAGTTGATTTTCATTCCTGTTGTGGAACCGTCGATGGCATCCTGAATACCCGCGTGGTCAATGACTGCTTCGAGCCGATCAAAGTGATTCCAGAGAAGCAAGCCGATGATAATGATGGTTGTGACCGGGATGAACCGCTTCAACCACTTGGGAAATCCGCAGGCGAAGTTGTTGGACGGGTTTGTTCTTTTGCCACTTACCGGAGGTGTCTTTTTGACATTGTTGCTCAGAAAATCTTTGAGCGTATCATCATCTGTAGGAAGGTCTTCGCCCTCGTCAAAATCCTCATCGGTATCAAGTATATCCTCGACCTGGACGGGTTTATTTTTGTTTTCCTCGACATTCTCATCTTTTTTTCTGTCTTCATACAGTGTTGTCATTTTTCTTCTCCAATCTTTCTGTTTTTTGTACGTCTATTTTAAAACCTAACTTTGGCCGTACTGCAAGCTCAGAAAGAGCCCTACGCGCTTTATGGCGCTTCTAAACGCCTCCACCAAAGTATAGGTTTTTATCTATATATATCACAGGGAAGTATTCCCTATATTTTTGTCAAAGATCAGTCTTTAAATGATTTATTAGTATAGCATACTTTGTATTTTGTGTCAACTCACCAATAGTCCCGAATTCTCGGAATAGTTAGGCGAGTAAGTTATTTTAGACATTTTTAGCTAATTTTAGGGAAAAAGGGTATAAATAGATTGAAAAATAAAGAAAATATGATATTATAAATCCATGACTTTATACATAAACACAACCGATTCCGAGATTATGACTGTCGCTTTAGGCGATAAGGGTGTTTTAATGGCAAAAAGCAGAGTTAAGGCAAAGTACCAGCAATCAGAGAAATTACTTAAAACAATTGATAAATTACTGGGTTCACTCTGCCTGAATTTAAATTCTAGGCGGAGTAAACCCTGCGTTACTGGCGTAGGACGGGGTAAAGTCCAGAGAGCTCTGGACTTAAGTCAGATAAAAGGCATTGTAGTGGTAAATGGTTCAGGACCTTTTTCAGCTACACGGATAGGCGTGGCCACTGCTAACGCGCTAGCTTATGGATTAAATATTTCAGTGGTTGGTATAAAAGCGAATGAATTTGAAAATATAGATGAATTAATAAAGAAAGGTTATCAGAGAGTGAAAAACTGTAAAAAGAATAATACAGTAGAGCCGTTTTATGATAAGGAGCCGAGTATAACAAAAAGTAAGAAATCATATTAATCATATAAATCTTTTGCTAACATATTTGCAAGGATTAATTCCAGTCATTCTACAGGACAAGTAAGATTTATATGATAAAGTGTAAAAGATGTTTATAACTTGTGTAATAGTAAGAGTAGTCCACAGGCAAAGCTGAATTTTTATAAATAAAAAATAACTCGTCTTATCAACAGACGAGTTTTTTATTTTTTTATTTTTAAATTTCCTAATAAATCTATTAAAAATTTTTTTGGGGAATTTGCGTTGACAAATAGGGAAAAGTGGAGTATGATGAAATACAGATGGTGATGAGTGGGGAATAGTGGTGATTAAAATTAATTTAGTATACTTCTAAAACATCTGTGATCGTTTTCAGCCCAAGGCTGATCCGCCTCGGGCGGAAATCCAAATACTCTGTACGTATCTACTCTGACACAAATAAATCCCCGCCCGACCGACTGCGTCAGCGGGACGGGCGTGGCGAATGCCCCAAATGTTTGTTACCCGCCTGCCAAAGCTATACTTTACATTGCGGGCAGGCAAATTCTACAAATTATTTCATTCGAATTAAATTTAATAAACAGAATTCGGAACATTCGGATAGTTGCATGAAATTTTAGATAAATACATATTATTCGGATTAATGGTTCATTATATTTAATAGATCCATAAATGATTTATTGAACAGCAGATAGTTTGAGCTTAGACTATAAACGCTCAAACCTGCAAAAATAAAAAGTCCTGTTAGAGGGACAAAGGTTGCTAAGCGCCTTAAGCTTAGTAATTAAGTCACTAAGGTATAGAAGGGGTTTGGGTGAATTTGGATCCGTCTGAGTTCAGCCATACTTCTCTTGCACCTTACAGGCAATTAAGAATTAAGAAATTAGAATTAAAAAATAGTATATGAATGAAAAGATTTGGGATATTGATGAACGTACTTTTCAATTTGCCGTAAGAGTAATAAAAATGGTTTTGTGCCTGCCAAATAATGTTGTTGCTTGGAAAATTGGCGGGCAAGTAATAAATTCCTCTACTTCAATAAATTCTAATATAGTTCAAGCTAAAGGAGGTGTTTCTAGAAAAGATTTTATAAATCATCTAAGGATATCATTAAAAGAAGCAAAAGAAACTAAACGTTGGTTAGAAATGATAATAGCAGTTGGTTTAATGCAGAAAGATAAAATGAAATTATTAATAGAAGAAAGTGAGGAAATTATTTGCATTTTAGTTAAAAGCGTTAAAAACGCAAATAAAAATTAATTCTAAATTTTTAATTATAAATTCTAAATTCAACCTAGTGTTTATTGGAGAGTACTCACATAATATAGACGATAAAGGGCGAGTGGCCGTGCCGGCAAAGTTTCGTTCTAAGTTAAAAAGCGGGGCAGTGGTTACCCGTGGTCTTGACAACTGTCTTTTTCTTTACTCCCAAGACGAATGGAAGAAGTTGGCAGAACAAATTGCCAGCGCTCCTATTAATAAAGCAAATACCCGCGCTTTTGGCCGCTACATGTTAGCCGGAGCAATGGAAGCAGAATTTGATAAACAGGGTAGAATTTTATTGCCAGAATATTTACGCGACTATGCTAGTTTAAAAAAGAAGGCTATTATTGCGGGGCTATATAATAGAATTGAAATTTGGGATGAATCAGCTTGGAAAAAATATAGTAAAACAACAGAAAAAAATAGCAGTAAAATAGCTGAAGGATTAGGGGAATTAGCATAAACTCCCTCCCTCCACAAGCTTTGTAAGCTGGGCGGGCAGGCACCCCCCACCTCTCGAAGTACTTCGGGGCGAGGGGGGCGAAAATAATTTAATTCATTTAAGTTTTTTCTCCCTGGGGGAGAGGGTTAGGATGAGAGGAATATGACAAAAATAAATATAATACCAAATTTAATTTTTATTTTAGCTGTTATTATTGTGCCGGTCTTCATTATGTTAATTTCTTCAGTCGGCGCGGAAGCTGAAACTTTAAGACTTATTTTAGGATAAAATGGCCTATCAACATACACCAGTCATGCTTAAGGAGGCAATAGAATATTTGCGTCCGCAAGCAGGGCAAGTAATAGTTGATTGCACCCTAGGTGGCGGAGGATACACTAAAGAGATTGCTAAAAAAGTTGGCGCCAAAGGAAAAGTAATTGCAATTGACGCAGACGAGCTGGCCATCAAAAATGCTCAAAAAATTTTTAAAAACAAAAATATAACATTAGTCCATGATAATTTTAAACACTTACAAAATATTATTCAAGAAAATGAGTTGGAAGCCGTTGATGGCCTTGTTGCTGATCTTGGTTTATCATCAGCTCAACTCCAAGACCGGAATCGCGGATTCTCTTTTGGATTGGATGCGCCGTTAAATATGGCTTTTAATAATAAAGATGAAAGCGAAAAAACTTTAGAAATTATAAATAAATATAGTAAAGAAAAATTAGTTGAAATTATTAAAAATTTTGGAGAAGAAAGGTATGCTGATCGCATTGCCGGAGCGATTGTCCAAACAAGGAGGAGCCCAGAAACCATGCATTCCGGGCGGAGGAGCGCTCCAGTGATTCGAACAGCTAAACAATTGGCGGACATTATCATTCAAGCAGTACCCGCCTTCGTCCCGAGTGACTCGGGACTACGGCGAGGCAATCCTGAAAGTTATAGAGGCAATCCTAAAAATTATAGAAAAGTGCGAATACACCCAGCAACGCGGACTTTTCAGGCGCTCCGCATCGCGACTAATAATGAACTGGAAAATTTAAAAGCATTATTAGAACAATCTGTCCTAGCTTTAAATCAGGGCGGTCGTGTAGTAATTATTTCTTACCATTCGTTGGAAGACAGAATAGTTAAACAATTTTTTAAACAAGAGTCTAAAGATTGCATTTGTCCGCCGGCTATGCCGATCTGTCAATGTCAGCATCAGGCGCAATTAAAAATTATAACTAAAAAAGTTGTAATACCATCAATAGAGGAAATTAAGCAAAATCCGCGCGCCCGCAGCGCGAAAATGCGGATAGCGGAAAAGATGTAGCGCAAATCCGCCAGCTGGCGGAAGAGGGAAGCAGAAAGAATATGATGCTAATTTTACGATTTACGACTTAACTGTCATTGCGATCCGCTCATAAACGTAGCGCAATGACAGTTAATTAGCATCACATGTAATATTACAGTATTTATTATTATAAGTTGATTAACATGGAGGAATTAACAACAACTAAATTTAAAGAATGCGAAGGCAGAAATAATTTGTATGGTTATGCCGCGCAGGTGCGAAGAATGCGCTTGCCATTACAGTTGAACATGAAAACATTGAATTATTTTTTAGCTTCATTAATATTAATTGTGAGTATTAGTTATTTTGTGGCTAGTAATCATCTTATTTCACAGGGTTTTGCTATTAATGAAATAAAAAATAGCGTTCAAGATTTAAAAAAGAATAATAGAGACTTAGAATTAATTGTCATGAATTTAGAATCTTATAAAGGACTGCAAGAACGCATTCAAGAATTAGAAATGGTTAGTGTTAATGAAATTGATTATATTGAATTTAAAAATGAAAATGTTGCTATGGCGGATTAGTTAATCAGTTAATCAGTTACATAGTTAAATAGTTGTTTAGTTAATTAGGTGTTGTTTTTAAAAATTAGTCAACTGTGTAACTATGTAACTAATCAACTAAAGCATGATTTGGAGCTTATATCATAAAAAAAATAACGGTCGTTTAGATAAAGATAATCGCATCACACTGCTTGTAGCGATTATTTTTTTATTTGCCATAGCTATTATTATTCGTTTATTTAATGTGCAATTATTAAATTATGATTTATACGCCGCTAAAGCATTGCGACAGCACGGCGTGGATAAAGAAATTATGCCAGAGAGAGGGCGTATTTTTGTACGTAGCAAAGAAGGTGATAATAATAAAAGCGAATTATATCCTTTAGCCGCTAATAAAGATTTTGCTTTAATTTATACAGTGCCAAAAGATGTTCTTGATCCAGAAGATGCGGTAAAGAAATTAGCGCCGGTTTTATTTACTTTAGTTTATAAAGAACCGGATGTTGAGCATCTAGTGGCAGTAGTTGAACAACGTTTGCGTGAAGAAATGGCTAATGAAATTAAGGCGTCTGGTAAATTAAAGGCAGGAGAAGAGATAGTTATTAATGAAGAGCAGTTAGCGGTGGCGTTAGAGAAAGAACGTTTGGCTATTGAAGAAGAAATAGAACAAGATCATGAAAAAAAGTTAGAAGAATATTCGGAAGAATTATTTAAAAAACTTTCCAAACGTGGTGATCCTTATGAGCCGTTGGCAAAAAAAGTTAATGAAGAAAAGTTGGCGGAAATTTTAGCTTTGAAAATTAAAGGCATTGATTATTCTATGAGCAGTTATCGCTATTATCCAGAGAAAAATATTTCTTCGCATGTACTGGGTTATGTTATTGCCAATAGTAATAATGAATTAAGTCAAGGATCTTACGGGGTAGAAGGGTATTTTAATAATGAATTAAAAGGAGTGATGGGATCGTTAGTCGCTGAACGTGATGCTAGTGGACAAACAATCATTGCCGCTGACCGCCAGTTTAATCCAGCGATTAATGGCGATGACATAATTTTAACAATTGATAAAACAATTCAAAATGTAGCTTGCCGTAAACTTAATGAATCAACCTTACGACACGGAGCTGATTTAGGCGCTGTCATAATTATGAATCCAAAAACGGGGGCTATTATCGCTATGTGCGTTTATCCTGATTTTGATCCTAATGATTATGGCAAGACAAAAGATCTAAAATATTTTAATAATATTGGCATTTTTCAAGCCTATGAACCAGGCTCAATCTTTAAGCCCATTACCATGGCCATGGGGGTTGACTTAGGGTTAGTGGAGCCGGATAGCATTTTTCATGATATTGGATCAGTTACTTTAGCAACCGAAACCATTCATAACTCTGACGACCTTGTTTATGGCGATGTTACTATAAATCAAATATTAGAAAATTCAATTAATACTGGCGCGGTATATGTTGCTCAAAAAGTAGGCATTAATAATTTCATAAAATATATGGAAGATTTTGGCTTTGGAGAAAAAACCGGTATTAAATTAAAAACAGAAAGCGAGGGTAATATTAGTTCTTTGTATCATAAAAATTTAGGAGGAAATCTTAACATGGCCACTGCTTCTTTTGGACAAGGCATTACGACCACTCCTTTGCAAATGGTAACTGCTTTTGCCGCTATCGCTAATCAGGGAATTTTAGTTAAGCCATATATTATTGACGAAATTATTAAGCCGGACGGCGAGCGAATCAAAACACAGCCACAAGAATTAAAACGAGTTATTTCGCCACGAGCCGCCGCTTTAGTGTCTGGCATGCTGGTTAATGTGGTTGATGGTGGCCATGCTAAACTGGCAGAAGTGGAAGGATATTATGTCGCTGGTAAGACTGGCACAGCCCAGATCGCTTCCAGTATTGTTCGCGGTTATTCCAACCGAACTAATCATTCTTTTGTTGGCTTTGCTCCAGTGGATGACCCACAGTTTGTAATGATAGCTTACCTGCAAGACCCTAAAGATGTTCGTTTTTCCGCTTCTTCGGCGGCTCCGCTTTTTAGGGAAATTGCTGATTTTGTGTTAAACTATTATCAGGTAGAAAAGGAACGTTAACCCCCCCACAAATCTACAAATCAGCTACAAATAATACAAATGCTATGAACGACAATAAAGTGCTACATAAAGATTTAAGCTATCAGATAGTAGGTATATTATTTGAAACATATAATCAGTTAGGTTATGGATATAAAGAAAAATATTACGAAAAAGGAATTGAACAATATTTTATTAGCAGAAACATAAAATACACAAGACAAGCTCCGTATAAAATTAGAGTTAATAATAAAATTATAGCTACGAATTATATAGATTTTATTGTAGATGAAAAAATAGTTTTAGAAATAAAAAAAGGAAATCACTTTTCAAAACAGAATATGGATCAAGTTAAACAGTATCTCCAAATTACAGGTTTAAAACTAGCTATTTTAGCTAACTTCACACCTAGTGGTGTTAAATCCATTAGAATTTTAAATCCTAATAATCTACAAAAATAGAGATTTGTATTATTTGTAGCTGATTTGTAGATTTGTGGGGTGTAACTATGTCTAAACAAGATAACAATAATAACCATAATAAAGAAGAAAATTTTGCCAAACTGTTAAAAGAAAAAGAACAAGATAGCAAATTGGACGCCAGTATTAAAGAAATTTATCAGAATGGAAATGATGATAATAATAGCGATAAAAGCTCTGTATCCGGTGAACCAACACAACCATCTTCTGTATTTCATCGAAAACAGGCAGATCCTTGGAAAAAAATAACAGTGATGTTTTTAGTATTATTAGGAATGATTACTATTGTTTCTTGGTTTTTATTTTTTTTGTTCAATTCTGGAGCAAGGATGCGCACGGAAGATATAGAATTTAATATTATCGGACCAGAAGAGGTAGTAGCTGGAGAAGAAGTTGTTTATGAACTGCAGTATAAAAATTTAAGCAAATTTAATTTGCGCGATGTGCAGATTAATTTAATGTATCCGGAAGGTTTTGTTGTATTAGACGCGGCTCCGGTAACAGCTGGCGGGGATAATAATCCAGCGCTTGCTTCCTGGCAGCTTGAACAAATTGATATTAAACGAAGTGGTCGGATAGTTGTTAAAGCGATAATTATTGCTCCGTTAGAAAGCGAACAGGCCATCAAAGCTTTTATTACTTATCGGCCGGAAAATTTTAGTTCAACTTTTGACGTAGAAAAAGAAATAACTACTAAAGTTTCTTCAACCGGAGTTAATTTAAATGTGGAAGCGCCGTCATTTTTTCATGTTAATGAAGAATCGGAAATTAAACTTGAATATACCAAACAAAAAGAAAGTTTTTTTGATTACTTTAAAATTCGTCTTGAGCATGATGATAATTTTGTCATTAGTAATAGTCAAACAGGTGAGTGGGAAATCAATGATTTAACTGAACAAAAACAAGAATTAATAATTAAAGGAAAATACAAAAAGAAGCCCCAAACTGATAATTTAAGATTAGTATTTTTTATTCCTCAAGAAATTGAGCTAGACGGAAAAATGTCTGTCACTGAACATATCTTTGCTGAATATGATTTAAGCGCGGCCGTGGCCGAAGGAGCGTTGCAATTAAGCCTGTCAGTGAATGGTTCATTGGGAAATAAAGCAGTAGATTTAGGCGATGCCCTAAATTATGTACTGCATTATAAAAATAATAGCGACGCTAGTTTAAAAAATGTGGCAATTATGGCCACGGTAGATTCGGTTATGGTTGATTGGGATGATTTAGTTGATAATAATAAAGGTGAACGGCGGGGAAATTCCATTATTTGGACCAAAGAAGAAGTAAATTCTTTAAGCAATATCAGCCCTGATGAAGAAAGTAGTTTTAGCTTTTCTCTGAAAGTAAAAACAGCTGAAGAAGCAAAAAAAATAGCGACAGCAGATTTTAATATTATAAGTTCGCTGGATTATAGCATTGACAGCAAGCTTAAAGACAACGGCCAATCAGTAACCAGAGTAGTAAATAAAGTTAACAGTGATTTAGCATTTAAAAATGAAGTTCGTTATTTTGACCGCAATAACATTGCTGTCGGTGAAGGGCCGTTGCCACCTAAAGTCGGCGAACAAACCAAGTTTAAAGTTTTTTGGACTTTAACTAATTCTCGCCATGATTTAAAAAATATTACCACCAGTGTTAAATTGCCAGCCAATGTCAACTGGGAAAGTAATTATAGTAACAGCGCTGGAAAAATATTATACGATTCTAATAGTCGAGAAATATCTTGGGCTATT
Source organism: Candidatus Falkowiibacteriota bacterium (assembly GCA_043811275.1). Lineage (GTDB taxonomy): Bacteria > Patescibacteriota > Patescibacteriia > Patescibacteriales > XYC2-FULL-47-12 > CAYPRN01. Next base: position 19,839 of record JBDRNG010000039.1, on the reverse strand, counting down.
AACGAATGGGACGTTATAGATGAACCAGCCATAGCGGAATTTAGTATTATTTTTACTCCGACTGACGTTGATAAGAATAAAATAGTGTCATTGCTAAATCCAGCCAATGTTAGCGCTGAAGACACTGTCAGCGCAGGTATAATTAGCTTAAGCACTAAAGCTAAAACCACCAACCTGGAAGATGATGAAGTAGGGAAGGGGTATGGGAAGGTGGAATAGTCTAAAGTCTAAAGTTCAAAGTCTAAAGCTTAAAGTTAAAAAATTATTAATTAATAAAATTGTTTCATTGTTATTAACAATAAAACAATTTAACAATTAAAAAAGACATATGTTTAGGAAAATAGTTTTATTCACTTTAGTTTGCGCGCTGGCATTTATTATATTAAATTTAAATAGCGCGCAAGCAGAAGGAATTCCTGATTTTGTTTTTGATGAAAATAGCTTTCAAACAGTGATAGGTGATGATACAGTTAGTGTTGGTATGACCATAAAAGATATTAATGAAACAGAGTCACTCACTCAATTAAATTATTTTGTCAAAGCTTTGTATGATGAAAAAAAATCATATAGTGGCACAGGCAGAGTATATGATAAAAATGAAACAAAAAATATTCAAATAGGACTTAGCGATTTTGGCATTAGACCAGATGGCAAGACACATCTAATTACTTTTATTGTTAATTATCCTGATTCTTTAGACAAACTTGTTGAAACAGATGAAAGTAATAATACATTAGTTAAATCTATTACTTTTGATGATGTTATAGGAAATAAAAAACTTGAAATTAAAAATTCTCAAGCAAGGTTCATAGGTTGGACTGGAGCTGAACTTTATTGGAAAACTCCTTATATTTTGAGTAATGGTGAAGCCTCTTGTAGCGCGTTTGGTATTGATGAAGAAATAAAACCAACTACTAATGTAAATGTAATCGGAATTTATCATTCTATGGGCATTGATTACCTAAAGCCAAATACAGAATATACATGCCACATATCAAGCGCAGAGGTAAATAATGGGATTGTTAATAATAATAACAAAGACGAAGATTATATCACTTTTAAAACAGTGGGTTCGGGTGAACCTCCTGTTTTTAATAATATAGCGCTGACTATTTTACCCAATAATACAGCTAAAGCAGAATGGACTACAAATTTAAAGAGTCATTTTTATAATGTTAAATGGCGTTTTGCTGATTCTGACCATTGGTTTACCACTAAATGGAACAATAATATTATTAATGGAGGTTTTCATAATTCACAAACAACTAAGCATGAGAGGATTTTTGGAGAAGATTACAGCTTAATGAGTGGGAGTACTTATGAATATAAAGTTTGTAATTCAACGGGTGATTTTGGACACGGAGCCTGTAGTGATGCGCAGATGTTTATTTATGAAGGCGAAGAAAACGGCGAGACAGATTTAGAAACCAGAGAACTTGAAGTAGGAGTGGAGTTATTTTTTAAAGGTATTACAGAAGGTGATGGTGGTATAACAGTAAAATACAGTAATCTTGGCCCTGGCGAAATTAATGGAGGTTTTGCAATAGTATTAACTAATGGACAAACGACGTTGCGAAATGAAGTACCTGAAGGTGAAAAAATAGCTTCAGGTGAAATTACCTCAACATTTTTTGGTATGACTCCGGGTACATACACAGTTAAGGTTACTCTTGATGCTGATAATGATATTACTGAAAGCGATGAAGCTAATAATACATCAACTAAAACAATTACGGTTGGAGGTGATGGACAAGTAGATGATGTAATTAAAAATGCAACACAAACAAACAGTGCAATAAAAAAAGCACCTTCAATCCACGCCCGCTATTCTGAAGATAAGGCTGACTTACTCATCCTGAAGCTAGAACGCACCATCTCGCAATTAGAAAATAAAATAGTGGAAATGGAAAAGAGATTAGTGCAAAAAATAGATAAAGAATTAACTAATAGAATTAAAGGTAGAATATTATTACAGGTAGAAAACAACGGCGAAGCCTGGTATGTAGATCCAGAATCAGAAAATAAGTTCTATATGAAAGACGGGCAGGCTTCTTACGACATCATGAGATCTCTGGGATTAGGAATAACTAACGCTGATTTAGAAACTATCCCAATTGGTATCCAAGAAAAAATTTATACATTGCAAGACACTGATGGAGATAAGATTCCAGATAATTTAGAAATAGCGATTGGCACTGATCCGAACAAAGCAGACACAGATGGTGATGGTTTTGATGATAAATCAGAAATATTCAATGGTTATCGTCCGGACAAAGAAGGAAAATTTAATTATAATCAAAGTTTAATAAATAGATTGAAAGGTAGAATCGCTTTGCAAGTGGAGTCTCACGGAGAAGCTTGGTATATTAACCCAAGCGATGGCCGAAGATATTATTTAGGCGATGGTAACACCGCTTACAATGTAATGAGATTTTTAAGTTTAGGTATTAAAAATGATGATTTGCGAAAGATTCAGGTGGGGGAGTTTGAGTAGAAATTAGAATTAAGAATTAAGAAGTAAAAAATATTAATTAACAAAAACAGTTTCAAGTATTTGAGGCTGTTTTTTGTTGCATTAATAAAAATATGGTATAGTAATTATGTTAAGAATTTATATATTTTAGTATGTATTTGTGAACAACTCTAAATAAGTTTTATATTAATTATGAATAAAACAGAAATTAAGAAAAAAATTAAACAAGCTATAGAAAAAAGTCCTCATAAAAAAGATATTAAAAGAGTGTCCATCTTTGGCTCTTACGCCTATGGAAAACCACATCCAAAAAGCGATGTGGATATTTTGATTGAGTTTAAAAAAAATGCGTCCATTGGTTATTTCGAATTATCCCATATTCAAAGAAATTTTTCTAAAAGTATAGACAAACCAGTAGATTTATTGACTCCTCGGGCAATCAGTCGATTTTTTAGATCGTCGGTAATTAAAAAAGCGCAAAAAATATATGAAAATAAATAAACCAAAAAATGACACTGAATATTTAAATCATATATGGGGTGCTATTAATAAAATAAAGAAATATTTAAATGGCTTTGATTATAAAAAATTTAAAAAAAATGATTTAGTTAAAGATGCCGTAGAAAGAGAACTAATCACAATCGGCGAAGCCATTAGAAGCCATTAATAATTTAAGCGAAAGTTTTAAAAGTAAAAATTTTGAAATTGAATTTCGCGATATTATTGCAATGCGTAATTTTATTATTCATCAATATATTGAAGTTGACTTTGAAATAGTATGGAAAACATGCCAAAATGATCTACCAAAATTAAAAAAATTAATAAAACCATTAATAAAATAATTGTTTAAAATATATGCCTAAAGAAGTATTAATTAAGGAGAAAAATAGCCTTATTAAATTATGTGATTTTATTATCACCGCTGTTAATTTTTTAATTTTTTTACTAATTCCCTTGTTTTTTACTGGTTTAGTTTCACAGGGTATTGTTTTTGAAAAAGTAATCTTATTTTATCTACTCATTCTATTTGGTTTAGTGGCTTGGGTTACTAAAGGCGTTGCTACCGGAGAATTGCGGGTAAAGCGAACGCCTTTGGATATAGCTTTAGCGGTTTTAACAATTATCCTATTAGTTTCTTCAATTTTTTCAGTTGATAAAGGAGGTAGTTTTTTAGGATTTTTTGGCGCGACTACTAAAAGCTTTATCGCCTTTATTGCTTATATAGCTTTTTATTATTTGTTAGTTAATAATATTACGCCGAAAAGAATTAAATTATTTACTTGGGCGCTGTTAAGTTCTTTTGCTTTAATTATTATTTATTCTACTCTGCAAATTTTCGGAATTTTCATCCTTCCTTTTGCCGCTACTAAAACAGTTTCCTTTAATCCAATTGGCAGTTCATCATCGCTAGGGGTATTTATTGCGTCCATTCTTCCATTTTTAACAATCATCGCTCCAGTATTAATAATGAGTAAAGCCAGCTCAGTTGTTAAAAAAGTAATAAATATTATTTTGCGAGTGGTTGTTATTTTATTAATATTAACTTCTTTAGCGCTTCTTTTCTTATTAAATAATTTTATTTTTTGGCCAGCCGCAATTTTAGGCGTCATCATTGTTTTAATGTTTACCTTGTCACAAGTTATTACTTTAAAGCAAAAAGACATGTTTGCTCCCGTAGCGGTTTTTTTATTTCTTATTTTTTTATTAGTCGGTGGCAATTTTAATTTAATTAACGTGCAATTGCCGACCGAAGTAAGTTTATCACGTAGTTTATCTTGGAATATTGCTAAAGATAGTTTAAAAAATAGTCCTTTATTCGGTAGTGGACCGGCAACTTTTAATTATGCTTTTGCCAAATATCGTGGCACTGATTTTAATGACAGTAATTTATGGACAGTTCGTTTTGACACAGCTAGCGGAAATTTTTTTGAAATGTTAGTAACTATCGGCATACTCGGCGCCTTCAGTCTGTTGATTGTTGGTTTGATTTTTATCAGCATTGCTTTTATCAGTTTAATGAAAGCAGGTGATAATAAGGAAAGATTATTGCTTTTGGGAATTTTTTCCAGCGTAGCGGTTTTAATTATTAATGCTTTAATAAGCGCTGTCTCAGGTGTTATTATTTTAGAAATTGTAATATTAGGATCATTGGCAACAGCGTTAATAATAGATAATTATCCAGAAAAATTTAAAGAAATAGTTTTATCATTTAGATCATCTCCTAAATATGCTTTAGCGCTATCAGCCTTATTTTTATTAGTTAGCGCTGGAGTAGTAATGCTTTTCACTAGTGGGTTCAAGGTATATCTAGCTGATTTTTACGCTAATAAAATAAATAAAAGAGAAAATGTTGAAGAAGCGATTGCTGATTTAAATAGAGCAATAGTTACTTTTAATAAAAATGATCAGTACTATTTGCAGTTATCTAAACTTTATTTAATGCGAGCCAATCAAGAAGTAGCACTAGGTCAAAAGGCTGATGTTGCTTTAATCCAGCAATTAATAAGTTCTGCCATTAACACTGGCAAACAAGCAGTGGATCTAGCGCCTAACAGCGCCGTTAATAATGAGTCACTGGCCTTAATTTATGAGAATGCCGCTGTTTATGGAATTGGCGGATCATTAGAATGGGCGGAAAAGTATTATAATGAAGTTGTTTCTTTAGAGCCGGATAGCCCAACTCCTTACATCAGATTAGCACTAGTGAAAATGGCGCAATCAAATCAGGAAGAAGCTGATGAAGAAAAACAATATTTTTATGATGAAGCCATTAAATATTATGAACAGGCTATTAAGAAAAAACCTAATTTAGCCCCAGCTTACTATGGTATCGCTATCGTCTATGAACGCAAGGGCGATTTTGATAAAGCGATTGAAAATCTTAGCAACGCTGTTGTAGCGGCTCCTAATAGCATAGACTATCGTTTTGAGTTAGGCAGATTATATTTTAATAAAGGAGTTAGTGGACAAAGCTTAACCCAGCAACAAACCACTGAAATTACTTCTAACGAAGATTATGATGATGCGGTAGAGGAGGAAGATTTAAGCGTAGCCGGAAAGGCAGGAACTGCGCAAAAAAATAATGATTTAATTAAAGCCGAAACAGTTTTTAATTCAATTCTAAAAGTAAGTCCAAATCACGCCAATGCTATTTATAGTTTAGCTATGATGTATGAAACATTAGGAGAGAAAAGCAAAGCCAAGGAATATTATAGAAGATTAGTGGATGTTATTCCGGATCAAGCGACTAAAGATGTGATTTTGCAGAAGTTGGGGAGTATGTAAACATTTTAAGTAATATACTTTATTTTTGTCATTCTGAATCCCGATGCAGTGAAACGGAATTGGGATGAAGAATCTATTTGTATAATACACAAATAGATCCTTCGTTTCGCTCCCCCCCCAAGGCGAGCAGGCGCTACACTCAGGATGACAAAAAAGATAGTATCAGAGATAAAAAAATAAGTAGTTTTGTTAATCAAGGCAATAAAAAGGCATCTTTTCAAGGCATCTTTTCAGAAAAAGTTGCTTTTTTATACTAAAGACTATCAGAAAATCAAATATTCTGTACATATTTCACCCGCACTTGACACTTTTTTCAATAAAATATATAATAATTCTACATTATACATTTATACACAAATATACACAAATACAAAATATTAAGTTTTTTTAAGAATTCTACGGGTTTTTTTAAGAAGAAGAACTAAGTAGGATTTTTTTAAGTTATCAAAGATATATTAATGACTCAAAAAAAGAATAATAAGGAGCAGGAAGCAGTTATTAATGCTAAAGATTTCATAGAAGCACAAGGAGAGGTATTAGAATTAAAGCCTGGTGCTACTTTTTTAGTGCGTTTAGAAAATGGACACGAAATTTTATGCCATTTATCAGGTAAAATGAGAATGTATAAAATTAAGATTTTGCCGGGAGATAAGGTAAAAATTGACATGAGCCCCTATGATTTAAGTAAGGGACGAATTACTTATAGAATGTAACATTAGTTTAAATATGTACGGACTTATTAATATAGATGATCGTTTAATCCGAATGAGCTGTGCATCTCTATACTTTCATGCAACTACGTGCCCGCCCTACGCTAAAGCTTTGGGGGTAAAAATGCCCCAGATGTTTACTACAAATTTGGATATATAGAATTCGTGGTATTCGGATAGTTGCAGGAAATTCTAAATAGACACGAAGTATTCGGATTAATGGTTTAATATGCTAATAAATCCGCACAAAATAACTTGAACATATGAAAGTAAGATCGTCAGTAAAAAAAATTTGTAAAGATTGCAAGATTATCCGCCGTGAAAAGCGGGTGCATGTTATATGTAAAAATCCTAAACATAAACAAAGACAAGGATAGTCCTTCGCTAAAGCTACGGACTACAAGTAATGCGCAAAGTGCGACATTTGACAGTTGATTAACATTATTTGTCAGATGTTAAATGTAATAAAGTATGGCAGTTAGAATTGCAGGCACAACTATTCCAAATGAAAAACGGGTTGAAATTGCTTTAACCTATGTTTTTGGTGTGGGCAGAAGCGTGTCTAATAAAATTTTAGCAAAAACAAAAATAAATCCTGATACTCGTGTAAAAGATTTAGCAGAAGATGAAGTGAATACATTGCGTACTATTATTGAAAAAGAATATACAGTAGAAGGTGATTTGCGTCGAGAAGTTTCTAGTAATATAAAAAGATTAAAAGAAATAAATTGTTACCGAGGATTAAGGCATACTAAGGGGTTGCCAGTGCGCGGACAAAGAACTAAAACAAATTCACGCACAGTGCGCGGTAATATTAGAAAGACTGCTACTTCAGGTAAGAAGGCAACAGCGCAAAAAACTTAAATTCCTTCACCCTTCCGTCATCCGACGGGGCAGGCAACCCTCTCCCTGATGGAAAGGGAGCTAATAATGAATTATTATGATTGCAGAAAAAAAAGAAAAAACAAAAAAAGATGAAGTCTCTGAAGTTAAAGCAGGAGTGGTTGTTAATGAAAAAGATAAAACAGTCCCGTTGAGCGGGATTGATGAGCAAGAAATTGAAAATAAAAAAATTAGAAAAACAAAAAGCAAGAAAAAGAAAAAAGAAAAAAAGAATATATCAGTTGGTCGAGCTAATATTAAAGCCACCTATAATAATACCATTGTAACTTTATCAGATCAGAACGGTAATGTGCTTTCTTGGGCTAGCGCTGGTAGTTGCGGTTTTAAAGGAGCAAAAAAAGCCACTCCTTATGCTTCGCAGATCATTACTAAAAAAGCGGTAGAAAAAGCTAAAGAGCACGGCCTAAAAGAAGTAGCTGTATTTGTAAAAGGCGTAGGCACTGGACGCGAATCAGCTGTCAGAGCTTTAAATGCCAATGGAATTAATATTATTTCTATTAAAGATATAACGCCGATTCCTCACAATGGCTGTCGGTCACGTAAACCACGAAGAGTCTAATGGTCCTGCCAATTACTAATATACCAATTTTAGAAATTAGTTGTCACGAAATTAGAAAATCGCTCGCCCGAACGCTGACGGCGTCAGTCGGGCGCGGTAATAGAAAATCGAAATTGGAAATTAGAAAAATACGAATTTCGATTTTCTAATTTCTATTACCTGCCCAGCCTGCTAACGCAGTTAGGCGGGCGGGCTAATTTCGAATTTCGAAGCAACAAATTTCTAATTATAACAATTTCTAAGCAACGAGACAACGAATTTTGGTATATTAGTCCCGAGTACTCGGGATTAGTAATTAGTAGTGAGTAAATAGTGAGTTAATCGCAAAATTTTGAATAATAGCAAAGTTTTAAACAAAAATTATATAACAAAAAGATACAATGAAAAGATATTCACACAAATCATGTCGCCGTTATGGCATAAAATTATGTCAATCAGCCAAATGTCCGGTTGCCCGTCGTAATTATCCTCCTGGAGTCCAAGGACCCAAGGGGCGTTTGCGTTTAACTGAATACGCCTTGCAATTAGCGGAAAAGCAGAAAGCCAAAGTAATTTATAATATTACCGAAAAACAATTCCGATTAACTTTTGATCGGGCGACTAAGGTAGAAGGCGATGCCGGCCAAAATTTATTAAAAATTTTAGAGATGCGTTTTGATAACGTAGTTTATCGTTTAGGAATTGCTGAAACTCGCGCGCAAGCAAGACAGTTAGTTAATCATGGACATTTTCTATTAAATAATAAAAAAGTTAATATTCCTTCCTATAGAGTTACCAAAGGCGATGTGATGACTTTACATAAAGGGAAGGAAAATAAAAAGTATTTTAAAAATTTACAATTAGGCACGAAAGCAGAAATTTTGCCGGGCTGGCTTAATTTTGACGCCAAAAAAATGGAAAGCAAAGTATTACACGTCCCTAGTAAAGATGAAGTAGAAAGAAATATAGATACGCAAGCAATAGTTGAATATTATTCTCGCAGATAGTTTTGCAATTATTTCATAATTTATTAAATATTTTTATATGAATAATATAGTTTTACCAAAAAAAGTTACCTTTACGCCCAGTAAAGAAAAAAATAGTGGACAGGTGGTAATTGAACCATGCTATCCTGGCTATGGCACTACTTTAGGCAACGGTATCCGCCGAGTATTATTATCTTCATTGCCAGGCGCGGCTGTAATCGGCGTTAAAATTAAAAATGCCAGCCATGAGTTTACCACTATTGATGGTGTAAAAGAAGATGTGTTGGAAATCATTTTAAATTTAAAGCAATTGCGTCTGAAAGTTTTTAAACCAACAGAAAATGAAGTAATAAAATTAGAATTAAAAGTATCTGGTATTAAAAAAGTTACTGCCGATGATATTACTAAAAACAGTAAGGTGGAAGTTGCCAGTAAAGATTTACATATTTTAGAAATAACTGATAAGAAAACAGAAGTTGAATTAGAAATATTTATTATGCACGGCTATGGCTATCTTCCAATTGAAGGCCGTGAACATCAGGAAAAAGAAGTTGGTTATATTGATATAGACGCTGTTTTCAGTTCGGTCAAAGTTGTTAAAGTTGAAATAGAAAATGTACGCGTTGGTAAAATGACTAACTGGGACAAATTGGTCATCGATATTAAAACAGACGGCACTATTGATTTTAAAGAAGCACTTCAAGAAGTAACTAAAATTTTAGTTGAACAATTTTCTTTTCTATTAGAACAATCAGCTGAAGCACCTGCTGATAAATCTAAGAAAAAGAAATCTGACAAAAAAAAGAAGAAACAGGAAGAAGAAGATGATGAATCCGCTGACGATGAATCTATTACAGACAAAGAAGATGAGGAAAAATAAATTGTTAAATTATTTATTTAAAAATATGCGTCACAGAATTAAGACAAAAATTTTAGATAGAAAAAAACAGCCCAGAGAAATGATGCTAAGAAATCTAGCATCCAGTATTATTATTTATGAAAAGGTAACTACTACTGAAGCCAAAGCAAAAGTAGTCAGATCGTTGGTTGATAAATTGATTACTATTAGTAAAAAAGGTGATTTAAATGCGCGACGTAAATTATTAGAAAAATTGCCACAAAAAATGGCTGTTAAAAAATTAATGGAAGTTTTAGGAGAAAAATATAAAGATAGAAAAAGTGGTTATACTAGAATAGTGAAACTAGGGACAAGACAGGGCGATGGCGCAAAAGTTGTGCAGATAGAATTAGTGTAGAAGTATCTTTGTGCGGGATTAAATCATTTGCAATCCCTTAATCCGAATATGATGTATATATATCTATATTTTCGCGCGATTATCCGAATGCTCCGAATGCAGAATTTGTGGTATTCGGATAGTTGCACGTCTGGTTTAATCCGTACAATATATTCGAATTAATGGTTTGATAACAGTGTAAATCCGTAAAAAATAACTTGAACTATGAATAAGACAGAACGACAATTACATAAAATAGATGCGACTGACAAAGCAATTGGCCGAATGGCTACTGAAATTGCTGGTCTTTTGCGTGGAAAACATAAACCAGAATTCCAGTTAAATATTGATATAGGCGACGAGGTAGAAGTAAAAAATATTAAACAAGCAAAATTTACTGGAAAAAAATTAGATCAAAAAGAATATTATCGTCATTCTGGTTATCCGGGTAGTTTAAAAACTACAAAATTAAATGAATTTTTTGAAAAGAATCCAACCGAAGTTTTACGCAAAGCTGTTTGGAATATGCTGCCTAAAAATAAATTACGTAAAGAAATGATAAAGCGATTAAAAATTAGTTAAAAATAAAAAAGTCAAATGGACTTTAGACTTTATGACTTTTAAACTTTAGACTCTAATTATGCCCGAAGAAACAAAAGAAAAATTTACAGGAAAATATATTACCGCTATTGGCAGACGAAAAACATCTGCGGCTCAAATACGCCTATATAAAAATGGTAAAGGTGTTATTATTGTAAATGACAAAGATGTAAAAGATTATTTTCCTTCCAAAGAATCAATCAACTTAATTATGCAGCCATTAAAATTAGCTGGAGCTGATAAAGAATTAGGATTTTCTATTTTAGTAAAAGGTGGCGGTAAAGTCGGACAAGCAGAAGCAATCCGTCATGGTATCACCCGCGCTTTATTAATTATAAATAAAGAAGCAAAACCAGCCTTAAAAGCAAGTGGCTTAACTACTCGTGATGCTCGCAAGAAAGAACGTAAAAAACCTGGTTTGAAAAAAGCCCGTCGAGCGCCGCAATGGTCAAAACGTTAAAGCTCGCATAACGTGGAACACATATCGCATAACATTAAACGTAGAGTGGCACTGCCACGTTTTTATATTTGTATAACATATTATAGAGATGTCTTGTTTGGGTGTCTTTTTTATTGACAGAGTTTAACGCGCATACAATGTTCATGGCTAAAAGATTGCCTTTGTACTGGCATCCTATCTCTGTGGGGCGATTTTTTGTTTAACATTCGTGTAAATTTATTCAATTCGTCCAATTCGCGTGCCTTGCTGTAGCTTTAGCGAAGGCAGGTGTGCCATAAAAATAGAAAATAGCACACGAATTTAGCGAATTAGACGAATTATCACGAATTAATTTAGTTATTTTTTAATATTTTTTATATTAATTTTAGTACAAATTTAGATTTTCGGATTCATGTGTTTCTTAAATTCTATTCCCCCCTTAGGATTGACAAAAATATTTGCTTATGTTACTATATGTAAGATAACTTAATAACTTGTTTTTATATCCATTTCTGAATCAATGATCTGGCCTTGAAACTTGGGGTCAGATTTTTATTTTCCTTTTTTAATTTTGAAATTTATAGTAGTTATATGACACAAAATACAAAACATACTTTTGATGGCATGGGCATATCACCTTGGCTTTTAGAAGTTTTAGATAAATTAAAGTTTACTATACCAACTCCTATTCAATATCAAGCTATCCCGCACGCTCTGCAGGATAGAGATATTATGGGGATTGCTCAAACAGGTACTGGCAAGACCTTAGCTTTTGGTATTCCTACTTTACAGCGCTTAATGAAATTTAAAGGTAGCGCTTTAATATTATTACCAACTCGTGAATTAGCCATACAGGTTAATGAAGAGCTTATTAAACTTGGTAGTTCTATGAAATTGCGCACTAGCGTTATTATTGGTGGCGACAACATGTTTAAACAAATCAAAAGTCTACGTTGTAGTCCTCAAATAATTATTGCTACACCCGGAAGATTAGCAGATCATTTAGTGCGAAAAACTGTTTCATTAAATAATGTGAAAACATTAATTTTAGACGAAGCTGATCGCATGTTAGACATGGGATTTGCTCCGCAGATTAAGAAAGTTCTTCAGCATGTCCCTCAAGAACGTCAAACCATGCTTTTTTCAGCAACCATGCCAGCAAGCATTATTGATCTAGCAACATCATATATGCGCCTACCAGTACGGGTAGAGGTGACTCCCTCTGGCACAGCCGCGCCAAATGTTACCCACGAAATCTTTTTCGTTAACCAATCTGCTAAAGTTGAATTATTAAAAAAATTACTAGCCGAATATAAAGGGTCAACTCTAGTTTTTTCCCGCACCAAACACGGCGCCAAGAAAATTTCCGCCGGAATTCGCGCTGCTGGTTACACTGCCACTGAAATACATTCCAACCGCACTTTAAATCAACGTCTAACAGCCCTGAGAGGTTTTAAATCAGGAGAATTTCGTGTGCTAGTAGCGACTGACATTGCAGCCCGCGGTATTGATGTTAAAAACATTGAATTAGTCATCAACTATGACTTACCAGAAAAACCAGAAGATTATGTCCATCGTATTGGTCGTACCGGTCGCGCCGGACACGAAGGCCATGCCATTTCTTTTGCTACTCCATCGCAAAAGCGTGATATTTTTGATATTGAAAGATTAATAAAGAAAAACCTACCAATTTCTAAACTACCCCACGGCGTTACTTCCGCCACTCCAGACCCAAATTTTGCTGATAATAGACCACGCAGAAACTTTCGATCATCTCGTCCAAGCCGTTCTGGTGGTCGTCCACAGCGCTCTGCTAATCGCTCTAGCAATGGTTCTAGCAAGCGTTTTGGTAAAAGTTCTACCAGTCAAGGTTCTGGTAAGAAATTTGGTCAACGCTCTAATCAGCGACCAAATCAAGGATCTAGTCAAGAAATTAGACAACGCCCTGCTAAACGCTCTCGCAAACGCTCTGCCCAAGGCGCTATGAAACGTTTTACTAATCGTAGTAATCGTCAACGTAGCGCTCGTTAAGACAAGCAGGAAAAAAACCACTCGTTTTTATAGGGTGGTTTTTTATTTACTTGACCATAAAGTTGTAGGCGGGTAAGCTAAAGATAGAGGAATAAATTAGAAATATGAAAACAAAAGAAGAAAACAATTTAGCTTATATAGATGGACAGAATTTATATATGGGGACAGGATCGGATAAACCTAAATGGAAAATTGATTTGGTAAAATTTCGTGAATATCTATCTAAAAAATATGATATACAAAAAGCTTATTATTTTTTAGGATATGTTAATGAGGTACATCAAGATTTGTATAGTTCTATTCAAGAAGCAGGATTTATACTTGTATTTAAACAGCATAATCCCGCAATGTTGGGTAAGAAAAAAGGCAATGTAGACACTGATATAGTTTTTAATATTATGAAGAAAATGTATAAAAAAGAACTATTTAATAAGATAGTTCTTGTTTCTGGAGATGGTGATTATAAGATGTTGGTAGATTTTTTGATTGAAGAAGAAAAATTTAAAAAAATACTTTTCCCAAATAAACAGTTTGCATCTTCATTATATAAAGAGATAACAAGAGTTTATTTTGATTATCTTAAAAATATAAAACATCAAATTGAGCTAAAATAAAAAGGGGGCCTTTGATCTTGCGATCGCCGGGACCCTTTTGTCTTAATATTATTAGTATATATTAATAATAAAAGATTGTCAAGTTAAAAAAGTGGATAAAATATAAATAAGCTAATATTAGCATAATATTAATGTGGTACACTTATATTTTACAATGCAAAGGTGGGAGTTTTTATACTGGAGTGACGACTGATTTAAAGAGGAGAGTGGAAGAACATAATAGTTCTACGTTAGGCGCTAAATATACCAGAGGTCGTCGTCCAGTGAAGTTAGTATATTCAAGTTCTAGTAAAGATAAGTCGGAGGCGTTGAAAGAGGAGTTTAGGATTAAGAAGTTGTCTAGAGCAGAGAAAAATGCTCTCACCCTAACCCTCTCCCACGGGGAGAGGGGACAAAAAGATAATAAATAAATTTTTTAAATAAAAAACAGCCGTAAGGTTTAAATTCCTTACGGCTTTTATGATTTATGGATTTTTGTTGTGCGTTTACCAGTAAGCGTAGTGTTTTTTTTCGCACTTACTGCATTCAACCACTCCTCTTCCACCAGCAAAGATGCGTTCGTTACAAAAACATTTAATGTAACCAGACGGGTCCATTTTTTGGCGCGGTAGATCGTCAGTCTGTTTTACAAAAAGATATAATAATGATTTAAGCAAAGACTGGAATAGTTTTTTCATCTGTTACCCTCCATTTTGTATATGGCCAGCAAGCGTAGTATTCTGTGTGACAACTATAACACCAAACCGGACCTCTTTTACCAACATAGATAGGTTTAGAACAACACTCAATGCACCATTCATCGTCCATTGGCTTGCATGGCAGGCCGTTGGTTTCTTGCGCTGTTGGCGGTATTGTTGATTCTACCTGAATCATTTTTTTATCCTCCATTTTGTATAGAATATAAAAATTTAAAGATCAGTCTTTTGACAGTATAGTACTGTTAGTAATTTTTGTCAACCACCACAACAGTTCTGCGGTCTGGCGGGCAAGTATCTACAAACTTCCCACGCATTAAAAAAGGTAATTTTTTAGCTACGAATTTTGTGCGCAATAAAGTTCGTGACAGTAACAAATAAAGCTTTATTTTTTTAAGCAAAAAAGCTATAATAAAAATACATGAAAATAGCCAATATCGCAAAAAATACCAGTTATTTTACTCTGGCCTTAATTTTACAAAAGGTCATTTCTTTTAGTTATTTTATAATTATCGCGCGGGCGATCGGGCCGGAAAATTTAGGCAAGTATTATTTCGCTATTTCCTTTACCACGATTTTTGCCATCTTCATTGATGTGGGAATGGCTTCGGTGCTGATTCGGGAAACAGCCAAGGTGCGTCAGCGAGCTGAATATTATTTGCGTAATGTGATTGGGTTGAAATTGATTTTGACTTTGTTTTCATTTGTAACTGTTTTTGTTTTAATCAATCTAATGGGTTATCCGGAGTTGACCAAGCAGTTGGTTTATCTTTCTTCAGTGGCCATGATCTTAGATTCTTTTACCCTGACTTTTTTTGCGGTTAGTCGTGGTTTTCATAATTTAAGCTTTGAGAGTTTTGCGGTGGTTTTGTATCAGGCGTTGATTTTAAGCATGGGTAGTTTGTTCTTGTATTTTGATTATAGTTTGCATTGGCTGATGGGGGCGATTGTAGTGGCCAGCGCTATTAACTTTTTGTATTCAGCTAGCATTGTAAAATACCAGTGGAAGATGTCTTTGTGGCCACAATTTAATCAGGATATAATTCGCAATATTATTAAGATGTCTTTGCCGTTTGCTTTATTTGGAATTTTTCAAAGATTTTATACTTATTTTGATAGCATTTTGTTATCCATTTTGGCCGGGGATACTTATGTGGGCTTATACAGTGTGGCTTTTAAAATAACTTTTGCTTTGCAGTTTTTGCCACTGGCTTTTGTAGCTTCACTTTTTCCAGCCATGAGTTCTTATTATGTCCATAATAAAAAACAGCTGGCAACTATTTTTGAACGAGCCATGAATTATTTAATTATCATTGCTTTGCCAATTTCTTTTGGAATTATTGTGTTGGCTGACAGGATTGTATTGATTTTTAAAGAAGGATATACGGGGTCAATTTTGCCGTTGCAGATTATTGTTGCTAGTTTGATTTTTATATTTGCCAGTTATCCTGTCGGTTCATTGCTTAATGCCTGTGATCGGCAAAGAACAAATACGGCCAACATGGGAATAGTATTAGTATTTAGTGTGCTATTAAATATTTTTCTGATTCCTCGCTATCAGGCGATTGGCGCAAGTATTACAGTGCTGATAACTAATGCCTTGCTTTTAATTTTAGGCCTGTTCTGGGTGCCGAAAATTATTGAGTATCATAAAAAGGTTATTATTACTGTTTTTGCTAAAGCGTTATTGTCAGTTTTGATTATGGGATTGGTTATCTGGCTGATTAAGGTCTATATTCCAATTATTGCCAGTGTTTTTGTGGGAGCGGTTGTATATATTGGAGTTTTGTATATACTAAAGGGTTATACTAAGGAGGATATTATTAGTATTCGTAATGCTATTATAGGTAAAGCTTAAGTTAATCCCCACGAATTTAAAATGTGATGCTAATCCACGAATAAAATACTAATCTGCTAATCGCGAATAATTCTATTCGCGGTATTAGTCCCGCCGTTGCGGGACGGATTAGCATCACATTAAATTTATAGGATTAAGTATGTCAAAAGATAATGTATTATTATTCACCTTAGAGTATCCACCCCAAATAGGCGGGGTAGCTACTTATTATAGTAATGTTGTAAAATACTGGATAGTTGGTGATATTTTTGTATTGACAGGGAAAAAGTTAACTAAACCGCATTGGATTTTTTCTGTATTTTATTTATGGCAAGCGATTAAAAAGTACAAGGTGAAGACAGTATTAGTCGGTCATGTTTTACCATTAGGCACAGTAGCGTATTGGTTAAGCAGAATCATGAGGCTTGATTATGTTGTTTTTATTCATGGCATGGAATTAGGGATTATTAATAAGTATGCGCGCAAGAAAAAAATAACCCGCAAGATTTTAGCTAATGCTAAGAAGGTGATTACGGCGAACAGTTATGCAGGCGAGTTGCTGAAGGAGTTGGTAGATGAGGATAAAGTTGTGATTGTTAATCCAGGCGTCACGATAAAAAAACAAGAAAACCCACCTTCGCCAAAGCTACGGAGGACAAGCAAGAAAACAAGAAAACAACTAATTGAGAAATATAATTTACAAAATAAAAAGATTTTATTACAGGTGGGGCGATTAGTGAAGAGAAAAGGAGTTGATAAAGCGCTAGAGGCGATGCTACAAGTATTAAATGAAGTGCCGGATTTAATGTATATAATTATTGGTGATGGGCCTGAAATATCAAATATCCAATATCAAATATCCAATATCAAAAATCATGTAATACTGATAACTGACGCCAGCAATGAAGAGGTTGAGGCTTGGTATAATCTTTGCGATATTTTTATAATGCCGGCCAGAAATATTGATGGCGACTTTGAAGGATTTGGAATTGTTTATTTAGAAGCGAACGTCCACGGCAAGCCAGTCATTGCTGGCGATAGCGGGGGAGTGCGAGATGCAGTTCAGAATGGCGTGAACGGATTATTAGTAAATCCAGAAAGTGTAGAAGAAATTAGCAAGGCGATTGTTAAATTATGTAAAGATGAAGAGTTGGCAAAAAAATTAGGTGAGCAGGGAAGGGAGTGGGTGAAGAAGTTTAGTTGGGAAGGGCAGGTAAATAAAATTGTTAAATTATTTGCCTTGCCGAAGCTTTGGCGAAGGTAGGTTAAATTGCTATTTATGTGAAGTGTCCGAAAATATCGGACGGTTGAAAAAAATAATAGAACACGAATTTAACGGATTGGACGAATTTACACGGATTTATCCGTGCGTATCTATTTAATCCGTTTAATCCGTGTGCTATTTAAAATTTTTAATTAAATATGAATAATTTAATATCAGTAATAATTCCAGTCTATAACAAATCTGAAGAACTACGCGCGTCTTTGGCTAGTTTATTATCGCAAACCTGGCAGGATTATGAGGTGATTATTGTTAATGATGGATCTACTGATAATTCTGTTTTAGTAATTGATGAGTTAAAGCATAAATTTTATAATAAAAAAATCAGGTTCAAAATAATTCAACAGAATAATCAAGGGTCTAATAATGCGCGAAATAGGGGATTTAAAGAAAGCAGGGGAGAATATGTAATTTTTTGGGACGCTGATATAGTTGCCAGTCCGGAAATGCTGATTAAAA
Source organism: Candidatus Falkowiibacteriota bacterium (assembly GCA_043811275.1). GTDB lineage: Bacteria > Patescibacteriota > Patescibacteriia > Patescibacteriales > XYC2-FULL-47-12 > CAYPRN01. The sequence continues at coordinate 1,752 of JBDRNG010000039.1, read as the reverse complement.
TGTATGATAAACTACAGGAAAATTCAGAGGCGAAATATGCTTACTCATCTTTTATTTTTGGCAAGAAAAAATTTAAGCTTTGGGAATTTGATGAAGAAAAATTAAAAAAGATACCGTATATTCATAGCACCTCATTGATGAGGCGGGCGTATTTTCCTGGATGGGACGCGCGAATTGATCGATTGCAGGATTGGGATTTATGGCTTACAATGTTGCAAAGAGGGTACAAAGGGGTCTGGGTTCCGGAATTTTTATTTACAGTGCTGACCGAGCATGGAACAATGAGTTCCTGGTTCCCGAAGATTTTATATAAATTGCCGGTTGCTAAATCAAAGGAAGTTAAGAAATATAAGGAAGCAGTTAATACCATAAGGCGTAAGCACCAAATAGTAAATAATAAATAACAAAGAAATTTTAAATAATAATGTCATTGCGAGGAGTCCAGAGCGTAGCGAAGCAATCCCGTGAGGATAAAATAATCTTAAACTCAAGGGATTGCTTCGCTACGTTTCGCAATGACAGTGTATATATGAATTTATCTATTATCATCGTCAACTGGAATGTGCGCGACTTACTGCACCAATGTCTTAAGTCTATTTTTTTATTTACAGAAAATATTGATTATGAAATCATTGTGATAGATAATAATTCAGATGACGGCTCTGTGCAGATGCTTAATTTTTTGACTTTTTCCGTCCAAGGCGCCTGCCTGTCCGGTAGGCAGGGATCCACCTCGGGCGGAGAGCATGATAATTTACAGGTTATTTTTAATGAAGAAAATGTTGGTTTTGCTAAAGCTAATAATCAGGGGCTGCAAAAAGCGAAGGGAAAATATGTTTTATTTATGAATCCTGATATGGAACTAGTAGAAAATACGCCTAAATTATTGTATGATTATATGGAATCCTTCTACGCTTCATCCTATACTGAAGCTACGAAGGACAAGGGCGAGGTAAGTGCATGCACTTGCCAACTGCAATACGGCGACGGGCATCGCCAGCCAAATATAAAACGTGATCCGAGTTTTTTATCACAGCTTTGGATTTTATATAAACTACATCATTTTTGGCAGCCCTGGTTTTTAAAAAAATATCTAGCTAAAGATTTTGATTATGCCCATGAACAGGAAGTGGAGCAGATTATGGGAGCTTTTGTTTTTATCCGTCGCGATATTATGTTAAAGATAGGTGGTTGGTCAGAAGATTATTTTATTTGGTGGGAAGATCTTGATCTATGTAAGCGATTAAGAAAGTTCGGTGAAAAAATAATATACACACCAGTTAGTCGTGTAATCCACTATGAAGGTAGAAGTTTTGCCCAACAATTAAGTTTAATTAAACAAAAGCGATTTAATAGGGGAATGTTGATTTATTTTAAGAAACATCATGGTTCATTGGCTTGGTTTATTTTAAAAATAGCTAATTGGGACAATTTAATTTTGGCATGGATAATACAGATATTTAGGTTTAAGGGAAAGACGCAATCTAAAATTTAATTATCAATTTTCAATCAATTTTCAATATTAAAATTTTAATTATTTAAAAATCCACCGGCGAAGCCGGTCGGCCGCGGTTTCCACGTACGGACGATATCCGTTTACGTCCATTCAACAATAGCAAACTTCTCTTTTTGTCATCTTGAGCATAGTGAAGTCCCGCAGGGACAAACGAAGCTAAAGATCTACCTGCCCGTCTGACTGCGTCAGCGGGACAGGCGGATAATGAGTGTTTTTAGCACTAACAAAGTATTATA
>JBDRNG010000038.1:0-6629 GCA_043811275.1 Candidatus Falkowiibacteriota bacterium | reverse complement strand
AACTCAAACTATTTTTAGAATTCTCTTCAAAGGCAAAAAATTGATTTTCTGTGTTTGTTTTTTTAAAGATGCGAACGTGTGGACCGCCGTTAGCTGCTGGTGAGGTAATAATTTTACTAACCCCAGTCGGTTGACTAGGTTTTTCAATTATACTTTTAGAAACAGAAGCATAAACATTTAATCGGCCCTGGCCCATTAAATTTTGATAATTTATATTTTGATTATTAATATTGTCAGCATTGTTTAATAATAAACTTTGAATTTGTTTTAAAGATAAATCTGGCTTTAAAGATTTAATTAAAGCAATTGTTCCAGAAACTTGAGGGGTTGAGACAGAAGTTCCAGCCCAGCCACTTTGATAATATTTTTTAAATTCCGGATAGTTATCATTTTGATAAACAGTACTGAAGATACCAACTCCAGGCGCACTTAAATCAATGCAGTTTGTGCCAAAATTTGAAAAACTGGCTAGTCGGTTATTTATATCAATTGAGGCGACTCCAATTACCCAGTTTTCTCCATTTGGCCCGTCATGACAGATAGGATATTGTGGGCTGGTATCCATATTAACACCAATAGATACTTCATTGCCGGCCGCGGCAATGATTAAAATTCCAGCTTGATAGGCTTTTTTTATTGCTTCTTCTAAAGTTAAACTTTTGCCTGTACCAACAAAACTTAAATTAATAATATCTGCGCCTTGTTGGCGAGCATAATCAATTGCTCGGGCGACTGTTTGTGTATCACCCATACCCTCTTCATTTAAGACTCTTAAAGGCATAATTTTAGCGTGCCAACTAACGCCGGCAATCCCCTCATTATTACCGCCCTGGGCCGCGGCGATGCCGGCCACGACCGTGCCATGATTTATAGCCGTGGTTGAATAATAATTTTCTAATTTAGGTTGCGGATCATTAGTGTTAGTTAAAAAATCCCAACCATGCACATCATCAGTAAAACCATTTTCATCGTCATCAATGCCATTGTTTGGAATTTCATCTTGGTTGGTCCAAATATTATTAATTAAATCTGGGTGGTCAATATCAACACCGGAATCAATGATGGCAATAATTACTTGGTCATTTCCAGTTGTAACATTCCAGGCCTGGTGAGCTTTGATTTGAGATAAATAAATTTGTTGGGTATAATAAGTGTCCAAGGGTTCTAAACTAGCTTGATATAAATAATTTGGCTCCACGTATTCTACGTTTGGTTGAGAATTATAAAATTCAATTAATTCTTCCAGGTCTGATTGTCCCGAGTCCCGAGTACTCGGGACGGGATTAAATTTAAATTTATAAATTTCTTGGCTGTTTTTTAATTTAACTAAAAGTTCTCCAGTTTTATGAGCTGATAAGTTTGTTTTATCAACCCCTGCTTTAATTGGAGTAATTAAAAAAAATATCAACAATATGGCAATATAACAATATAGTAATTTATTTATATTCATATAATTATTGATTTAACATTTTAAGAAACTTTTCTGCTTCTCCAGCTAAAGACGGGTCCAATTCAACTGCTTTTTGAACTGCTGCTCTGGCTTTGGTGGATTCCCCTATTTGGTTATAGGCCGCAGCTAAACGGGCATAATTAGTAGCCGTTGGTTTCAGTTTAACCATATATTCTAAGATTTCTACTGCCTTATTAATGTTTTTGATAACTAAATAGATATTATATAATCGTTCTAAACTTGTAGCATCATTATAAAAATCATTACCATTATTTAGCATAAATTTTTGTTCTTCTTTAACCTTGTCATCTTGACCAGCCAAGATATAAGCCGTCATTAAATTCCAATGCGATTCCATTGTTTCCGGATTTAAAGCAACTGCGTCTTTAAAATATTGAATACCTTCTTCAAATCTCTCTAAACTGACCAAGGCCTGACCAATCTCAAAATATGTTTGTGGTCGAGTCGGTGACAGTTTTAAAGTTTTCTCAGCCATTTCAATCACTTGATTATAATAATCTGGATTATAAAGCGCGGCTTTATTTAAAATAGCCATTAAATAAAGATAATTTTGCACATCCCAGGGATGCTGTTCAATATTATTTTTTATTGTTTCAATGGTTGTTTTAAAATTTTCAATCACTTCATCATTAGTTAATCCATTTTGTGTTTTATTGAATAAAATAACATTATCACCCAATTTTTGTCTAATCTCTGGTGTTTGATAAGTATTCATGTCTATGGCTTGATGAAAAAATTCAATGGCTTGTTTTTCCTGATTCATACTGGCTGCAATTAATGCATCAACAGATTTTTTATTAGCCTGGAGTGGTTTAATATTAAAACTATAGGCAGCTAGAATAATTACTAATAAAACAGGAATAAAAATTAAAATATTAAAATCAGCAAAGCTGATTTTATCCTGAGGAGACCCTTTAGGGTCGACGAAGGATCCCCTGGTAGTAGCAATAAAATTAACTATTGCCCAGACTGCAAAAAGTAAAATATAAGTGGCCAAGACATCAAAGACAAAAATATTTTGCAGAAAATGGGCTAATAATAAAGCAATAAGCACGGCACTTAAATCAAAATCTTTTTTAATATTTTTAAATAAATAATAAAGGGCCAAGCCAAATATAGTTAAATATGTAATTAAACCAAAAACGCCAGTCGCTACCGCCACATCAAAAATGGTATTATGAGCACGGTCAAACCAGAGTTGTGAGCCCTGGTCTTTAAAAATTTCAGCATGAAAATATTTGTTAAAGGCAATATTGTAATTTTCCCAGCCATAGCCTAAAATAAATCTGTCTTTCCACCCTTTCCATGAAGTATCGACGGCTAACAAGCGGGACTCAGTCGTGATGTCAGTGCGTGAAATATTAACTAAACGTTTTAAAGTACTGATATTTTTAACCCATTGCGCATCTTTATTTAACCAGATAATTAAAGTTAAACTGATAATTAAAATTGAAATTACTAAACCAATAATTCTTTTTGACTTATCAGGGCTTTTAATAGCATAAAATAAACTTAATAAGGTAATAATTGCTGCCCAGGCTAAAAGTGCGGCCCGAGTTTGAGTTTGAAAAAGGATATAAAAATTAAATATAATAGCACCAGCAAAAAATATTTTCCAAATTATATGTTTTCTTTTTAAAAACAATAATAAACTTAAGAAAAATTGGGCTAAGGCAAATGCGCCCATAAAAGCAGCATTACCAATGGTGGCCGAAAGTCGACTCTCGCCTGGATGAATAATGCGTCCAAATAGGAAAAATTTTTCAACCCCAACTCTTTGAAGCAGGGCATAAAAATTTACTAACACCCCAACAATGACTGCTCCACTTAAATAATTTAACCATTCGGTTTTAGATTTTAAAGTCCAAGTTAAAATTAAAAAATAAATAATTAAATGAGAGATAGTGAGAAATCCCTCACCTCTTTCAATTGTGCCCCAGAAAGTTTTATAAAAATCAACTCCCGTGATACCAGTGATAAAAATTATAATACCAAAAATAACAACTGCCCAAGATAATTTTGTCATCCGCGGCCTGAATTTTGGCGCCAACATGGCCAGTGAGACATATAAAATTACTACCAATTCAACCATTAACCGAAAATACATTGTTTTGGTAGTAATAAATGGAAATAGATATTTGCTAGAAACTAAAACTGGTGAAAGTAAAATTAAATACAAGACACCAATAAGTGCCCAGTGAACGTATTTAGAGATTTTTTGATTAGGCATGATAATCTGCCCGCCTTCGCCCACCCAGTCCTAATAGCTCTACAACCCTATTGGACTACGGCGGGCAGGTTTTTAATTTATAAAATGTGAAAAACAAACTATAATTATAAGTCGCCATTTTTGCTTTTTAGTACCTAGGAGTTTATCCTCCGTAGTCCAATTAAGTTGATTGTCTTTTAGGGTTGATTGGGCAAAGGTGGATAAACGACTATTTTTATTATAAAACAAAATTAATGTATTGACAAATAAAAATATTACAGAAATCACAAAAAGCACAGAAAACACTCAAATTTGTCAAAAACATTAAAATATGATAGTATAGATTTATAAACTCCTTATACTTTTTATACTTTAAAAACCTTTCAAACTATTCAAACTGTAAACTAATGTCTGATTTTTATCAAAAAATAAAGTATATCATTCTATTTTTAGGCGATATTGCGATCCTCTACCTTTCCCTATGGCTGACTTTATTAATCCGTTATCAAGAGATGGTTACGCCAGATAAATGGCAGCAGCACTTTTTGCCGTTTACAATTATTTTTGCTGTTTGGTTATTAATTTTTTATATATCTGGTTTATATAGTTTGCAGATTGCCAGAAATAATATTGCTTTTTATTCTACCTTGCTAAAAAGTTTGGCTTGGTGTGTGGCAGCAGCGATTACTTTTTTCTATATAATTAAATCCGGTATTGCACCAAGAGCCAACCTGCTTTTATATTTAGTCATACTTTCACTTTTGTTAATCACTTGGCGGCAGATTTTTAATCAATTAATTAAAATTCGACCCTGGCAAAATAATATTTTAATTATTGGTTTAAATGAAGCAGCTCTTGATTTGGCCAAAGAAATAAATGGACAGCCACAACTTGGTTTTAAAGTCTTGGCGATTATAAATACTGACGATACTGATTTGTCGGATTTAAAAAATTCTACCGTGGAAGTTATTAACCCCCCGCACTCATTGGCCGGTTTAGTAAAGATTAAAAAAATAAAAACTATTATTACCACTTTAAATCCCCACCAGAACCCAAGTTTAGTTAACAAACTTTACGAGTGTATCGCATTAAAAATTTCTTTCTGGGATTTGCCAACCTTTGTTGAAAAGTTTGTTGGCAAAATTCCAGTTAATTCAATTGGACAGATTTGGTTTTTAGAAAATGTTAAAGAAAATCAAAAAATTATTTATGAAATTGGTAAAAGAATTTTTGATATTCTAGTTTCAATTATTCTATTAATTTGCTCAATCCCATTTCTGCCGATTTTATACACCGTAGTTAAGTTAAATAGTTCAGGTCCGTTTTTATTTATGCAACTCAGGACAGGTAAAAATAGCCGCAAATTTATAGCCGTTAAAATTAGGACGATGCACAAGAATGCTGAAACCAGTGGTCCACAATGGGCAGTTAAAAATGATCCACGAGTGACCCGCAGTGGCCGCTTAATGCGCAAGACGCGGATTGATGAGATTCCACAGTTAATTAATATTCTGCGTGGTGAGATGAGTTTTATTGGCCCGCGGCCTGAACGGCCAGAGTTTATTGAAAAGTTAGAAAAGAAAATTCCCTATTATAATGAAAGATTATTAGTTAAACCCGGTTTAACTGGCTGGGCACAAGTTAATTTTCCTTATGGCGCTTCTGAAAAAGATGCTTTAGAAAAACCGCAGTATGACTTATATTATATCAAGAACCGCTCATTTGTTTTAGATTTATCAATTTTATTAAAAACCATAAAGATAGTTTTATCAGGTGGCGGACGATAATTTTAAAAATATAAAATTAAAATAATATAAAGACAAGGTATACCTTGTCTTATTTATTTTTTATTTGTAAATTCAAGAATTTAGTGCACCACTTTTAATTGTTTAATTCTCTTTGAATTACTTCATTGGGAGTCAAATAACCAAGGGATTTTCTAGGCCGATTATTTAGTTTCTCTTGAATTTTATAGATGTCTCTATCTGTTAGTTTAGACAAATCAGTTTTCTTTGGCAAATATTCTCGAATTAAGCCATTGATATTTTCTACCCCGCCTTTTTGCCAAGATGAGTAACTGTCGCAAAAGTAGGTCTGTATGCTAAATTCATCCCTTAATCTAAGATGGCAGACATTTTCACCGCCGTTATCAAAGGTAAAACTTTTAAATAATTGTAATGGCAAAGAATCAATTGTTTTTAATAAGGCTTGTTCGTTTTCATTAGTTGTCTTGTTAGCCACCTTGTTTAATCTCACAAGCATGACTTTTCTTTCATACTGCACGGACACACACTCTTTTTGTTTTCTAAATTCTATTAAGTCGCTTTCCCAATCACCGATTCTAAGTTTTTTATCTATGGTTTCAGGTCTTTGATGGATTGAGATTCTATCAGGAATAGTGATTTTCTGCTGTTTTTTGCGACTTTTGTGTTTTTGTCTCTTTTTATGTTTGTTTCTTAAATATTGATAAAGAAACTTGCCGTGGGGTGTTTGATAAATATATTGATAAATACTTTCATGACTAATTGTTTCGCCTTGTAGTTCTTGGGGTGGAAATTCTTTTAACCGGCCAGCTACTTGTTCTGGTGAGTAGCCTTCAGCCAGTTCTCTTTCCACGTGCTTGCGTAAGAAGAAATCTTTATTTAATTTCCTTTTGTTTGTTTTCTTGGCTTTTAAATCTGCTTTAGCCTGGGCTATTTCTGCCCGATAGCCATATTTCTCATCATTATTCCGATTAATCTCTCTAACTATAACTGAATGGTCTCTGTCTAATCTTCTGGCTATTTGTCTTTTCTTTCTTCTTAATCTTAGATGATGTTCAATTTGCTGTCTTTCATAAAACGTTAAAGGATAATTGGTTTTAGTCATAGGCACTCGACTTTAGATAAAATTAATTTATTAATTGATTAATTTTATCATAAAGTGGTGCAGGCTGGGTTGAATTCGGCT
>JBDRNG010000037.1:0-2435 GCA_043811275.1 Candidatus Falkowiibacteriota bacterium | reverse complement strand
GTTGAATTGTAACAATGAAGAGTTGTAGTTGTTGCAGGGGCTGTTGTATCAGCTTCTATAATTGGAAAAATATTTTCATTGCTTAATTCAAGTTTAAATAAATTATCATTAGATATTGCATAAATATTAGTAGAGCTTAATGGATCGGTTTTTACTTCTGTAATTACAGTATCTGTAAGATTTTTATTTATTTGAGTCCATTCTGTTGATACTGGAGTTGGAGTAGTATCATAATTTTTGTAAACTCCATTTTCAGTAGCTGCGTATAAAATTTCAGTAACTTGGCTTGTGTAATCACTTGCTGTGCTATTAACAGTTTCACCTTCTAACCCAGTATTATAAGAATCCCAGTTGCTTGCATTGCATCCTCCAGCAGGGCAACTTTGTCTTAAAACATCACTGTCTGTTGTTATATAAAGATATTTAGCATTGCTTGCTTGATCTGTATTAACATTTATTAAAGTCCCAAGACCTGAATTAGTGTATTCATTTTCTACTGCAGGAGTAGCAGGTATGCCAAACATAGGATTCCCAGCTTGAGCTTGTATATATTGATATTGATAAAATGAATTATCTGTTCTAGTCGCAAATATATTATATCCTGGGCTAGGCATTGCTATAACATTAGAATCAAGCTTCGTAGATCCTGTATTATCTATTAATGACCAACTTGCAGGCATTGGGAATGATGAATAAGTTAATTTATAAGTACCTGAATCAGTCCCAGCAAATATATCGTATTTAAAAGTTGTTGATGGCATTGGAAATAAAACTGTTTCATAGTATCTTCCAATAGATAAATCATTAATACTTAAATCACCTAATCCTGTATTTGTTTCCGTCCAAGAAGCGCTGTTTCTTGTTCCTTCGTAAACGCCATTGACGCTTGTTCCTATAAAAATAGGGGAGTTGGCGCTTGTAATTTTTTGTCCAAAAGTAGGTGATCCAAAAGTATTATCAGTTTCCCATCCAATAACTATTGAAGTAATATTTTCCGTATTTAAATAATTTGTCCAATCTTCGCCACTATTTGAGCTTTTGTATAGTCCTTCATCTGTGCCTAAAAAAATGTAATCCCCGAACACTTCTACGGTATTAATTGTTCCGCCAAAGCCAGCCGGAGTATTTATTTCCCACTGATCAACATCGGCGTAAGCAGGCATTGCAAAAATTGCTAATGATAGCAAAATAAGCATAAAATACGCGCTGATTTGATAGATTTTTTTCATATTAATCGTCATATAGTTAAATATATAGTTATTTACGCTAAACTGCGTATAATTTAACTACAATGTTTATAATGTAATATCTATAATATACTAGCATATAGATTATTGCAAATAAAATTAATTAAAGATACAATCTTAGCATACATATAAAAATATGTCAAGCGATTGATCTTTTTTGTTTTTTTGACATATCTTTATTCTTGTGATAGTGTGTAATAATAAAAATATGGCAAAAATAAAACATAAAAATTTAATATTTTTGATTTTAATAATCGCATGTGTTGCGGTTGTTTCTGGTTGTATCAAAAAACAAGAAAATAAGCAGGTTGTTGAGAATAATAATAAACAAATCATTGAGGAATATGTTGATATTTCTGATTGGCAGACTTATAGGAATGAAGAGTATGGGTTTGAGTTGCAGTATCCGAAAGATTGGAAAATTGGAGAAAATGAACACTTACGAGAAGGTAAATTACAACAAGTCGTTGTAGTGTATTCTCCAAATGGAGAATATAGAGCAGTGGATTTACTTATTAGCAAAGGAGAATCATCTAGAAAAAGAGAAGATGATACTTTATCAGTTATTTTTTTAGACGATATTTTTATAGGTGGGTATAAAACTAATATTGCATATAAAGAAGATAATTTAAATCAATGGTCGTATAGTTTTTTTATTAGATCTGAAAATGAAAATTTGCAATTTAGTTTTTCACCGTCAGAACACGTAAGTAAAGAAATCTTGTATAAAATACTAGATACTGTTAAATTTTTAGACTAAGTAAAAAATTCACGTTCATTTATTTTACATAATTTAACCTACAAACAAAAAAGGAGGTAGTTTGTAGAAAATGTTCTTTTACAATTTAGAGTTTCATCCAATATTTATCAAACGGTGTTTTAACAAGAAAGGAAGGTGTCGTAATGAAGAAGCAAGTTTTAGTTTGTTTAATGGCATTTTTATTTTGTTGTATAGTTTTTAATAGTATTAGTTTTGCTCAAGGTGATGATTGTTGTTGCGATTTTACGTTTATTGGTAATCCATTTCCTTGCACTACTCATATGACAGATTGATTAGTCCTGGGTATACTGAACCAGTAGGCATTTGGGATTTCCACAGAAAAGATTTTTAAATTTACGGACATTATGGTATCGTAAATTCATAACTCTTTTCTCTAAAATTATGCTTAATGAAAAAAGAACCAGCTC
>JBDRNG010000036.1:0-4429 GCA_043811275.1 Candidatus Falkowiibacteriota bacterium | reverse complement strand
TATATTAAAAAGGTAATGGCCAAAGCTATACATCATTTACTTTCTTAGGGGGTTTAATTCCCAAGGGGTGATGATGAATGTACAGCTTTCGCCAGGTATTATATCATTGATTTGTAGTATAACTGACTTTAATTCCCCTCTTGCGCCCCCGCCAATTGGAATCAAAATCCACCTTTTAATAATTGATAAAAATCGAAAATGAAAATAATTTACATCCGATAACACGACGATATCAGGTTGCGCTGGTGCAGGGTTTCTGAATTTCTTTATTGAAAACAAAGGTTGTGGTAAGGTTGTAAGGTTAGATTAAGAAGACAAGGTTCGAAGTAGATTGAAGAGAAATTCATAACCCCTGCCACGCTCCACCCAAATTTATTTTACCTTGTTGTTTTTTTAATTTAATGGAGTAAAATAAACTTCTGATATCGCGGAGACGTTATCGGAAATAATTAAAAGTTTTTTATCCGCTTCGCGGATAATTATTTGGGGCTATTTTTTAAAAATTTTTATGGACGAAATAAATTTAAATGATCCAAAATTAAAAATATTAAGAAATCTAGTAAACATCAACGACATAGATTTAAATAAAATATTTACCAATTTAAACAAAAGTAAGGATATTCAGTTATTGGATTATATTTACTATTTAGGATTACCTGAAAATTTAATCAGAAAAATTAAAGATAATTTAACTCGATCAATTCAAGAAGAGCGAGAAAAATATTTTAGAGAGTATAAAAGAACTATTCTATCCTTAAGAACTACGGAGCATAATTTAAGTAATTTACGTTTAAACCCATTAACAGAATTTGAAAAACATCCACCATTATTTTTCGGGATGGGTGGGGGGAGTAAAGAGCTTTGCAAAGGACTCCCCTTTGATGTTTTATCCATGTTATTGACCGGAGAAAAGTTAAAAAGAGAATTACAATTAAGCGAATGCAGAATCCTTCTTGCTAATAGGATTACATACACAAATATCCCCAAAAACCAAGAATTTTAAGAAATTGCAATTGATAATGTTATGAAAGGAGAAAGGGATCTGTTGCAATTAGTTATCAACAAATTTGGTTTTCAAAACTGGAAAATATTTTTACAAACAGATTTACAAGAAATCGTAGGCAATAAAATTAAAAATGATTATGAAAAATTAATTCAGGTGGCCGATAAAACTGATCTGGTTGGCGGACATCATTATTCAATTGAGATGGCTGACATATGGTCACTTGTTGGACAGGAAATTGGCGGCATTAAACTCGGATGGTTTATAAGAAATTTAGACAATGAAAATGGTGGATATATAATGGACGAACAGCCGTTCCATGCTCGCTTTAATCTTTTTATGGCCTTACAAAATTTAAAGAATAATGTTACATTGGCTTATGCAAACGCAGGAGCGAGATTATATCCAGGTCCAACCGGCGCTTTGGAAAAAGAATCACCTTATATTTGTTACCAACCGGAAAATAGACTATTACTCAGCCCCTTTGAACAACCTATAAAAAAATTGAAGAGAGCAACACTTGCTGGAGGCGGGTTTCAATTCAAATATTATCGCAATCTAATGAGCGGGATAATCAACTTGTTTGAGGAATTGGTGCTTAATGGTAACAATAATGGAAAAATCAATCGTATTATAGTCAAAGAAGGTGATAATTTTAGGGGCGATAGACTTGCTCAAAAAATCGAATTTATACACAGTTATATTTTTGCGGAAGAAACAAAGGCTAAGGATATATGGTCTAAAGCATTTCCAAATTCATTTTAAAGTTATGTTTAAAATTTCAAATGGTGAAAATTACTCTTTGAAAGCAATACATGATCATCAACAAAATGGTGGTAGTGTATTGCGTAGCGCACATGTTGGCAATTTTAATGCTCCAACACTTTTTTTAGCTCAAGAAGGATTCCCAGTTATTTTACATGAACATATACGAGGTGACGCAAAAATTTATAAACCCGCTTTTCTTAAAATTGGCGGACGTGAACTTCCTTTAACAGACCAGACAACATTACCATTGACCCACTCAGTTATTAACGTGGAGGCAAAAGAAAAAATTAAAAGTATATTGGAAGGAAATTTCCAACGACCAGCACAGCTACATTATGAATCATTAAAAAAACTGTTTCCTAACAATATCCAACTAACATCGCAACTATTTTTTGAGCAAGAACCTTTTTTTGCGAAGGCTCTGGAAGTTCTAGCAAGAGAATATCCTTATTTATTTGCAAATTTTGTCGGTAAAGATGGTAGTGTTTTTAATTTAGCTGAAAAGCAAGAAGGGGATGGCCTAGTATATCTTGGAAATAACGGCACTAAAGTCGAAATAAATCGTGAACAGGTTGCCAAACTGGCCTATGATTATCTAAAACAAACTATAGAAGCCATAACAGGGAATGGTGAAAATCCCGAAGGTATTGTAATGAAATCGAATTTGTATATTTTATTAAGCAGTCTTTGCGAAGTTTACAAAGGCAGAATTGGTGTTGAAAGATATCATCCAGATCAAGTAGATGTCATACATTTTTCTGGAGTAGAGATGATTAACTATTTAATAAAAAATCAAAATCAAGCCCAAAATAATGCCAAAGAATTGAACGATCTATACAAAACTCTAAAAAGAGAATTTAGAGGTGCATTGCCAGATATTTTAAATTTCAAATTGGTGCCCACCGATATAATAGGAAAAATCGTCACTGATAAAGAAACGACCTCCAAAGAAGTTGACGAACTTATTATCGACAATCAAAGATTATCCGAAGCTTTCACTAACAGACAAAAATCGAGAGAATTGTCTGCAGAAGAAATTAAACAACGAGTGCTATCTTTAGACGAACAAGCAATAACTCAAATAATATTAGAACTTTATGCTCAAATAAGTAATTTACCAGGAAGAATCAAGAAAAAAATATCAGACGCTAAAGATATGCTAGAAGATTTTGAAGTTAACAGGAAAAAAATCATAGGCAATCTCATAAGTGCTAAAATAGCAGTAAACGATGTATATTCGGAAAGCGTGGAATTAGATACAGAAATAATGAAAATTAGAAATAGAATATCTGAAATATCAGCAAAAAATCAAAAACCTGAACCTACTGAAATTTCTCAATTTGATATTATCAAAGACAACAAAAAGATTTATTTCCCCGAATCAGCAAGAGAGCTGCCCCAAAGACAATTACAAGACATTTGGAATTATTCTATGCGCGAATCATCAAGAGAATCAAAACAAGAAATCCAAACTTCTCAAAACAATGAGTTAAATAGTGAATTTAAACCTAAGTTAAAATAATTATGAAAATATACGATGCCCACCAAGACATTGCGGCTAATATCCAATTGGTGACAAATAAAAACTTTTTCAAGGAAAACAAAATTGATGATTGTTATATTAAAAGTGAGTATAACTGTATTAATCAAGTGGATTATCCAAGACTACTTAAAGGCAATGTGCATCTTGTTTTTGCAGCTATATTTGCACAAACAAAAAAACAAGCATTGGAACAATTTGATATATATAAAAATATACTATCAAACAGTAAAGATATTATTCCTATTTTATCAGATAAGGATTTAATTAATCTAAAAGATAACCAAATTGGATTTTTATTTAACATGGAAGGTGTTGCCCCCCTAGAAGACACAGAAGATTTTGATATTTTTTATGAAATGGGGTTGCGTTCTATCGGAATATCATGGAGAGGAGAGAATAAATATATTAAAGACAATACATTATCTGAAATTGGGTTGCGCCTACTAAGAGAGATCGAGGACAAAGAAATGATATTGGATGCTGCACATATGAGCGAATCTTTATTTTGGGATATGGTTGATAATTATAAAAAACCTTTTATTATATCACATACTGCCTGCCGATCTATTTATAACAGCGATAGAAATTTATCAGATGAACAGATTAAAGAAGTTGCGAAAAGAAATGGATTAATTGGGATAGCTGGAGTTAATAAGCTGGTAGGAGGAGAAACAATTGATCATATCGTAAATAACATTGAACACGTCATTAAACATTCATCAATAGATGTTGTTTGTTTGGGTTCTGATTTTGATGGAATGGTTAATCCAAAATTATCTTTAATAAAAAACTTTGAAGATGTGGCGTGCTATCCGAATTTGATTAAGAAACTTAATACTAATTTTAAAAAAGATGAAGTTGAGAAAATAGCGTATAAAAATTTACATAACTTTATTTTAAAAAATTTAAAAAAATAGCCCCAAATAATGTTTTGCTATCGCAAAACAAAAACTTTTAATTACATCCGATAACAGCGCAGGCTGTCGAAAAACTCCAAACTCACCAAACCGATCAAAACAAAAAAGATGCGTGAGCATCTTAGGCAACGGATTTTTGTTGCAATAAAATGTTGAATTGTTCTCTGTTTTGCTTGTTTTTTAGGTAATTGGTGAGTT
>JBDRNG010000035.1:0-2070 GCA_043811275.1 Candidatus Falkowiibacteriota bacterium | reverse complement strand
TTAATCTGCGACTTATCTAAACCCATGCCAGTACTGGCATTCCCCTGGGGGTCTATGTCAATCAATAAAGTTTTTCTTTTATGTAAGGCTATCGAAGCACTTAGGTTTACTGCAGTGGTGGTTTTGCCTACTCCGCCTTTTTGATTAGTAATTGCCAGGACTTTGGACATAAAAATTCTCCTAAAATGATTACATAGATTACGAATTATGATTACCCGGATGATAAACTGATTACACAAATTATAGATTAGTTGATAGTCGCTAGTAAGACAGGCGTCTCGCCGGCCTATTAAAGGTCGTAAGCAATCATCATTTACCTAAAAGCTTAAAACGAAAAACCATAATTCAAAACTTTTTTTCGTATTGCGCATTGTGTATTTGGTTGGCTGGTTAATTGGTTAACTGGTTAGTTGGTTTGCTAGTTACGGAAAAACTGGTTAATCATATTATCTTGTATCTTACATCATAAACTAAAAACCGATAGCTACCGACCAATTAATTTTGTATTTATTTTTTTAACTAACTAGCGAATCAAGAAATGCGCTTAAATTATGATTGAACAGATTTTACAAACAGAACATTTGTTCACAGATATTAATGTTCCACGTGGAACGCTTATTTATTGATACAGATTGTTAATTCACCAATTGACCGATTATCCAATTCGTAGAACAGGCGTTCCCCGTTTTCACGAGGAAAGGCCCGCCCATCTATTATTGTCGTTCTCGCGAAATTAGTTTGCTAATCTGGCTACTAATTCTTTAACTGGGCAACCGCAATAACAACCAGCAAGTGATGCAATGCGTAACCTGTGATAAGAAATCTGTAATAAGCAACTGTTTTTATATTTTTAGAAATTTAATCTTATTGCTCATCACATATTACTTGTCACTGCATTTTATGCGAGATACGAATTTTGTTTTACGTTTTCAGCTTATTTCGGTATATCATCTATATTATCAAAAATTTTTCAAAAATACAAAGGTCTTTTTCGAGGGGAGCCTTCTTTTCTGGGATATTTAGAAGGAGTACCTTTCGTTTTCTTGATTACCAAAAGATGCCTTTCCTGATTTATAAAGGGAATTCGGATATTTTCCACTCCAATCAGCTCTCCGCCCAAAAGCGGAATTGTCTTGAGAGCTTTGTTAATTTCTTCCTTATACGATATTCCTTTTTGCGCCACAAATAATCCCCCCACCCTTACCAAAGGGAGACAATATTCGCTTAGAGTATTCAAAACAGCTACTGCTCTGGATAAGGCTATGTCGAATTTCTCACGATAAGCCGGGCATTTCCCGAAAACTTCCGCCCTGCCATTAAGTATTTTAACTTGCTGAAAATTCATTTCTTCTATTATTTTTTCTAAAAATAAGGTCTTCTTCTTTCTTGCTTCCAGGAGAGACAAGCTAACTGAAGGACATACTATTTTAACAGGTATTCCTGGGAAACCGGCGCCTGTCCCCACATCAACAATACTTGCTCCCTCTATATTAATATACCTGTTGATGGCTTGTATACAACTAATAGAATCCAAGAAGTGCTTAATAATTATTTCTTGGGGAGTTTTTAAAGAAGTTAAGTTTATTTTTTGATTCCATTGGACCAATAATTCTAAATAGCGGGAAAATTTTTTAATCTGCTCTTCATGGAGATTAATTCCCATTCTTCGGGCACCGCCTATTAAAATATTTTCATCTTCTTTTAACAAAAAAGGGCACCTCTTTAAATTAATCGTTAGTGAATAAATCTAACGTGGGGCGTACAGCGTTTAGCGTGTAGTTTCGGATAAATAAAATTTGTTCTCATTAAACTAAAAATTTAAAGCGAAAACCATAACTGTTATTTAAAAATTCAGAAGCCGGTAGCCAAAAGTCAGAAGAACATAATCTCATAATTTAAAATAATTCTGAATACTGGCTTCTAAATTCTATTTTCCTAAACAGCTAACCAGGCAACCAACTATAAACAAGACAAGAAAGATGAAAATCAATACATAAAACAACGCGCTTAAATTTTAATTTAAGCTGTGGCTTTTCGTTTTTCGCTGCTTGCTGTATACTATATGCTATA
>JBDRNG010000034.1:0-25869 GCA_043811275.1 Candidatus Falkowiibacteriota bacterium | reverse complement strand
AGAACATTAAAAATCAATCTAATAATATCAATTCATTGCCACGGGCAGGGCTGTAAAACTCGTTTTGCCACCTTGCCTGTATCAATAAATAAATTTTAGAAAAATATTTCGTTTTAAACGAGTATTTTTCTACACTCTAATAATATATTTTTTTAAAATTTAATAAAATCAAGGTAAGTAGGTGATTGCTGTTTGAAGTACTTTATTGTGAAAAACAGAGGAAAGTCCGGACATTATCAAAAGACTAGTGGGTAACACCCACCCCCTGCCTCTCGCGAGAGGCGGGGAGGGAAAGTGCCACAGAGACTATACTAACTAGCGCTTCGCGCTAGAAATTCTAAATCATAAAATCCAAATACCAAAGAAATTATAAACTCTAAATTATAAATTCAAAAATTAACTTTATAATTTAGAGCTTGATATTTATAATTTCTTTGGAATTTGGTGCTTGGAATTTGGGATTTCCATTGCGAAGCGTTGGTAAAAGGTGAAAAGCTGTGCGGTGTTTAAGTTGTGATAGGGATATCCTTACAACATAGGCTACGCACATTTCTCCCGAGTGATCGGGATGAATGGTAAACCCTAGTTAATGCAAGAGCAAATCTTTTACCAAAATTAGTAAAAGGGAACGTAGCTCGCAAGATTCCTGTAGTAATGCAGGAGCTAGATAAATAATCACCTCCCGACATGTGTCGGGAACAGAATCCGGCTTATAGCTTACCTTGATTTTATTGAATTTTAAAGTAGAAATTATTTTGTGTGGATTTATTTAATTTACAATCCTTTAACACGAATTTGCTGTACGAATTTAAAACAACGCAGATGAATACGAATGCCACAAAAAATTCTGAGTATTTAGGATTCGTGGCATTCGGATAGTTGCATGAAAATTTAGGTTAATACGAAGTATTTGGATTAATGGTTCACTAACTTTTTTAAACCGCATAATAATATTTGAACAACTATGAAGAAATCTGAATTAATTTTTACATTTCTGCTTGTGCCATTGGATTTTTTAATGATAATACTGGCAGGAATATCAGCTTATTATATTCGTTTTGCGGAAATTACAGCGGAAATCAGGCCAATTATTTTTAGTCTGCCGTTTGATGATTATTTCCGCATAATTTTATTTGTGACATTATTTTGGATAATGATTTTTGCTTTTTCCGGCCTGTATAAAATTACCGCTTCTACCAGAATGGTAAATGAGGTATATAAGATCATTTTAGCCTGTTCAACTGGTTTAATGGCTGTTATTATTTTCATGTTTTTTCAACGCGAATTATTTTCTTCGCGTTTTATTATTTTAGCCGCTTGGATATTAGCTATTATTTATATTGTGATTGCCCGCATAATAATGCGTTGGTTGCAACGAAGTCTTTATACTAGAGGCATAGGAACGCATAAAATCGCTGTGGTCGGCAATACACCTGCTTCAGAAAAGTTGGTTTCTCTTATTAGTCGTAGCCATAAACTTGGTTATGAGATTGTTAAACGTGTTAAAAATTTAGACAATAAAGCGATTGATGAATTAACAGAATTGGCCAAAAAGAGAAAAATTGATGAAATAATTCAAATTGACCCTAATCTTTCTAAAACTGATGTTTTAAAAATTTTGTCTATTTGCGATGAATATCATATAATATTTAAGTATACAGCTGATCTTTTAGGCACAAAAATTCTCAAGACAGAGGTGAGTATGATGAGCGGGATACCGATTGTTGAAGTTAAAGTTACCCCGCTTGAGGGCTGGGGTAGAATTAGTAAAAGAATTTTTGACATATTTGCCTCTCTGTTTTTTATTGTTCTTTTTAGTCCAATCTTAATAATTACAGCAATTTTAATTAAACTAGAATCAATTGGACCAATTGTTTACAAGAACGATCGAGTAAGAGAAAATGGTCATTTCAAATTATTTAAGTTTCGTTCAATGTATAAAGAACATTGCACCGGTGGGAGCCATAATGAAGAAGCTTTAAAATATGAAAAAGAATTAATTGCCAGACAAAATACTAAAAGTGGACCAGTCTACAAAATCGGTAATGATCCTCGTGTTACTAAAGTAGGTAGATTTATTAGACGTTGGAGTATTGATGAACTACCGCAATTTTTTAATGTTTTCAAGGGAGATATGTCAATTGTTGGTCCACGTCCGCATCAACCAAGAGAAGTTGAGCAATATCAAAGGCATCATAAGAAGGTGCTAGTTATTAAACCAGGAGTTACTGGCGAAGCCCAAATTTCTGGACGCAGTGATTTAACCTTTGAAGAGGAGGTAAAGCTAGACACTTATTATATTGAAAATTGGTCGCTCTTGCGTGATTTAGCGATTTTAGTAAGAACGCCAATTGCTGTATTGCGACATAGAAAAGTAGAGTAACACCCTCACCCCTAACCCCTCTCCCACGGGGAGAGGGGAAAATTAATCACAAGACAAGGAGGCTTGTCTTATTTTTTTGCTTAAATTAATATAATGAAAAATAATAATTCAAACAATTTAAATAAAAATAAATCCCCTCTCTCCCCGTGGGAGAGGGGGCAAGGGGGTGAGGGCAAAATCGCTTTAATTCATGATCATCTGGCCCAGTTGGGTGGAGCAGAAAAGGTATTGCAAACGTTGGCGGATATTTATCCGTCAGCGCCTATTTATACATTGCTTTATAAACAAGAGAATGTTGATAATTTTTTTAATAGTAAAAAAATAATTCCTTCTTTTATTCAAAAAATGCCCTTGGGAATTAAAAAATATCAATGGTACATGCCCTTAATGGCGTCAGCTATTGAGTCTCATGATTTTAGTAATTTTAAAACGGTTATCTCTTCAGCTAGTTCTTTTGCCAAGGGTATTATTACTAGACCAGAAACAACTCATATTTGTTATTGTCATACGCCAACGCGTTATCTGTGGCATTATAATAATCAATATTTAGAAGAATTAAAAATGCCTAAATTTATTAAACAGACAATCAACTTTTATATCAGTCGCGTGCGTCAGTGGGATTTGTCTACTATTAATAGAGTTGATTATTTTATTGCTAATTCCAAAACAACTCAAAAACGAATTAAAAAATATTATCTTCGTGATAGCACCGTCATCTATCCGCCAGTTGATACTAATAAATTTAAAATTAGTCAGGAGCAAAGGGATTATTTTTTAACCGGTGGTCGCTTAACTCCTTATAAACGTTTTGATTTAGCAATAAAAACTTTTAACAAATTAGGCATCCCTCTTAAAATTTTCGGCGAAGGACCTGATTTGCGTCGGCTTAAAAAAATGGCCAATAATAATATTGAATTTTTAGGACGCATTAGTGAAGAAGAAAAAGCAGGGTATTTATCTGCTTGCCACGCTTTTATTCACCCCCAAGAAGAAGATTTTGGCATTACAGCTGTAGAAGCAATGGCTTCTGGGCGACCAGTTATTGCTTTTAATAAAGGCGGAGCAACCGAAACAATTATCCACGGCCAAACAGGAATTTTATTTAATGAACAATCTTGGGAAGAGTTAGCAGATGTGATATTGCGATTTTTACATAAACCAGAATTTATATTTAATCCTGAATTTATTAAACAGCAGGCTGAACAGTTTAACGTTGAGAGATTTAAGAGGGAAGTTAGTGAATATGTAGATAAAATTTTATTAGAATAATTGAAATTCGTTGCTTAGAAATTAGAAAATCGCCCGCCCGAACGCTGACAGCGTCAGTCGGGCGCGGTAATAGAAAATAGAAATTGGAAATTAGAAAAAATTCCGACTTTCTATTTTCCAATTTCTATTACCTGCCCAACCTGCTAACGTAGTTAGGCGGGCGGGCTAATTTCCATTTTCTAGACAACTAATTTCTAATTAATAACTATGACCATAGGAATCGACATCAGACCACTAATGGATAAATATTATTCCGGCGTATCAGAATATACGGTTAATTTGTTGCGGGAAATTTTTAAGCAAGACCAAAAAAATCAATACAAACTTTTCTATAATTCTTGGCGTGATTTATCAGAACGAATTCCAGAATTTGATTTTCCTAATGTAGAAATAATCAAGACCAAGTATCCGAATAAATTTTTAAATTATTTTTTATTCAAATTTTTTAAATATCCAAAGATTGATAAAAAATTAGGTGGTATAGACTTAATGTTTATGCCGCATTTTAATTTTATTGCTTTGTCCGATAAATGCAAAAAAATAATTACTGTTCATGACCTGTCTTTTTTTCATTATCCGCATTTTTTTGCCAGTCGTCAGAATTTTTGGCATAAAAATATTAATATCAAAAAATTATTGCGTCATTTTGATAAAATTATTGCTGTTTCAGAAAATACCAAAAAGGACATTACCGGTATTTGTGGAATTCCTGAAAAAAATATTAAGGTCGTGCATTCTGGCATTAGCGATGAATATCGAATTATTAATAAAGCTGATTCACATTTAGAAATTGTCAGACGAAAATATAAACTGCCGCCAAAATTTATTCTTTATTTAGGAAATTTAGAGCCACGCAAAAATATTGAAGGTTTAATTGAGGCTTATACAATTTATCGCCAGCATGAAATAGGCGATTTTATTGTTCCAGAGGCAAAAGATATAATTACTCAAAATAAAACCAGTTTAGTTATTGCTGGCGCGCAATCATGGAAATACCACGGAATTTATGATGTAGCGAAAAAAAGCGCTTATAGCGAGGATATTTACTTTATTAATTATGTTGATAAAGAAGATAAACCTCATCTGTATAATTTAGCAGAACTTTTTGTTTTCCCTAGTTTTTACGAGGGCTTTGGTTTTCCGCCATTAGAAGCAATGGCCTGTGGCACACCAGTGATTACTAGTAATACTTCTTCTTTACCGGAAATAATAGATAATGCCGGAATTTTAGTCAACCCTTATGATTTAAAAGAAATAGCTGAAGCAATTAAACAAATTACTGCTAATAAAAACCTGCGTGAGCATTTAATAAATAAAGGATTAGAGAAAGTTAAAAAATATAATTGGCAAAAATGCGCTACTGAAGTAATAGAAATGTTTGAGGATTTAGAACAGTAGATATGCTATAATAAAAAACAGGCCTTATCCCGTAGGATAAAACCTGTATAAATTTACTCAATAAGAAGTTTTGCAATGACGTTTTTCTAATATTTTTCTTGTTGTTGCTTCTCCTTTTTTAAGAAGTAATAACAAAATTTTCTTTTGCTCTTTAGTGATACTCACATCTTCAAAAAAAATGTTAATATCACCTGTTTGAATATCTTGCACAGTAATAAGGACTGGCCATTCTTCAATTTCTTTGGCCACAGCTTGATCTGCTTTTTTAACATCATACTGCACTGCTAAAAAAGCCCTGGCCAACTCCACATTTGGTCGTTCTTCGCACTCTTTACTCACTGCTCTAAATAAATTTCTTGCACCGTGATTTTCTTTCATTTTTTCAACCCTTTCAAAAATAAAATAGAATAAAATGAACCTTTATAAGGTTACCTGATTTTTTTAAATATGTCAAGCCTTCGTTCTGCAATACTGCGGAACTACGGATTGCAAGTAAGTATTTTTAAGGAATGTCAAATATACTAAAAATCCGCTTATTTTTATTCAGTCTGTTAGCTATAACAGTCCTGTTTTTGTTATATAAAGCGATTGTCCCGTTTGGTGAAATTACTTACACATGGAAACCATGTGATAAGAGTTTTTTTATTAGCCAATTAAAGCCAAAAGATAGGGCTAGTGGTAAATGTCAGAATATTATTGTAGGCGAGCCGGTTTATTTTAATTTACAAACCCAACGAACATTTAATGAATCTGACGTAACTATAAAATATAAAACCAGTGATAACGCGCTGAAAATTATAGAATTAGGTCTACAGGCAGATGAACAAAAACATTATCAATTAAAACCGCTGGAAAATAAAATTATAGATCAGCTGGAAGACTGGGATGACATTACAGAAGATGGTATTACACTTTTACAGAGAGAGAAAAAATTTGATACTATAAATGATTTTTTGCAGAGTCCTCTTGTGAGAGAAGAAGTTCTAACTTATCATTATGATCTACCAAGTCTGTCATTGCGAGGAGTCCAGAATGGGAGTGGAGGACGACAAAGCAATCCCGCGATAGAACAGAAAACTCATGGGATTGCCACGCTACGTCCAGCTCCTCGCGAGGGGCTGGGCTACGCTCGCAATGACATTGAACACACCATCAGACCTCTACGTGGTGATTATCAATTTTATACTTATACTGAAGGTGAAACAATGGAATTTGAATTTTTATTTGACGATTTAAATAGTAATAAAGATAAGGATAATATTAAAATTTTTATTTACAACAGCGAGAATGTTCCAGTAGCAACCAGAGAAATTTTAGACAGCAGAGGTGTAGCTGAAGAAACTAGACAAACAGAAGACGCGGAAGGAATCCATTTGGAATTAACAACTCTACAACCAGGATTTTATAAAGTTGTGATGCAAACAACTGACGACATAGTAACTAAACAAATTTATTCTAGCCAAGAAATAATGTCGTTTATTAATAAAATTCGTTTAGCTGATACAGCTGAAGAAAATTTAATTACGGTTTATACTGATGTTTCGCAAGTTGGCATTGGCACTATGAATCCAACTGGTTTACAGAAGGTTTTAATTAATGACAAAGTTTTAAATATTACTGAAACTTACAAAACTTTTCATCAGCCAACTAATTCTCAAATTTCCAAAATTCAATTTGCTAAAGATGATTTAATTATTTCTGGCAGTGGGGTATTTAGTTTTTCTCCAGAAGCATTATATAATCCGGATTATAAAAAGATGACTAGTAATAGTAGTTTAGAGGGCGTGAATTATATTATTACTACTTACCCACCAACAGCTTCACAGTTAGGCGGGCAGGTCCTGCCAAAACAGGAGCAAATGATTAAATTTGATTTGCATAATATGTATCGCGAAGATAATGCTTACGGATTTATATTTTCTATCCCTGGGTTATTGCACAATGATTCAGTTGATGATCAGGTGGAAATAGAGGAAATTAAAATTAAATTAAAAGGAAGAACCCTATGGGAGAAATTAAAAAAATAATAAATTATCTGTCATTGCGAGGGCGAAGCCCGTGGCAATCCCGTGAAAATCGCAATACTCACGGGATTACTTCGCTACGCTTCGTAATGACAGTTACAAAAGAACTATTTTACATCTTGCTAACTGCATTAATAATTTTCATTGCCATGGAATTAATCAGACCGAACATAGTTCAGGCCTATATTAATTTAAATATTCTGTTGATTTTGTGGCTAATGGCTGGTATAGTTTTATTAGTTAATAAAAAGTAATTCGCCTGCCTTGCCGTAGCTTCAGCGAAGGCAGGTGTAAATTTGTTTGATTCCCGCCCGACCGACTGCGTCAGCGGAACGGGTGTGGCGTTAAATTTATGCGCTATAAATATTAAATATTATGATAAAAGACGTTATTATAAAAAAATTAAACAAACTAGAAGATCAGCGAGGCTGGTTAACAGAAATTTTTAGAGAAGATGATTTAGATTATAAACCAGCTATGAGTTATGTTAGTGTAACTAAACCAGGACAAGTCAGGGGACCGCACGAGCATAAAGAGCAGAGTGATTGTTTTGTATTTGTTGGACCAGGAAGTTTTGAATTATATTTATGGGATAAAGAGGGAAATCACGAAAAAATAGAAGTAGGTGAAAATAATCCTACATTAGTAATTGTTCCGCCTGGAATTGTGCATGGTTATAAATGTATTTCCAAAATAGAGGGTTGGTGTATTAATATGCCGGACAAATTGTATCGTGGAAAAGGTAAACAGGAGGAGATTGATGAAATTAGGTGGGAGGAAGATTCAAAATCAATTTATAAAATAATATAATACTGTCATTGCGAACGAAGTCCAGCCCCTCGCGAGGGGTGGGACGAAGTGAAGCAATCCCGTGAAAATCACAATACTCACGGGATTACTTCATCCTACGGACTCGTAATGACAGTATAAAAAATATGAACAAAGATTGCATATTTTGTAAAATAGTAGCCGGTGAAATTCCGTGCGATAAAATATACGAGGACGATAAAATCTTAGCGTTTTTAGATATTAAACCGAGTAACAATGGCCATACACTTTTAATTTCTAAAGAGCATTATAAAAATACCACCGAAACGCCAACAGAGCTTTTAGAGTATATGATTATTATGCTTAAAAAAATAGCGCCTGCTATTATTAAAGGAGCTGGCGCTGAAGGATGGAATTTAATTGTAAATAATGGCGCGGTCGCTGGCCAAATTATTTTTCATACTCACTGGCACATTATACCAAGATTTGAAAATGACGGGCATAAATTTTGGGGTGCTAAAACTTATGGAGAAGGTGAAGAAAAAAAAATTACAGAGGAAATAAAAAATAATTTATAGCACTGTCATTGCGAACGAAGTCCAGCCCCTCGCGAGGGGTGGGACGAAGTGAAGCAATCCCGTGAAGATATAATAATACTGACGGGCTCACAATGACAATAAAATATGCGTTTATTAATTACAGGCGGAGCCGGATTTATCGGCTCTAACTTCATCCACTATTGGTTAAAAAAACACCCAACAGATAGTATTGTTAATCTGGATCTTTTAACGTATGCGGGCAACTTGGAAAATTTGTCTAGCATTACAGATGATACACGCTATAAATTCGTGCAAGGTGATATTTGCGATAAAGAACTGGTGGATAAATTAGTAAAAGAAGTAGATGTAATAGTGCATTTTGCGGCTGAAAGCCATGTGGATAATTCTATTAAAGACTCTGCACCGTTTGTTAAAACAAATGTAATTGGCACGCAAATTCTGTTGGACGCAACCGTAAAACATGGAAATAAAAGATTTCATCATATTTCTACTGATGAGGTATTTGGTAGTTTAGGCCCAGCTGACCCTGCTTTTAACGAAAGTACGCCTTATGACCCGCGTAGCCCTTACAGCGCTTCTAAAGCCGCTTCAGACCACCTAGTACGTGCCTATTGGCACACATATAAGTTGCCGATTACTATTTCTAACTGTTCAAATAATTACGGACCGCGCCAACATCAAGAAAAATTAATTCCGCTTTTTATTACAAACTTGTTAAATAATAAAAAAGTGCCGGTTTACGGCACTGGACAACAGGTTAGAGATTGGCTTTATGTAGATGACCATTGTTCAGCGATTGATTTAATTTTACAACAAGGAAAAATAGGGGAGACTTATTGTATTGGCGGACAAAGCAGTAAAGCAGACCTGCTCGCAGTTGCTACAACGTTGCAGGCGGGGGAAATTACCAATTTAGAATTAACTAAAAAATTAATTAAACTCCTAGATAAAAATGTAGATTTAATTAAATATGTAGCAGATAGGAAGGGGCATGATTTTCGTTACGCCGTGGACAGCTCTAAAATAAAAAACGAACTCCAGTGGAGTCCGCAGATGAATTTTGAACAAGGTCTAGCTAAAACGATTGAGTGGTATAAAAAATAAAAAGCCCGCGCAAAGTTGAGCTTAAGGAAAGGAGTAAACTTAAGCAAATAAATTTTGTAAGACTTTTGCGCGAGCTGTGGGGGATGTGGCTTATTAAAGAACAAAAATTTAGCGATGCAGAGGAGGGCTGGAATGACTCGGGTTGGGTTAGGGAAAAACGATTATCTGTTAACTTAAGGTGAAAAGTGACCCCTCCTCTGCAACTGCGAAAGGAAAGAAGGTGATCTATACTATAATAATAACATAAATAAACTATCTGTCAAATATGAAAAAAATATTAATCATCGGCCACAAAGGAATGTTAGGGCAGGAGTTAATAAAAATTTTTCCTAATGCGACTGGCCTTGATGTAGAAAATATTAATATTATAGATAAAGAGCAAGTTGAAAATAAAATCAAAATATTAAATCCTGAAATAATAATAAACTGCGCGGCTTATAATGCGGTTTATAAATGCGAGACTCCTGAAGAGTTTAAAATAGCTAAAAAAATAAACGGCGAGGCCGTCGGTTATTTAGCTGATACATGTGTAAAGCTGAATGCAACTTTAGTACACTACTCAACTAATTATGTCTTTGGTAAACACACGAATGGCACGAATATAGAACGAAAAACACAAATTGGATATGACGAAAATGATCAGCCAAGTCCTATTAATAAATATGGACAGACAAAATTATTGGGCGAGCAGAAAATTCTGTCCGCCCCCAGCCACAAGGCGGACAAGCAAGGCGGACTAGCCTTGGGCTGGAAATACTATCTAATTCGCACTTCCAAGTTGTTCGGCCAGCAGGGAAGTAGTGAAATGGCAAAAGAAAACTTTTTTAATCTCATGATGCGATTAGCAGAAACGCAAAATGAACTTAAAGTAGTTGATGATGAATTAAGTAATTTTACCTATACACCTGACTTAGCGCAAGCGACTAAAAATTTGCTAAAGCAAAATTATCCAGCTGGTATTTATCATATTGTTAATGAAAATCCAGCTACTTGGGCTGAAGGGGCAAAAGCCTTGTTTGACATATTAAAGAAAGATGTTAAGCTAATTCCTGTTGATTCAGATGAATTTCCCCGACCAGCTAAAAGACCGAGATTTGCAGTTTTAAATAATAATAAATTACCGAAGTTAAGAGGGTATGAAGAAGCACTTGCAGAATATCTGCAAAAAATTCCAAACCCCAAGCACCAAATTCCAAAGACCTGCCTGCCGGCAGGCAGGAATTCTAAATCATAAATTCCAAATTATAAATAGAATTTAATACTTAAAATTTATAATTTTTTTGGAATTTGGAATTTAAAATTTGGAGCTTATTTATTTTAATAAATTCATGCGTGGAATAATCCTTGCGGGTGGCGCTGGTACGCGTTTATATCCCTGCACAAAAGTTACTAATAAACAATTACTGCCAATTTATAATCGGCCAATGATTTATTATCCTTTAAATACTTTAATCAAAGCTGGCATTAAAGAAATTTTAATTATTGTTAATCCTGAAAGAATGGGGGATTTTGTAAATTTATTAGGATCTGGCAAAAAATTTGGCGTTAAATTAACTTACATGATTCAGGACAAGCCCCGAGGTTTAGCTGACGCTTTTATTATCGGCGAAAGTTTTATCGGCCAGGATGATGTTTGTATGATTTTAGGGGATAATATTTTTGAAGATGACTTAAGCGCGGAAATTAAAAATTTTAAAAGTGGCGGAAAAATATTTGCTAAAAAAGTTTCTGATCCAGAGCGGTTTGGCATAGTTAAATTTGACACTAACATGAGGGCGGAAAAAATCGTAGAAAAACCAACAGAGTGGATTAGTGATTATGCTGCCACTGGTTTATACATCTATGACCATCGAGTAGTAGAAGTAGCTAAAAATCTTCAGCCTAGCGCTCGTGGAGAATTAGAAATAGTAGATTTGCATAATTGGTACTTGCAAAAAAATGAATTAGAAGTGGCGATAGTTAATGGCGCATGGTTAGACGCTGGCACTTTTGATAGCTTATTAGAAGCGCAAATTTTAGCTAAAGAAAAGTTAGCTGATAAACTTATAATATAATTCAAGTAATTCTATACGAACTTAATTATATATCAAACCATTAATCCAAATTTTTTGTGCTCATCTAAATCTTCATGCAACTATCCGCCCGCTATACGTTAAAGCTTCGGCGGGTAAAAATACCACAAATAAAAAGGAAAAAGGAGTGTTATTATGTGCAATAATGAATTTGAACATCAAGACAGTCCGCCCGACCCATCTTATCCATATTTTTCACCCATGGATTTAGGGAGAGAAAAGTCGTTTTGGAAGCGCGCTTCTCGTAGTATTTTAAGCAGAATAATTAGATCTTTTTTCATGTTTGTATTTTGGATGATTTTTCTGTACGCCATTTGTTTTCACTGGATCTTTAAAATTCTTTTTGAAAAATTATAATAAAAAATAAGGAGGAAAATTAAGATGAGCACTATAGGAAAAAATCTTGGTAAAGTTATAAAAGCGCTACGAGAAAAAAAGGAATTATCTCAATTAGATTTAGCTAGAAAAGTCGGCATTGATCAAAGTATGCTATCTTTAATAGAAAGTGGTAAAAGAGGTAAACGCATGAACCTTGATACTTTGGGAAAAATCAATAAAATTCTTTGTCCAGGAAAACTTTTGTCAGAATTAATCGCTATGGCAGAAACAAACTGTGATCTTTAAATTTTGGTAAAAAAATAAAACCGCGGTAATAAAACTCGCGGTTTTTAAATATATTTTTTCATCCTATTTTTTCAATAAGCCTTACTAAAACAGAACCTCTGTATGGACTATCTGACTTCGTATCTCCAACTTCCATGCAAAACCAAATTTCTCCATCTTGTGGTAGTAGAGCATCCCATGTATTATATTTTGAAGGCATATAACCATATATAACAGCCCGTTTGTTTCTATGAATTTGATTTTTTCCTTTATTCCAATCATTAAAATCGATATCACTGTATAAATCTTCTTTTTCCATGATTTCATGAGATATAGAAACAATTACATTATCTCCAATTATTTCACCAGTAATATTATGTTCAAAATCGTGAGAAAATCGCACTTGAATTAAAGCTGTTTTTTTTCTTGTTACTGTTCTCCGTTGTGGGAGCATTGGGATTACAACCATGATTCTTCCTCCATTTCTTGCCCCGCACCTCTGTTAAGAGGCGGGGTTTCTATATATTTTTAATTATTTAATGTGCAAATTGATTTATAATAGTATCATACAAACTAAAAAATGTCAAGTATATTAGGTAATTTTAGCTAATTTTAAAGAAAAACACTACCAATTACAAATCTTTTACCTGCCTATCCGCTGACAGCGTCAGACGGGCAGGCAAATATACTAATGTGATGCTAATCTGCGAATTGCGAATTATAATTAGTATATTAGTACTGATTGGTAATTAGTAGGAGATTATTTAATCTTCAACCGATATACTCCTTGTCCATTCTTTAACGGGCTGGTAAAATAAATAAATTCATTGTCAACGTTTATTGCTGACAGAGAAGTATTCTGCCAGTCTAAAATTTTAGTCAAGCTCAAGTAGCTATTATTTTCTAGCTCAATAACATTAAAGCCGTTTTTAGTATTGTAGATAACATGACGGCCACTGGAGTGCCATAGAGCTTGATCAATTTTCTCGCTGATTCTAGTAACTAATATTTGAATTTTATTATTAATATCATAAGACCATATTTCAAAATCATTCCAATAAAGAATCTGGTCACCGTTTACAGAAAATTCACGGACATTATTAATAACATCCTGAATAGGCAAAAGCGACCAAGGATTAATTATGTATAAAATATCATGGACTTTATCCTTCAGATAAATAAGCTTTTGGTCAAAATGCATAAATTCATATTGGCTGGAGTTTGGCACTGAAATACTTTTAATTAACTCTCCATTTTGATGATTATAAATATCCACTGTATCGCCTTTGTTATCCTGACTGATCATAAAAAGATTGCTGTCTTTTACTAAAAAGTCATTAGCTATTTTTTTATTCATTAGTAAGGTGGCTTTTTTTTGCGCTAAGTTGAATTGATGGATAATGTTATTATGTTGAACATAAACTTTATTGTCGCTAAAAAAATCCCAGCGCACTTGAGTAATAGCGCCGGAAAAATATTTTTGCACATCAACTTCATTAAGTCCGCTTTCAATATTATAAATAGGATAATTTCCGTAAGTTAATAAAACTTTCTTACTGCTCGGCGCCCAAACTATTTCCGGCTGGCCGTAAGGGGAATAAGATAGACCTAAAGGGAATTTATTTATTTTGCCATTATCCATGTTAATAATTATCAACGAACTACCAGTTAAAACCACTAGTTTTTTCTGATCTGGGGAAGCTTTAATCGCGTTGATACTGTCGCTGGAAACTAATTCTGGATAAGATTCTTTAAAAAGCAAGATATCCTCTAAAAACATTGTCTGACCTGATTCTATTTTTAGTTTTCTTTGATAATTAAAATATCCTTCTTTGCTTAAAATAATATCATATTCATCAGGTAGTAAATTGCGCAATTTTAAAGGAGTTTTTAATTCTCCATCTCCATAGAAAAAATCATAAAGCCAATTATACTTCTTTTTGTTGCCCAGATTAACAGTGGCATCTTTAGGTTTAGTTTCTATAATTAAAATGCCAGTGCGGCGCACTTGTCCGTTTTGAAAATTAAAATCATAACCAGCCGCATAAAACGAAATAGCTGGCGCTAGAGTAAGAAAGGCGCCGATAAATAATATGTATAATAATCTTCGTTGTTTAAGGGTCATAGTTCAAGGTAAGTTGTGCTTATTTATTAGTGTATCAAGCCATTAATCCAAATACTTCTGCTGGCTTAATAATACCTGCAACTATCCGAATACCACGAATATTTTATTACTGGTCGGAACAGTCCCGATGCATCGAGATTCCGACCAGCAAGATAGAATTTATTTAATTTCAACAATATCTGCTCCTAATTTTTTTAATCTTTCGATAATATCTTCATATCCTCTTTTAATAGAATATAAATTTCTTAAAGTTGATTTGCCTTTAGTCGCCAGCATACAGATTAAGATATTCATGGCCGGACGTAGGGCAGGGGGACAAATTATTTCCGCTGATTTTAATTTAACTGGACCTTCTACTATCAAACGATGTGGATCTAATAGATCAATTTTAGCGCCCAATCTTACTAATTCAGTAGCGTAAATCGCCCGATTTTCATAAACCCAGTCATGCACTAAAGTTTTACCTTTAGCTCGCAAAAGGATTGGCACAAAGAAGTGTAAATTATCAATATTTAATCCTGGATAAGGTTGGGCATGGATTTTATCCGGTGGCGCTACCAATTTTGAGGGGATTATTTTAAGGTCAATTAAATCAAATTTCTTATTTTTAGATTTGTGCTTTTTTAATATCTTAAATTGCTGTCCCATTATTTTTAGTTTTTCCAATTCTATTTGTAAAAAATCAATTGGACAATTTTTAATAGTCAATTTTGATTGTGTTACAATCGCGGTTGCTATAAAAGCCATTGATTCAATTGGATCAGGCATGATTGAGTAATTAGATACTGGTTTTAATTTTTTAACGCCAGTAATTTCTAAAGTAGCTGAGCCAATTCCTTTAATTTTTACTCCTGCTTTCTGTAAAAAATAACACAAATCTTGCACCATATAATTAGAGGCCGCTAATTTAATTATAGTTTTACCTGGAATTGTGCAGGCCGTCATAATAATATTTTCTGTACCAGTATCACTCATTTCATACATAGTAAATTCAGCCGACTTTCTACGGCTGGTATTGATAGTAAAATATTTTTTATTTTCAGAAATTTTCAGACCTAGGTTTTCAAAACCCAAAATATGAGGAGTAAGCGTTCTGGCGCCTAATTTACACCCACCTGGTTTGTAAAAAGAGAAAGTTTTTAATATGCCAGACAAAGCGCCGATTAACATAAAAGAAGAGCGGGTAACCCTCACTGATTTTTTATTTATATTTTTTAAATTAATTTTGCCGAAATTTTCAACTGTCAATTTATTTTTTCCAGACCAGGCAACTTTAACACCAATGGAATTTAATATTTCCATTATCCGTTTTACTTCTTCAATCTCCGGTACATCAACTAAAGTAGTCTTACCCTTAATCATTACTGTAGCGCATAAAATAGACACAGCTGAATTTTTAGCTGAATTAGTCGTAATACTGCCGGTTAATTTTTTCCCGCCATTGATTATATAATTAGCCATAAAAATTTAATTAATAAAATTTAAACACCACGTACGGGAATTGCCCACCCACGTCTACAGCGTAGCTGAGGCGAAACCCTTATGATCTATGTACCACGTACGGGAATTGAACCCGTGTTTCATGGATGAGAACCATGTGTCCTAACCACTAGACGAACGCGGCATTTTAGCAAGACGAAGGAGCTAAAACTGTTAGTAATATTACAATTTTTTCAATTATTAGTCAATTCCAATTTGACAAAATTAAAATTTTTGTGTATCATTCATAGTTATAAGCGCTCCTTCAGGAGGTGAAACATGAAAAATCAAAAAGCGTTTGCCTTAACAACGGTCCTATTTTGGATAGTGATTATTGGCATTTTTTCCTTTGGACAGAGTAGTGTTTTTAACTGGCTAGGAGAAAATTTATGGAGCCCCTATATTGCGCCAATTGCGGACTCAGTTGAGGGGGCAGTTAGTTCTTTTTTTGATTTTGCCGGCAGTATTTTTAAAAATCCCTTCAGAGGTTGAGATGGCTAAAATTAAATTAAATAGGAAGCATGGGTCATTGCGTTTTGCAAAGGCCCTTTTTTTATTTAACACGTTAATTATATAACTTAATCTATTTGCCGATATTACTTAAAACATGCTACTATATTCAAGTAATTAATAACAAACAATATGCAATACATCATCTACGATTTTGAAACAACTGGTCTAGACCATCAAAAGGATCAGCCGATTGAAATAGGAATTATTAAAATTGACGAAAATGGCGAACGGGAAGAATATGATATTTTTATTAAACCACCAGCGCCACTATCTGAAGATATAAAAAGAATTACTGGTATTACTGATGAGCTATTGGCAGAAAAGGGGATTGATATAGAACCAGCTATGAAAGCATTTTTTTATGTGTTGGGATTACGCCCTGACGGCTATGATAAAAATATTACTATTATCGGCCATAATATTATCGGCTTTGATAATCTTTTTTTACGTCGCTATGCTGAAAAATATGGCTATCAAGTGCCACCCAAAGAACATTACTTTGATACAGCTGGGGAATTTCGCGCTAAGCTTTTAAATGAAGAAAAATATCAACATGAAAATGACCATGATTTTCATGAGCGTATTCTACGTTTAATTATTCAAGGAGTGCGCTATAATTTAACTGCCGCTTGCCAGCATTATGAAATTACTATGGATAAAGACGCTCATCGGGCTGATGCTGATTGTTTATATACTTTACAAATTTTTGAAAAACAAAAAGGAATTCAACTGCTTAAGCCTAAGCAAAGTGATCAGCCACAAAATGCGTTTAATTTTTAACTCATTTTTTTTGATCGGACAAGAAGGTAAAATCCATAGGAACAGGGCAGTGCCCTGTTCCTACCGTGAATCTGATAATTAACAAATCAAACAAAAAAACAAAAGGACGATGAAATTTCCATCGTCCTGAATTTTTACAGGTCATCTATATTAAGTCTTCCTCTTTCTGAAGACTTAAATAGATTCGGAGCAAAAGTGCGTAAAGGTGAAGATAATATATTAAGAATAATATTAATAATCACCCGAAGAGCTCTGAACTTAAAAATACTTTTCTTTTTCTTGTGAGGCAGTCTAATATTTTTTTTGAGATTTACGAAAAAAGCATAAGGTGGTCTTCCAATTGGTTTTAAATACATTGGTTTTTTCATCTTATCCCCCTCCTTAATTCCACGAAATATCTCCGTTTTTGATTAACATCTCAAGAAATCTTGCTTTTTCTTGGGCGATTAAGGCTTGCTGGATTAATAGATAATAATCCATTTGTTCACTAGTCATAATTTTTCTCCTTCAACCTTGTTTTGTGCTAATCTAATGATTAATTAAAAAGAACTAAAGTGTAGTATATACCACTTTAGTCCTTTTGTCAAAAAAAGATGTGCCTTAGTGACGAATTCTTTTTTTTGGAAGAATGCGAAAGAATCTATGCTCTATCGCATTCTGCACGATTCGCCAGCGAATACGTCGCGCGTTGCGATATAACGTAAGGATGGCAAGTAAAAAAACAATCGCCACCAGAAAAAGCATTCCTCTGTCGTTCATTCCTTTCAGAGTTTCCTGAAAGGCTTCGAAAAAGGTGAAATCCCACATTGAATTCATACAAATCCTCCTTTTTTTGATATAATGTGCAATGTATTAATATAGCATACTTAATATATTCTGTCAATAAGTGTATAAAAATACTTGTGAAACGACTTATTCTTTAGTATAGTAAAAGTAGTTTTAAATAAATTTTGTTTTGCTGGTCGGAATCTCGATGCATCGGGACTGTTCCGACCAGCTATAAAAAACATGACTGCCAACCAACTAAGAACTAAATATCTAGACTTTTTCTCCGCCCGAGGCGGATCCGCCTTAGGAGGAAAACCACAACAACACTCAGTAATTCCGAGCGCTTCTTTAATTCCAGAAAATGATCCGAGCGTTTTATTCACTACTGCAGGCATGCATCCATTAGTGCCATACTTAATGGGTGAAAAACATCCGGCAGGAAATAAATTAGTTAATGTACAAAAATGTATCCGCACTGGCGATATTGAAGAAGTGGGCGATACGGTTCATCACACCTTTTTTGAAATGCTTGGTAACTGGTCACTCGGCGACCCCGAAAAACCTGACGGCATCGGGGCAGGTTATTTTAAAAAAGAAGCAATAGAAATGAGCTGGGAATTTTTAACTGAAATTTTAGAGTTAAAAAAAGATAAATTAGCTGTATCAGTTTTTGCTGGCGATGATGATGCTCCTTTTGATAAAAAAGCATATAACCTTTGGAAAAGTAAAATTCCAGAAAATCGTATTGCCAAGCTTGATAAGGAAGAAAATTGGTGGGATCCGGCTGGAGAAACCGGTCCTTGTGGTCCGGATACAGAAATGTTCTATTGGGTGGGGCAGAAAGATGCGCCAACAAAATTTGACCCTAAAGATAAAAACTGGGTAGAAATTTGGAATGATGTGTTTATGGAATATAATAAAACAAAGGCAGGAAAGTATGAACCGTTAAAGCAAAAAAATGTAGATACTGGAATGGGGTTGGAACGCACGCTGGCAGTAATTAATGGACTAGATGATAATTATCAGACAGAACTATTTTTACCAATTATTAATAAAATTGAAGAATTATCTGGAAAAAAATATAAAGGCGATGAAAGGGCAATGCGCATTATAGCAGACCACATTAAAGCCGCTGTGATGATTTTAGGTGATGAGCGAGGAATAGGACCATCAAATACTGGCGCTGGCTATGTTCTACGCCGTTTAATTAGGCGGGCAGTGCGTTATACTAAACAAATTGGAATTACTAATAATTTTACAGCTACACTTGCAGATGAAGTAATAGCTATTTATCAGGATGTATATCCAGAAATAAAAAATAACACACAGTTTATTAAAGATGAGCTAGAGAAAGAAGAAGCTAAGTTTAAAGAAACCCTAGAACAGGGTGAAAAAATGTTTCTTAAAATGTCAGATGATAAAAAAATAACTGGCAATGAAGCTTTTATATTATTTTCAACCTATGGCTTTCCATTTGAATTAACTCAAGAGTTAGCGCAGGAAAAAGGATATACAGTTGATGAAGCAGAATTTAAGCAAGAACTAGCAAAACATTCCGAACTTTCTAAAACTGCTTCGGCTGGTCAATTTAAAGGCGGATTAGCAGACGCGTCTGACGAAACTAAAAAACTGCATACGGTTGCGCATCTTATGTTAGAAGCAATGCGTCAAGTAATCGGCGATCATGTTCAACAAAAAGGAAGTAATATAAATGCCGAGCGTTTGCGATTTGACTTTTCTCATGGTGAAAAATTAACAGATGAACAAAAGCAAGAGATTGAAAAAATAGTAAACGAGCAGATTAAAGCAGATTTACCTGTAAGTTGCGCAGAAATGACTTTGGACGAAGCTCGTAAATTAGGCGCGACTGGTGTGTTTGATCAAAAGTATGGGGAGAAAGTAAAGGTATATTCAATCGGTGAATTTAGTCGGGAGATTTGTGGCGGACCGCACGTAGAAAATACAGGAGAGTTAAGGGAGTTTAAAATAAAAAAAGAGCAAAGTTCATCTGCTGGAGTACGCAGAATAAAAGCAATCTTGAAATAAATTGCTGAATTGTTAAATTGTTAAAATCGTCGCTCAACAATTTAACAATTTAACAATGTAACATTTATGTTAAAACTATACAACACATTAACCCGCAAAAAAGAGCAATTTAAACCTATTTCTGAAAACCAGATTAGTTTTTACCATTGCGGTCCAACGGTTTATTGGACTCAACATATTGGTAATATGCGCGCTGTAGTATTAGCGGATTTAATTAAGCGGTCGCTGGAGTATTTAGACTATGAGATAAAATTAGTGCGTAATTATACTGATGTCGGACATTTAACTTCTAATGACGACGAGGGTGAAGACAAACTGGAAAAAGGAGCTAAGCGAGAAAAAACTACACCACAGGAGGTTGCTAATAAATATATAAAAATTTTTGAACAAGATATAAATGATTTAAATACAAAATCAGCCGATGTAAAACCGCGCGCTACCGAACATATTAAGGAAATGCGGGAGATGATTCAAACTTTGTTAGATAAAAAATTTGCTTACCAAACAGAATTGGCTATTTATTTTAATGTTTCAAAAGCTAAAAATTACACGAAGTTGTCAGGCCAAAATTTAGAAAAAAATATTGCTGACGCTGGCGGTGGGGAAGTTAGTGATCCAGAAAAAAAGAATCCAGCTGATTTTGCTTTATGGTTTTTTAAAACAGGTAAACATGAAAATGCTATGCAAACATGGGATTCTACTTGGGGCTCGCCCAATCATCCAATAGGACAAGGATTTCCTGGCTGGCATATTGAATGTTCGGCTATGTCTAAAAAATATTTAGGCGAAACTATAGACGTTCATATGGGTGGTATTGAACATATTCCTGTGCATCATACTAATGAAATTGCTCAATCAGAATCTGCTAATGGAAAAAAGTTAGCAAACTATTGGTTGCATAATGAGCATCTGACAGTTAATAACAAAAAAATGGCTAAATCAGAAGGCACCGCTTACTCTGTACAAGAAATTAAAGATAAAGGCTATGATCCATTAGTTTTGCGCTACTTCTTTTTAAACGCGCATTATCGTTCCAAACAAAATTTCACTTGGGAAGCACTAAACGCATCTAAAATAAGTTTAAAAAAATTGCAAGATAAAATTTTGGAAATAAAAAATTCTGTTGCAGAAATAAATTTTGATGTTCTGCCAAACGAAAAATATAGAAAACAGTTTATTACCGCTATTGAAGACGATTTTAATATTCCGCAAGCATTAGCAATAATCTGGGAAATTATTAAAGATGATAAATTAGTAAACGAAGAAAGATTGACAACCATCCTTGATTTTGATAAAGTGCTGGGGTTGAAATTAGCTGAATTAAAACCAGTTAAAATAGAAGTTCTACAAGAAGTGCGGGCCTTAATTGATAATCGACAAAAATTTAGGGACTTAGGAGACTTTGAAGAAGCTGATAATTTGCGTAAAGAAATTGAAAAACAGGGATATTTAATTGAGGATACTCCGGATGGAGTTAAAGTGAGGAAGAAGTAAAAATTTTTGCACCTTAAAAATTAGGAGGTGAAAATGACTGAAAAAAATAAGGACGTTGATCTGAACTGCCGAAGCCTTAATATAAGAAAAGAATTAATTGATTTTTTAAATCAAGCCGGATTAAAATCTGAATTTGGCAATTATGAAGATCTTTTATCTGAAAAAGCAATAAAGCTTTTGCGTCATTACATTCGTAAAAAATTCAATTTATATACTCTTGCTTTTAATAATATGCGTTTGGCTGATTTTGTTGACATGATTATAGAAGAATCAAAATTATCCAGAACAAAAAAATTACAACCACGAGAGCATACTGTTATTGATTTCATAAAACTTCAACACCGTTAATGTTTTACATAACGGTGTTTTTATTTTTCTCAAACACTTTTTTTATGGTATAATAAACACACTTATCCCCGTGTTTAAAATTTTTAAATGTCAGGGGAAGCAACAATTTATAATTCTTATTTTCTAATTTTTTATTTCAAATTGCCTCATGCGACAGAATAAAAAAATATTTAAAATAAAGGGTATATCAAACTCTTCTATTAATGTTTTAAAAAAGGAAATTAGATCTCCTTATGTTATTAATTTAAAACAGAAGAGTGATGTTTTGGAAAAGAAAGTAGGTGTTTTAGAAAAAATAAAAAATAATATTGTCATTCCCGCGAAAGCGGGAATCCACTCATTATTATTTCTGGATTCCCGCTTTCGCGGAAATGACAGGTTTAAAGAAAAGCCTGCTAAAATACGTGAAAAAACAAACGCTTTAAAAAATAAAACAAAACAACACTTACTTAAAAGCAGGCGCACTATTAAAACAGCTTACAAAGTAAGTAAAGACCATAAAAAAGTGGAGACACCGGCTAGCGTTCTGCTTGATGGTCTTTTTTTAAGTAAAAAACTGGCAGGCATTTGGAAATATTATGGAGCTGATGCTTATCAAAATCATAAAAGAACAATAAATGAGCTAGCTTTATTTAATCTATTTTCACTGATAGCGCTCGGTGGTTATCAGGCGTTAAAATATTTTTATAAATTTCTTTATTATCTTGGCTGGGCGATTTATCAAACTATTGGACTTATTATTAAGATGTCGCATTTACCACGGTTAGTAAGCGCTGGTTTAAATATTATTATATTAATTAGCAGGAGCGTGAATCGTGGAGCGGATAGTCTAGTTGAATTTATTAAATTAATTGCAAATAAAACTACTGACTCTGCCAGAAAAACAAGTGAAGCAGGAAAACAAAAAACAGAGCAGGCAATTGACGTAATAAAGCATTGGCAATTACCAAAACTATCTTTAAAATATTTACCACCGCATTCTTACAAAAAACAGCTGGCTGTATTTGCTTGCTTGGTATTAGTGTTAATCATACCGTTTAAAGCTATGAGTTCTTTACAAATATTCAGTTCAGTTAAAGGCAGGGTGTTGGGTATTAGTGAAGAAGCAGTAAAAAATATTAAGCTGGCTTCATCAGAAACCTCTCAATTTAATTTTAGTCAAGCGGCTGATCAATTTTCTGCGGCCGGAGAAAATTTTGCCGAAGCTCAAGCTATCTTAGAAGACTATTCAGAAATTATCGCTTTAGCTAAATTAATCCCCAATAAAAAAGCAAAGGCCGCTAATGAAATAAAAAAAGTATTGGTTTCGGGCGCGTACGCAACTCAAGCCGGGGAACAATTAGCCTTGGCTTTTGCTAGTCTGTATGCTGACGATGAATTATTATTTACTGATAAGCTAGAAAATTTTTCCGCTTTTAACCAACAAGCTTTAAACGAATTGCAATTATTTTTTAATACAATCAATGATATTAATCCCGACATTATTCGTTCTCTACACACTGCTGATAGTGATCGACTAGCAGAGAATATTATTGCTTTGCAGGAACAGGGGAATATGCTGATCAACGGTATTCGTGAAGCTATTATTATAGTTGATTATTTACAAATATTTTTAGGCAAAGACATGGATATGCGATATCTGATTGTTTTTCAGAATAATGCCGAAATGAGAGCTAGTGGTGGTTTTATCGGCAGTTATGCTCTTGCTGATTTTAGTCAAGGATCTATTAAAAAAATAGAAGCGCCAGAAGGTGGTAGTTATGACCTGCAAGGAGGCTTGCATAAACGGGTAGCCGCCCCCCAACCATTGCATCTGGTTAGTTCTCTTTGGGAATTTCACGACTCTAATTGGTGGCCTGATTGGCCTAAGTCAGCTGATAAGCTAGCCTGGTTTTTTGAAAATGGTTGGGGATCAAGCGTTGACGGTGTGATTGGTCTTACCCCAACAGTAATTGAACAATTACTTATAGTCCTTGGTCCAATAGACATGACCGAAGGATATGGAATGATAGTTAATGCTGATAATTTTTATGAAATTATTCAAGATCGGTCCAATTTGAAAGATGAAACAAAACCTAAAGCTATTATTAAAGATTTAATTGATGTAATGATGGCTGAATTACCAACCAGAATAACGGCTGATAATCTATTTGAATTAATTGCAGTAATTGAAAAATCTTTAGCGGAAAAACATATTTTATTTTATTTTTATGATGAACAATTACAAGCATTTGTCAGTGAATATGGTTGGGATGGAAGAGTAAATGATATTTCTGGAGATTATTTAGCAGTTATTAATAGTAATATGGCTGGCGGAAAAAGCGATCGAAAAATTGAACAAGATATAAAACACGAAGCAGTTGTTACACCTGACGGCTCTATCATTAATACTGTTACAATTACGCGCAATCATACAGCTAAAAAAAATGAACAATTTGCCGGCGTTAGAAATGTTAATTATTTGCGAGTTTATGTTCCCGAAGGAAGCCAATTGCTTGACGCTGAAGGTTTTGAGCGTCCTAATCAAATATATTTTGATGACCCGGCAGACGGGGCAGAGGTTGACCCTGATATTTATTTGACTGAAAACATAGCAGTGGTAGATGAACAAAGCGGAGTAAAAATTTATAATGAATTAAATAAAACTGTTTTTGCTCATTGGATGCAAGTAGATCCAGAACAAACTGCAATTGTTAAATTAAAATATAAATTGCCGTTTAAAATTACTGACAAATTAAAAAGCGAACCATCTATAAACTTATATTCTCTGCTGGCGCAAAAACAACCAGGAACTATTAGCAGTAATTTTTCCAGTATCTTAACATTGCCAACAAATATAAAAATTATTAAACGAGAAAATGACACTGCTCCTACCAATACAAGCGGTTGGCATGTTACAGACGATTTACGGCAAGATGCTTATTTTGGAGCGATTATTAAAATTAAATAAACCCCGACTCTCGCGAGAAACGGGGAAAACAAAAAATAATATGGAAAACACAAACCAAAACAGTGGTCAGGATTTCCTCTGGCCGCCATCACAGCCTATTATAGAGGATGAAAATATAGAAAACAAACAAGAAGACAAAAAACCTGAACCACTAGCTGGAATTAATCCAGAAGCAATGCAAGAAATTTTACAAAAAAATCATGGACCACAAATTGAAGAAAATATAAATGAAGAGCCAGAATTATTTTCTGACCCTGCCACTCGCGAACAGCGGGGCAAAGGTGATGATAAAAATGGAATGGATTCCCGTTTTCACGGGAATGACAATGTGGAGGAATCGGCTGAATTAGATAATAATGAATCTACTGAAGAAATTTTTTCTAATACACCGCCAGTTGAAGCTAAAAAAGACACCGAAAAAGATGCTGATAAAAATACAGAAATTATTACTATTTCTAAAACAAAATTTTTACTCTTACAAAAATTAGTGCAAAATATTAAAGAAAACACTCAACGAGTTGAGGATTTATTAGCTAGTGATTTAGTTGACAATGAAGACAGTATGAAATTTAAAATTTCAACTAATGTCAAAACAACTTTTGAAGAAGACGAGGAAGAAAGTAAAGTTTTGGAGGGAGTTTTTGACGGAACGCACATGATTGGACCTGACGGAAAGCAATACACTATTCCAGTTAACTATGCTTCTAAATCAAAGTTGGTAGAAGGCGACATTTTAAAACTAACTATTTTAGCTAATGGTCGTTTTATTTATAAACAAATTGGTCCGATTGAACGAACGCGTATTATTGGAAAAATTATTAAAGAAAGTAACGATTACTATGCCACTGATAATAGTAAACGATGGAAAATTTTAACCGCCAGCGTAACTTACTTTAAGGGTCAGTTAGATGATGAGATAA
The DNA here is from genome assembly GCA_043811275.1 of Candidatus Falkowiibacteriota bacterium. Lineage (GTDB taxonomy): Bacteria > Patescibacteriota > Patescibacteriia > Patescibacteriales > XYC2-FULL-47-12 > CAYPRN01. Next base: position 265 of record JBDRNG010000034.1, on the reverse strand, counting down.
TAATTTTAGTCCCTAAACACGGCGAAAGCGCCTGGGCAGCAGTAGAGAATATTGTGAGTCAATCTTAAGAAGTAAGAAAGTTGGAAAGTCAAAAGTATAAAGTCTTAAAATCAGAAGGTATATGATTAGAGTGTAGAAGAATACCCTGCTCGCAGGGCAAAAATTACTTTGAAAATTGAATAATTTTGTTAAGTTATCCTCGTCTCAAACAGAGGTTTTTGTGCTAAAATTAAGGTAAGAATAATATTTTTACTAATAATTAAAA
>JBDRNG010000033.1:0-2476 GCA_043811275.1 Candidatus Falkowiibacteriota bacterium | reverse complement strand
TTTTTTGTCCTAACAGTTCTTGTATCCTTTTTGCCACCGGTTCCAAACTTAATTTATTGTCTATACCTTTAGGCCGACCTAAATGCCCAATTAAAATTATCTGTTTAACTTTCTTTCTTAGTAGATATTTTATAGTCGGGATACAAGCTTGCAAACGTGTATCATCAACAATTTTAATTGTGTTTTCGTGTTTTCGTGTTTTTGTGTTTTTGTGAATAATGGGTACATCAAAATCACACCGCACTAACACGGTTTTATTTTTTAATTTTTTAATAGATTTTATTGATTTAATTTTCATCCTTTGTATCCTTTCTATCAATCTGTTCCTTTGTTTTATTAATAGCCTTGCCAAGTTTTAAAGTCACAAAAACTACAATTACCGTTACTAAGGTTGCGTAGCCAAACATGGCTGGCAAATTTGATTGTTCGCCAAAAATAGTTTGAAAAAGTTTTTTAATGGCTTCATTCCAAGCCAAAGCCGCTACCAAACCAAGCCCAGCCGTGACCAGAGTATTTATTTTTTCTAAGATTTCTAAACGAAGTTTTTTAGTCATAATTTTAATCTTCTACCCGGCTTTAGCCGAGGGTTTATGGTACTTTAGTGCCATGTATTATTTTTTTAAATATTTTATTTAGGGCTAAAGCCCTGGGAACCGCGACTAAAGTCGCGTAGAAATTTTAAGTATTCCAAAGGATAATATTCCTCCAATTATAGCAGTAAAGAATTGCGGCCAAGACATCATTGAAGCGACTTTTGATGCCACAGCGGAATTTAATAATAAATTGATTACAATACTGGAGGTGAAAAACAAGAATAGATATTTTAGACCAGCACCGGTAAAAAGACCTATAAAATAATTGTAGGAACGTGGCACTGCCACGTTCTGGTCTTGAACAAGGCGGTGCCTTGTTCCTACGATATAATCCATCACCAATACTAAAATTGAATTTGAAATAATTATAAACGGTACCATTGGTGCCAAGACGGCTGGCAATAAACCGGTGCTTAAGGCAATAGTGGAGGGCAGGATGCCGATTAATAAAGCCCCGCGGATGCCAATTAAATAAACACTTAAAATAAGCGCGGCATTCACAATTGGCCCAGTCACCCACTGTGAATGAAAACCCAATAATGGCGCACCAGTGGCTAAGGCGAGTAAAATTAGAAATTTTATTACATAAGTTATATTGGTTTTTGTTAAAGTGATTGTTTTAAACATATTTTTTTATTTTCTACCCGCCTTTAGGCGAGGGTTTGCCTCGATTTATCGGGGCTTATTTTAATTTAAATTTCTATAGCACTAAAGTGCCATAAACCCTCAGCTAAAGCTGGGTAGAAATTTTACTTGACAAAAATTTATTAATTTATTAAAGTATAATTAAATAGAATAAATTTAAACAAGGGAGGCTTAAAATGTCTAAAAAGAAAACATTTAGTGAACGTATGGCATCTACTAAGACAAGTGATGAAGTTGATGCTATTCACGACGAATCTATGAATGTAGCAGAAGAAAATTTAAAGAGATTTGAGCAAAAAGTGGAAAAAGATTTGAAAAGAAAAAGGGGTAAAAATAAATTTAAAAAGGAGGTATTTAAAATGTCATTTAAAACACGGAATATAATTTTTGTTGATCTGAATGCTTTTATTGATCTTAAAAATGGAAAGTGTGATAGAATTACTGCTTTTAATGATGGTTCGGGCCCTTATATTCAAAGAGTAACGGTTTCGCCAGATGAATTGGAAGAAATTTTTGATTCCAAGGAAGCAAAAGATTTTCGCAAAGAATTTATTAAAGCACTCACGCCTTTAATAGAAGAAGAACAAAAACGAACTGGTAAGGAAATTTCTTTTGGTGTTTTTCAAAAGAAACATATTCATTAGAGATAAGAAATTCTATCATAACCCCAGCTAAAAGTTGGGGTTATTTTTATTCTGAAGTAATAATTATTTTCTTAGCCACAATGCCATAAAGTTTGTCTAATTCTCTTTTAAGTGCGTTAATTTGTTTAGCCGTGCCTTCAACTGTAATGGTAATCAAGCCGGTGCAGTTTTTAAGGCAAGTGCGGTTTACATTTACGCCTAAACGGGCTACAATAATGTGTCCGTGCTCAGTTAGAACTTGATTAACGCTTTTGGCATTACTATGCCGGTCCTTAACTAAAATTGTAATTGTGCCTAAATGAATTTTATCTTTTTTTGGCATATGTTTATCTTCTACGCGACTTTAGTCGCGGTTTTGCCCCGATTTATCGGGGCTTATTTATTAAATTTTCCCAGGGCTGAAGCCCTGAAAACCCTCGGCTAAAGCCGGGTAGAAAGTATGGAATATCCTTCTCTTTCTTTTACTTTAAATTTTGAATGTAAAACATCTTCAATTAATTTTTCATCACCTTTAAAATATTTATTATAAACTTCCAAGACGCTTGGATTTTCGTGCGCGGTGCGGATGGGCAGATTTTTATCTATTTCATAAAG
>JBDRNG010000032.1:0-6187 GCA_043811275.1 Candidatus Falkowiibacteriota bacterium | reverse complement strand
ATCATCAGAATATTTTAATTCTAATTTCCCTTTTAAACCTAAATTCCCGTCTTTAGTTTGAGTTATGTTTGAAACATTAATTGGAGTTGATACATTACAGTCAGGTGGATCGCAAGTTGGCACAGCTAAAATTAAGCCATTGGCTAAAAAAATCACGCCAATAATTATAACCAAAATGAAAAAATAAGTAGTGGTTTTTTGAAACATATTTTTATTCTCCTTTAGTTTTTATTTTACCAAAAAATCAACTTTTAAGCAAAGAAAGGTTATCCACAAATTAAAATTATTCTTTTTTCATTCTTTTCCTAATGATTATTAAACAAAACGACAAAACAAAGCCAATGGCTAGAATAATTAAAAATGGCTTACCATACTTTTTAAATTTCTGTTCTATTTCTAATTTCTTGCGATATTCCTCTTTATTTTTTTTAACCATTTCTGCTTCATTAACAATTTTGGCTTCTTTTTTAATAACTCCAAACTCAATTTTGCTTTGATTGTCTTTATAACCGTCTTTTTTAACAGTTGCTTCTAAATAATAAACGCCGATTTGCTCTGCTTTGATTAAGGTAGGAAGAGTTATTTGTTTAATTGTTTTGTCAGGATAAGTTAATGTCGCTGTTATCGCAGGATTTTCAACTTCAGATGTGTAATTGATATTTATGTTTTCTTTTTGGATAAAGACTTTCTTATTTAAGTTAATATCAAAAGAAAAACTTGGGTCTGTTATTATCTCAAATTCTTTACTAATAGTTTTTTGAATTGGTTCTATAATAACAATAGAAGCTGTGCAGATTTGAGGCTCAATAGAGTCATTAATAGTAAATGATTCAAAAAAATCTCTAAATGGTTGTTTTTTGATAAGATTTTCCTGCCTTACTATATATGGAGCATGAGGAGCTGATTCACAGCTTACATCAACAAAATATTTTATTTCTATATCTTGATTGGCAATAATGACATAATCAAAACTAATCGCTTGATTTATGCCAAATATTTCGCTTACTGATAATTCAATATCAATTTCCTCTGTTTCCACGGCTTCTATGAATGTTAGAGGTAAAAATACTGCTATAATTGCAAATACCACAACAGCACTAAATAGATTGTTATTACGAATAAACATACTTTTTAAAATGAAATCTTATTTTTTATTTTCTGATTATCTTGAAGCTGCAAATCAAAGGTTGGATCGCCTAAAAAGATTGTATTTCCACCCATAAAACTAATTATATTATTATATCTATAAGCATTATTAAACGCCTGTCCAAGGTTATAATTATACAAATAAAGATTATTAACCATCTCTCTAAAAACATTATTATTTGAATTTATGCTTTCGATAGACATTGCAGATTCAGTAACTGCTCCGACATAACCAATAGCCCCTTTTTCCATTGCCTGAATGCAAAAAGAATCCTTTGCCCAATTATCACTTTCTACATCTACCTTACAGGTCAAACAAGCATTATTAATTATGATAGTATTATTTAAATAAGGAATACTATCATAATAAATTCCAGCCCAATGACTTGATCCATGATCAGCATAAAAAAGCAGGTGTTTATTTTTCCACAAATTAGGATTAAATTCTTTTACTTCTTCATTATAAATCTCTGGTATGACATTATAATAATCAATCTTCTTAAACTCATTATAAATATTACTAGCCAATTTTTGTGGTGCTCCATCCAACGATTTTTTAGAACTAGCCAAAAAGATTGCATTATTATTAATTGGTAATTTATTATAGAACAAGCTTCTTCCTAAATAAGCTGAAATACCGCTTATTGTCGGCGTCATTATTCTTCCAGTAAACATATCGGGATTTTTGTCGCCACCGACAAAATCACTATACAATGATTGGTCCAACGCTTCGGCCTGTATAAAACTGCCTTTTTGATGAGGAATTTGATCAGGAGTAGCAATAATAGTTAAGTAATTATCATCCAAGTCAGATTTAGCAGGAAGCAACAAATATTGGATAAAATATTTTGTATTATGAAACGGATGCTGTTCAGTTAACAATACCTCAACATTGCCACTTTTTATATCGTTTTTATCTATTATATCTTTATCACCTTCTTTTCCTTTAATTTTAAAACCGGTTATCCTATAATAAGCAGGGTTAAATTTAGTAAGTTCATGATAGAAAAATAAATATAATTTATAATCTCTATTTTCTAAATTATTAAATTCTATAGTAATTCCTTGTCCTTCCTGTGTTTTTAGAGAGGTAACTTCTTTTTGATTGCCAATAACATTTAACTGGGTATTTATTTGTGAGTTATAATATTCTTCATCATTATTAAATTCTAATTTGATTTGATAAGTTTCTAGTTCAGCAAATGCGTCTTTATTGTTACATCCCAAATTATCTTTTTTCTTGAGAATTATAATATTATTTTTATCTTTTATATCGTCTTTTTCCATATAATTAATTTCCACAGGAATTGTAGTTATTAAACTATATCTTCCATAATTACCAACTCTATCATTTGCGTAATAGAAATAATCGGTAGAATTCATTGTAAATGGTATATTAAAACCATTAAAATACAATTCAATTATTTCATCTTTTATCCCATCTTCTAAATTTCCACAATCTTTGAAATAAAAATTTGCAAAAAATTCCAAATAAGAAATATCTGCCACAGACTTCCCTTCAGGCATATCAAATGAAAAAGATAATTCATTATATACCTCAAAATCAACTTGTTCTTTCTCTATTCCACTAGCACAATCTGTCGTTAAATTACAATAAGAAGCTTTTGTATAATCATAAGCAATGTCAAAAAGTTTTTTAAATTCTGTTTGGAAATCATTTTTTATCTCGTTTTCTAAATTATTCTTAACATTTATTATCACTTCTTCCTTTGCGCTTGCTAAAATTGGAGCGCTCAAAGAAAGTTTATTGCCATTTTGATAATCATTTGAATTAACTAAAATAATTTTATCGGTATTTGTCACATCAACATATTTTTGCCGCAGTTGTTCTAAACTATAACTCTCATCACAACTTTTTCCAGAAAGGATTCCAACACAAATAATATTTTTACCATCAAAATAAGAATCCTTATCCAAATCAGTCCCTTGAATTATTAAAGGAACATTAATTAAAGAAGCGTAAGTTGAAGCCATTAACGCCGTTTCATAATTATCTTCAACATAAACAACCTTATCATAATCAATCCAGTAATTCAGATAGCCGCTATCAGAAGAAAAATAATCTGCTGTAGCGTAATAACTGATATTATTGTCTGTAATTCCAGCTCCGCCACTACCTGACTCTTCGCCTTTTATTAACTTAAGATTATCACTCAATCCTTCGGGAAAATCTCCTATTAGTTTAACTTTTTTCGCATCATACTGCTGAAGAAAATGAATAATGGAATCAATATCGTAATTATCACCTTCTTGATGGTATATCAAAGTAGGATAAACGCAAACATTATCTGCTCCGCCATAAGGATGAACACATTGGCTATATTCCTCATTATCTTCATTAATTCGTGAAGTCCAAGTAGTAATTGTTACTAATGAAAGAACAGTTTTCCAGTCTTTATCAGAAACCATAAAAACTGTATCACTGTTATAATTAGACATTACTTTAGCGGTAACTCCACAATCTGGATCGCTATCACAATTTTTATTACAATAACTATCTTTTTTACAACTTAAAACACACTGTTCATCTATATTTTCAAATCCAATATTACAATTAAATTGTTTACATTCATTAACACATTGACTATTAATAAAACTTTCTGGTAGCGCAATATCGCAGGCCTCATCTAAATCAACTTGTCCGTCTCCGCAAACCGATCCAATAACAAATTCATTAACCTTGTCTTTATCAGCTTGCGTAGCATCAGATACGTTCAACCAATAACCTTGCAAAGGTTCGATGTATTCCAGCTTTCCAAAACCTTTAGAAAGACGATAATTAGTCTCTTGCTCTTCATCATCAAAAGGCAAAGCCATTGCCCATTGGTTATTTACATTATCCCAGGCCCAGATAGAAATAACCTTTTTATCTTTAGTAAGAGCGTAATCTTTGACTATTTGGTCAACACTTTTAGTTAATCCAAAACCAAAAGTAACCATATTCCAACCATTTTTAACTTCTAATAAATCTGTTTTATATTTATCATAAGCCGGCAAATTAATAATAAAATCACTAAAAGAATCTACCCAAATAGCTTGTTTTTGGTAATTCTGCTTAAAATATTCCTGGGTAATCAAACCAAATCCTTTATTCTGAGCATAAACGGCTCCTTTGTCCAGCTTAGTAGGAATCATCGTGTACCACTTACTTTGACTATTATTCCACATCCATAAAGATTTAATTTGCTTAGTGTCTTCGGTCTCGCTAAAAAACAAATTATCAACAGCATTAAAAACATCTTGATTCTGGGTATCAGCTGGCAAACCGATTAAATTCCAACCTTGTTTGATTGAAATAACAGCGCTATCAGTATCGAAAGAAGCTAAAATACTCTCATTATAAAAATAAAAGAAAGAAATAAAAATAATTATCGCCAGAATAAAAATCAGTGGAATGATTTTAGGGATAAGTTTTCTTGATGAAAATCGCTGTTCTTTTTTGTCTCGGAATAATTTCATAAAATATTGCCTAAACTATTGCCCCACTGTAGGAGCAAACCCTATTGGCTGACATTCATTTACTGTAGGATTACATATATTATTAACATTACAATCCTTTGCCTCAAGGCATTGAACGCAAACAGGGCCGTCCTCTGTAGAAAAATTGCAGAATGGCTTATCCTCCGGGCAAGAAAGATTACAACCAACACAATCGCCCTTGCCATCGCACTTGCCCTGAAGCTCATTATTTAATACACAATCTTCGCCTGTTACCACTGCCGTCCAATCAAATAAATCCTTCTCTGGATTGCATTCTAAACAATCGTTGTTTATTTTTTTATCCTCGGGAAGAATATTCTGCAAACCAATAAAACAACCATTCTCCAAGGTAAATTTTTCTCCGAACTTTTTGCAATAATGCGGTTTGATTTCTTCCTCTCCGACATTATAATCTGTAAAAAAATCATTGTTATTATCTATTTTAAGACCGTCTATAATTCTATTTCCTTTTAGATAGAATTTACCGGTACTGGATTCAAAAAGAACCACTCGCTCTCCGTCGCTGTTCTTAATTTCAAAATCGCTGGACGTTTTGAGACGTTCGCCTATCTCGCCATCATTTTCCACAATACTTTTAACTCCTTCATTTAGTATTAGATTGTCTTTTGTAATAACCAAATCATAATTATTTGTGTCAATGATTAACCCTTGCTCGTCAGTATATAAAAACGAAAGAATTTTCTCATTATAGTAATCAAAAAGAATATTGCCATTTTTGTCTATTTTTATCTTGCCGCCTGCAAATGTAATGGAAAAACTTTCAGATTCATTGAACTTCACGCCGCAATAATAACTATAATCACCATCCTTACAGTATCCTAAATCGCCTAAGTTCGGACAAGAATTCGAAGGAGCCGCTTTAGCTTGCAAAAGAAAAACACTGGTTGCCAATATTAAAACAAAAATAATCAAAATTTTATTTTTCTCCATAATGCTTATAAACTTATAATTAAAACTCATTTTGACATTTTAGCCGAGTTTTTTCATTGCTTATTTGCTCACAAATCTTCGGCTTATTAAACTCAACCGCCCTTCTGGTTAAAACTTGAGCGTGGCATTCATTTTTCCATACAGAAGTATTAATTTGTTCGCAAATTTCCAGACTATTATTGGTTTTGGCTTGTAAGACATAAACTCGCTCTAATCATTCTTGACTCAAAGGTTGGGGGGCTTCTGAACATAATTCAGGATTACCAATAAAAGCCGCTAATTTAATAAACTCATTAAATATTGGCTCGGTTAAATTATCATTTTCATAAGCCTTCATCATGTTATGATAAGCCAAACCATCAAGCACCGCTTGCTTAACTTCGTCGGCAGCTTCATCTTCTGTTTCTTTAAGAAATTCTTCAAAAAACCGCCAAAGAATTCATTAAGCTGGTCTTTTTGAGCCACGATAAACCAAGCCAAGCCAACAACCATCAAAACCACAACAAAAATAATAATTATTTTTTTTAAATCCATTGCTATTGTAAATTAATTAGCATTTTAATAATTCCTTGCTCTCCTTCTAAACTTT
>JBDRNG010000031.1:0-13244 GCA_043811275.1 Candidatus Falkowiibacteriota bacterium | reverse complement strand
TGAAATATATCTTTCTTTAAATCCGGTAAAGCTAAAGAAGGCTATTGACCAAAAAATCAGAAAAATCAGAGCAATGCAAACTTACAAATTAAATGTCCCAACCGAGGGGAGTAAACTTACATTTTTAGATGACTAAATGCGGATAAACGCCTTAATATAAACTCTAATAATCTTACCCAGGGAGGTTAAAATGAGTCAAAGAAAAGGTGGATCCAAAAAACTAAAGAAAAGAAATAAAAGGCTACAGCAAAAGCAACGACGACAAGAAAGAAAAAAGTAATCTAAAAATGCCATGTTATAATCAAAAAAACTGGCATCCAAATGCGAGATCTTTAAAAAATAAAGACCACTCATCAGGAGGGTATACATGAATTTTCCTTACACGTTGAATAAGGATGTTATTGCTAGGTTGCCAGATAGACCTGTTAGAGGACTTTGGCGTAAGATGGAAAAACATCTTAATAACGGTAAAAAAATTATCGTTAAGGTTGAGTGCGGAAGCAGAAAGTGCGGGTCAGATTTATTGAAAAGAAAAATAATTAAACAAACGGTTGAATCAAAATCTGATTTGTCTAGGATATTTGGTAAAACCAAGAGTGGCTATTTTAGGCAAGTTATCCTCTACTTGCAATAAAGGGTATTAAACCGTAGAGCAAGCTCCGCCTATATAAGGTATTCACTACGCTCATATTTTTCCGCAACAAGCTACGTGGTATTTACCCTATGTTAGTTCCTTGGCTCGGCAAGACAAAATTACGCTTCCTGCCCGACTCGCTACGTTCACGTTGCGGACGGGCGCTCCATTTTGCCTTGCTCTCGCTCTACGTCGCTAATAAAAACAAAACGCCCACAAGTGTTAAAAAACTTGTGGGCTAATTTTTTTAGAAAAAAATGGAGAAAGAAGTGATGGGATCAACGCATCTTTCTCCGAGGGGTTCTCTTACTGTGACTTTCTAGTATAGAAAGAAAAGTAAGAAAGGGTTGTTATAAATAAGTATAACATGGATTAATAAAAAGATCAAAAGCGATGAATAATTGAAAATCCTCCTCCCCAAATATCAGCTGTATGATGTCCGGAGGCGGCTCGTCCTGGCGCGAAGGAAATATCTCGGTCGCCCCAAGCGTATAAGCTGGCCAGATTTAGAGTAGTACTTTCACTTAACTCTATGCTAGCGCCAATCGTTATATTCCATCCCGGAACATCAGGAATAGACGGTACCAGATAGTCATCTGAGCTACCATCTGACATCCAGCCAGCGCCACAGCGAAGAGTTAACCAATTATTGGCGACATATTCATTTCCCAGATGCACGGAGTGAACATCACCCCAGCCAAGTGGAACACTAGTGGGCGGAAGATTTCCATAACTGACATTTAAAGCGTCCATCTCGCTGTAATCAGTCCAGAAATAATCAAGCGCTACCATCCAACGTGACGTAATATTATAGGCCACACCAACTCCTAACCGTCCTGGATAGCTTATTTCTGAATCAAAGCTTTGCCGATCTAGCGCGGTTATTGCCGGAAAATCAGTGTGTCCAGAAATACTAATATCAACTGGAATGTCGTATGACGCGCCCAGCGACCAAGGATAGCTCTCATAAAGCAATCCAACAGATGCTCCAATTCCTAATCCGTCAGCCGCGCTCCGAGGTGAGCCCAAATAGTTCCCGCCTTGCATCAGTGGAAGTTTAAATTCCACATTACCGTAGATGGCTTTTAGTGAAGCGCCGAAGATTAACTGACCGGAGAGCAAATCATCAGTGATGAGATAAGATATACCTACACCGAAATTTCCAATCATTACACTTGACTGAAAAACCGGCATATAATCACTGTAATCACACGCCAGCCCATACGGCACCCAAGCGCCCATACCGATAACTAAATCATCAGTTACTCGCTTGGCTAGAAAAAACTCAGGAAACGGAAAAAATTCATTTTTCGCTCCCCAATTTTGACCGCCCAGCAAAGTATCTTGAGAATAATTAAAATCAGTCAGTAAAAAAGTGCTACCGATTTCAAGCTCCCAATTGCCGTTTATCCAAAATAATCCAGCCGGATTACCAGATAAAGATGCTGGTCCTCCGCTAGATGCTGTAACCGCGCCAGACATACCAAGCCCCCAAACATCAGGCCGGTGCGCTGGCGCGTTTAACAAGCCAGCCGAGCTCTCGTAAACACTAAACAACGCGAATACAGCAATTAACAAACATATTGCTTTTCTCATGGTCTTTTCTCCTTTGATTAAGTTTTAAAAAACATTACTCCTACCAATTACCAATCACTTACCAATATACTAATACTATCTAAACAGTTTGTAGAAATACAAATTATTACTTGCCAAAATAAGTTGATAGAATATTGGTATATTGGTAAAGATTAATAATTAGTAGGGATTACTCTATTGTAAACCCAATACTATAATTCAATTCTGAGCTTAAGCCAGTTACTTTAATATCACCGTTTATGGCAGATACTCTGGATATGCCTGCTGGCATATCACTAGGAATAGTGATGATTTTACTAAATCCACCATTAGCGTCTGCTTGCGCTTTTATACTTTCACCCATTAATCTATCTCTTTTTAAAAATTCAATTGATAACTCTTCGTAAGCGCCAAATCCGGTTCCGTGCAATGAAATTTGCGTGTTACGAGGCGCTCTATTTTTATCAAGTGAAAGGCTTAATGGTTCTTTAACATTATCAATTCCTGTTTGAGGAGCGTATTCTTGTGGTTTGTAATAGGCCACTAAATCTAAATTTCCATCTAAAACCATGATGTTAGAGTGATTAAAGACAACTACTCTGTCTTGCCCGTTATAATCAAGCGCGCGAATTCCCATAGACCAACTGTCAGCTACGGCTAATTTGTAAATATGTACGCCGTCTATTAATTTCATGTTAGGTCCTATTTTAACAACGCCTAAGCCATCAGAAAAATAAACATAGTCTTTGCCAGCAATACCATCTGCTGAAAATCCTTGTCCTCCCGCATGTTTAAAATTATCAACTGCTTTGGTTTTTAAATTGATTTGTTTTAATACGCGGTCACCGACGATATAAACTAATTGTCTATCAGAGTCAAAATAAACTTGACGATCATAATTATGATTTAAAACAATTTGTTCATCGGCTATTACCTTGCGAGCAGAGGTGTCTATAACTTTAATCAGGTCATTTTCTGTATCAGAATTATAATCTGTCTTAACATCAAAGAGGAACTGTCCGTTCTTAGCTAAACTGACATTATAATTTTTATCTGGATTAACATAATTGTCAACTACTTGCATGTCAAAATTCCAGGGCTTTACTCCTTTACTCCCAGTGGTAACAATATAATCATTAATTCTCTGCACGCGCATAAACCAATCATCAGCATTATCTTTTATGCTGGAAATTAAGGCTGGTTGAGTAGTGTTGCTAATATTATATTTTAACAAATACCCACCATTAACTATATAGGCATAAAGTTTGTCACCTTCTTGACTAAAAGCAACATCAAAAAATCGATCATACTTATTTGAAAAAGAAACAATATTGGCTTGTTTAACGATTTCATTGCCAGACTGCTTGAATATTTCTAAAACGCCAGTATTAGTTGAACCAATAATAATTTCATTATGATAAACAATCGCATCACCAGTGCTATAAGACTGGTCCACGCCTTGAATATCCACTAACGGCATTAACAGAGAAGCAGAAATAACTAACATTGAAACTGCTAAAAAAATACGATTATGATAGAAATTTTTTATTTTATTAAACATAAATTTATTTTACAGATAAAGAGTGACTAAAAAATTTACTTTGCGTGGCAAAATAAGCCTGCTTATATGTTTCAACTACTTCATTAACTAATACATCCCAATCATACAACTCTTCAACTCTTTTGCCAGATTCTTTGCCTAATGCTTGCGCTTGCTTTTTATGCTTAAGCGCATAACGCAATTGTTTAATTAAGTCATTAACTTGCTTATTTTTAAATAAAAAAGCTGTATTGCCTACTGCTTCTTTATTAGCGGTGATATCACTAGCGATAATCGGCAAATTGTAAGACATAGCTTCTAATAAAGCAATAGATAATCCTTCAGATTCTGACGGTTGCACAAAAGCATAAGCATTAGCGTAAAGCTGGGCTAAAGCTTTACCGTTCTGTGATCCAGTAAAAATAATATTTTTATTATTACCAGCTAACTGATGAAGCTCTTTAACATAATCATCTGTAAAAGCGCCTTCGCCGACAATTACTAACTTTTGGTCAGTCTGTAATTTCTGATAGACCTCAATTAAATAATGCAAACCCTTATGTTTAATTAAACGACTGACTGCTAAAATATAATTTTTCTTTTTTAAATCCCAGCGCGCGATTAAATTAGCTTCTTGCTTATTTGGCAAAGAAACTCCGTTAGGAATATAATTAGTATCGCGCTGATACATTTTCTTAGCATATTGTTGTAACAACCTTGATGGGACAATAACTGTATCAGTAAAACGGCACAAAATATATTCACCTAGCTTTAAATAAGCTCTAGCAAAACTTCCCCATTTTTGATGTAGATAACATTGTGATTGAAAAGTAGCTACTACGGCTGTATTGCGCTTAAACAATTTTGGAATCCACAACAAAGATGACGGACCAATAGAATGATAATGAATAATATCAGCTTTCATAAATAAAACATGCAAAGTCGCTAAAATAGTATTAGTAATAGTATCTAAATTTTTAGTAGGAATAGATGGAAGATTAATTAAATTAACTCCCTTGTATTTCTTTTGCTGACGATTAGAATAATTCCAATGCGTATACGCAAAAACATTATGGCCCTGTTTGGCCAATCTAACTGCTAAATTATCAACGTAATTTTCTACGCCTCCATCTTTAGCTGGTATTCCTTTTTGTCCGATAAAATATATTTTCATATGTCATTGCGAGCGAAGTCCAGCTCCTCGCGAGGGGCTGGGCGAAGCGAAGCAATCCCGTGAGGATTCTACGGCATCTCTCATAATTATCTCTCATTTGAAAGTGAGTAATAAATATTAATCAAGCTTTTATAGTAATCATTTTCACTATTATTTTTTAAACTATTTTTAAGATTTTGTACAATCTTTTTTCGTAAATTTTTATTGCTGTCAATCTTTTCCAATATTTTTGCCAGCTCTTGTTCGTTTCCTGCTTTAAAAATAAACCCTGTTTCGTTGCTTTTTACATATTCTTGTAATCCCCCTACCTTAGCACAAATAACGATTTTAGTCAATAACTGCGCTTCTCTTAGCGCATAAGGCGCATTTTCATAACATAATGACGGAATAACCACTGCTCGTGCGTTAGTGATTATTTTTATTAACTCTTTCTTCTCTTGATAGCCAATAAATTTAATTCTATCCTCAACTCCTAACTTTTGACTTTGGACTTTTAACTTCTGACTCAATGGTCCTTCGCCAGCAATGATTATTTTACTATTTAAATTTTTAGCTTCAGCTACGGCTTGAATAATAGTATCAATTCCCTTTTCAGCTGACAAACGACCAAAATACAAAAAATAATTATTATCTTTTGCTTCAGCTGAACTTTTAATATTAAGTGGATTAGCTAATTTAATAATTTTATTTTTAAATCCAGCTTGCTGAAATTTTTGTTTTAAAAACAAACTAGGCGCAATAAAAACTTTAATATAGCGATAGGGATTTAAAAATTTATAAACATAAGCTTCTAACATGGCTACAAAGCTTTTACTATAAGAATTATGTAAACATTTATCTAAAAAACAACGGTAATATTTACCACCAATACATCGTTCATATAATTTACCCTGACTAAATAAATTATAAGCCGGTGAAATTAATTGATAATCATGCAAAGTCATTACCATTGGAATATTATTTTTTTTCAAAGCATAAATTACACTCGGCGTTAGTTGACGATTAATATTATGTAGATGAGCAACATCCGGTTGAAAATCTTGAATTAATTTATCTAAATTCCGATAAGCTTCTCTGTTATAGATTGCTTTGATTGATTGCCTTACTTTTTGGCTAATAGAAAATTTTTGATGATAATTAATATTACTAACAAAATATTTATTAAATTTAGTTAGTAAATTTTCTTTAGCTTGCATAGAAAAAAAGGCCACCTCATGTCCATGGGCTTTTAAAATTTTGGCAGTTTCCAGATATGATCTTTCTGCTCCGCCTTTTAAATAATGAAATTTGTTAATCTGTAATATTTTCATAGTTATTTTTTAGCTATAATAATTGCAGGAAAACATATAGCAATAATAACTCTTGTTAAACTACGGTTCAAATGCAAAATATAATTTAATGGCCATGTAGCAAATAATTTTTCTAATAGCACTGATTTTATAATAAAAATTCTAGCTAAAGAGGGGCAAAAACCAAATCGCATTGTAAGTGCGGGATGGAATGCATAACTAACTATTTGACTAAATGGTTGCGTACGCAAAATACGAACGAAATCACGCACGGTAAACTCGTGAAAATGAAAACCCTCAGCTTTTGATCCTAGTGGTAAAAAATATCTACTAATATCATGTGGCCCAGCAAAACGATGCGGTGTAGCAATATAAAGCAAGCCACCTTTTTTTAATAAAGAATAACAAGTCTGCAAAGTTTCTGATAATTCATCAGTCATAATGTGTTCAATGACATTATCCATTACAATGACATCAAATTTTTTATCTCGCAAAGCATCTATGTCATTCACTATAATAGGTTTAATAGTGGCAATTGTAGGTTGCTGAGCGACCGCAACATCATAAAAGGAAACATCAAAACCATAAGACTGATAACCTATATTACGTAGTTGATGTACTAACGCACCATTGCCACAACCAAAATCTAAAATACTACATTCAGGTTTAGCTATTTTTTGTATAATTGCGAAAGTTAAATTTCTACCCCCTTGATGCTCATTCATAAAATAGGTATCCTTAAATTTTGAAACCTCAGAGTTACTTTTGGCTATAAGTTGCTTACGCAATGTGGATCCTTTGGTTGTGCGTAATATGCGCTGTGCGTATGTTTTTTCCATTTGATACTGTTTTAAGCGACTTATATTTATTTGTTGATCTTTGTTATAAACTTTTTTAACGTAATTTTGCGAAACTTTGGATGGAACAATAATAGAATCAGAGAGATTGCATAATATTTTTGCTGTTGCCAGCATGATTCCGACTATAAACCATAATTTTCCTCTAAAAAATGAGGTATCAAAAAATTCAAACACAAATATACTAAAACTGGCAATTATTGTATAAGCTAATAGATTATAATCAATATTTTCAGTTATTTTCTGCCAAGCGCGATAAACATAAAACGCGATACTGGTGATAAATAAACAAAAGGTGGTAATACCTAAAATGCCATATTCAGCCATAAACTTCTGCCAAATTCCATGAGCATCCATAGCTGAAGCAAAAGTTGCTTGATAACGAATGCTTTTTTCTTGCAATCTAAAATATTCACCGCCGCCATTACCAATCAGCGGATGATTCACAAAACCTGTTTGAGCAATATCTGTTAACAACACGCGATGTTGATCAGAACTTAAACCCACTTCACTAGTTTGCAATGATAACATATAAAATCCTAAAGGCAATGTGAATAATGCAACTAAAATAACAGCTACTAACCATTTAGAAATATATTGTTTGACATCATGCCAATAATAAATTCCTAATAGCGCTAATTGCAAAAATAAGACTAACCAAGCCGCGCGAGAAAAAGATCCTAACAGCACAATAAAAAATAAAATATAAATAGCTGTCAGTACTTTTTTGGCTATGGCAGATTTAAACCAATAAAATAAAGCTGGCAATAAGGCGATAGCTGACACTAAAATTTCAGAAATTTGTTTTTGATTATGTCCAATAGGATAACTGCCAAAAATACTAATTGGCTTAAAGCGAACAAACTCATTATAAATATCCTGTTGCAAAACAGAAGCAACACCCATTAAGGAAACAACTACTGCTGAAAAAATAAAACTAATAATAGTGTTGCGCAGAATTTTTTTAGAAGTAATAATGTTTACTGGTAGAACAATATAGACCGCATAAAACATTAAAATCCAACGAACCACATACCAAACACTAGCAAACCAACTGTAAGCGTTAACGGCAGACAATAAAGTGGCTGTAAAAAAAATAACAAAAGCAGTTAAAGCCGGAAAAATTATTTTTTTATTTTCCTGCTTATTATTTAATATTCTGAATATGCTTTTAATTATAAATCCAAGCAACAGTGCTAATCCAAACAAATCAACTATAGGAATTCTAAAATCTTTCACAAATCCTAAGGCATGAATATTAAAATCGCTAAAAGGGATATATAAATTAACTACTGGAATTAAAAAAGCCAGCGCATAAAGCGCCCATTCTTGATATGCGCTAAATAAGAGTATAATTACAAGAATAGCGCCAATCAATCCGCTTGCTATTGGATTTATTAAAAACACTGCAAATAAAGCAGTTAAAATCCCAAAAATTAGTATATGTTTTCTATTAGAATACTTTAATAACATGAACTTTATATTATAACTTTAATAGAATATATTAACATATTTGCATATTTTTGTCAACAACTAAAGTAAATTTTATCGTTATTTTTGCTTGCAACCCGCTCCGCAGTATTGCGGAGCGAAGGCTTGCTTGCAAGCCGTAGCCTTGGCGAAGGCTTGACAAATTCTGAAAAAGTGCTAATATTCTATGTTACAATGATGTAATCATAATATAGTAAAACTGCACCTTAAAAATAATTTTATCTCACTATAATAGTTGAGGTAGTTTTCATAAAAAAATAAATCCCGAAAAAACGGGAAAAACTCAAAGGAGAAATACAGTGAAGAAAATCATGACAGTTGCAATCTTAGCGCTCCTTATTGGTATTGAAGCATCGGTGGAAACGCAGGCTGTCGAAATTAAGGAATTTAAACTAATTCCTAATTATGGCAACGGGACTGGCGATGTAGTCTTATCGCTCGATAGTAATGTCGGACTTACAAAAATACAAGTCTACGCCGGTCGCGAAGACCTCGGAATGGCCAACAGACTGATTGCCGAATGGGAATTTTCCAATCAACGCCAATGGCGAGGCAGTTTTAATTTAATGCCTAATAATGGAAATATTGTTCCATGGTATACTATGACATTATGGTATTCTCATATTTCGGTTGACGATGATCTTTCTGGTAATTTAACCACCAGATATGATCGACTATTTCAACCAATTGGATTGCTTTCTTATTCGCCTCCCCCGCCAATTACTCCCTTCACTATCACGAAAGTTGACGTGAACATAGTCAATAATCAAAAAATGGTTGTTAAGTGGGCTACCAAGGGAACTCCGCAAGATGTTGATATGTACCACATTTATGTCAAGATAAACGGCAATAGAGCTAAGTATCTTGGCCAAGTCCGTGGTTCTGATGCGAAACAATACGTGTGGGGAAAAAATTCCCCATATACAGCAAGAGAGTTTCTTGACGGTCCGCAATTTGGCAATACTTACCACTTTGCTGTGTTTATCATCAAGTGGCCAAGGTCTAATAACCTTGGGCCATTCTGGAGCGCCGGACCAGTAATGTTTGAACAAAAAGCTACTGCAACACCGACGATAACTCCGATTCCAACACGCAAACCACCGGCAGTCACCCCGACCCCAACAATTACACCTACCCCGTTCGGCAGACAGGATGACGTTATCCCTGAACCGCCATCACAGCCAAAATGGGACTCGCAGGCGCAGAATTCCGGTTATCTGAAGTATGACTGCGAAAGCGCTTATCAGGTCCACTACAACGTTGAGGTATGGGATGGTGATGAAACCAGTGGCAAATGGGTAAAATTACTTCGTAACTTTGTTTACACCGAAGAAATCGCACCCAATAAATATTCTTACTTGGTTCCGTTCAATACCAGCGTTGCCGAGCCAAATGGTATTACTCAAAACCATATTTACAGGCTTATAGCAGTTGCCAATAACGGCAAGCTATGGTCGCCTCATGTGTATTCAGCGCCTTTCATGGTTCCTACTAAAAATTACAATATTATATTGGAACCGGAAAACGGCATGCCTAAAAAAGGTATTTGGTTAAATCTTTATACCCGTCTGGGCGATCTCCACTACGTCGCGATTTGGGTTAGAGAGTATGACGGGTTCACTGGTAAATTCACCGAGTTCCCGATCGGACAGCAGATATCTAAAGATATGAACTTTTACTTTGACGCCGATGATTATAATCTAAAGCAAAATCATCATTACTTTTTCAGCATCCAAGGGGTAAAGTATATGCCCAATGGAGCTGAATTACAACACGTGGCCTCACTGCAATTCACTTACGGCGCCCAGTTCAATGATCTTTACGTTACTCGCCTGCCAAATAGCGGCGGAGCTGTAATTATCATTCTTGACGTTGATGCGTTGAATACTTATACGGCTGGACAAAGCCTGATTGCGTCATACCAATCAAACAACACTTTGTCTAACAATATTTTCTTCAACACATTCAAGCCAAGATTTGACAAATTCAGAACGCTTCTAAGCGTTCCCGCTCTGCAATAATCGTTCTTTCGCTCTTTCAACTAATTATCAGGCCATCCAACAAAAAGGATGGCCTTTTTTTTATTTTACTACTCTGTCATTGCAAATTATTGTCATTGCGAGCGTAGTGAAACGAAGCGTGGCAATCCCGTGAGGATAAAATAATCTTAAACTCACGGGATTGCCACGGGCTTCGCCCTCGCAATGACAGTGTTACAAAATTGTTTCTTTAACTCTTTGCGAAGAGCGAGATTACAATGACAAAAAGAAAAAAGCCGAAAACCCTAAGGTTTCCGGCTTGAAATTTAATGTGCGAATTCAACTGAAGATTATTCTATAACTTCCTCCAGTTGAATATTTTTGATTGCAACATTTGCTGCCCCGTTCTGATTATCTATCCAGAGCGAAACGACTATAGGTCGTTGAGAGTCAACCAAATTAGAATCACATTCCATTTCAACGAAATATTCCCCATCTTCTGTAACTTCAACGTTGGGAGAAAATGGAATGTCTATATAATTGACTTTCGTATGAGTAATAGTCGCATTGTTTGAGATATCAGAAATTCGGGCAATCACATAAATACTACTATCTGTTTCTGCCTCAAATTTAACTCGATATCTCTTGCCCTGCTGGATTAATTCTTTTGCTGAGACCTCCAAACGTTTCATAACTCGATAATCCCACGGTTTATTTCCTTCTGGAATAAAGAATTGAACCCCAAGATAATCGCTATCGTCATCATTTCGAATTGGAGTGCCTCCAGCAAATTCCCAACTATTAAAGCCAGTCATTAAGGCTAGAGCACCTTCTGGTTCAGGCAAATCAGGCGGCACTGGCGTAACAGTCGGCGTTGGTGTCGGCGGTGGCGTATTATCCACAACTTTCACCACGGCTCTTGCCTCCCACACCTCACCATTATTAAGCGTGGCAGAAAAAGTAACATTAAAAATCATTACTTCTGCCTTATACGCTCTGTCTTGCTGTATCTCCGCCCTATTTTGGTATCTGACTTGAATTTCCCTATTCCAGGTGTCAGTATGAGTGATAGCCATGCCTGTAATCAAAATTTCTTCCGAAGCCGTGTACGCTGTGGCTCTAAAGGAAATTTCTTCAGCACGTGAGTCCCCTTCTACATATCCAACCTCAAAAACAGGCGGATCTATTGTTGTTGCCCCATTTATAATCCGGCTACTAATTTGCCGAGAGTTATCACCATACGTACTAAGAGTTAACTCTATATACGGCAACTCCGGGGTCGAGATTGGCGACGGTGTCAAAGTTGGAGATGGCTTTTGGGTTGGCGACGGCTTCTCGGTTGGAGTCGGAGAGGGCTTTTGGATTGATGTTGGAGTTGGCGACGGTATCGGAAAAATCACCCTTATTTGGGCAATTTCCACATCTTCTCCACCGTTCACACTGTAACTTATCACATAATTACCTGAATGACCTGCAATCACGTAATATTTATGTGAATAATTTCCACTAAGAACGCCGTCTTTACCTTTTCCTCCTAAACCAACTAACGTGTCATCTCCCCATTTAATTTTTCCTGAAACTGCCACATCAGACTTTATTTCAATTCCTATATCTATGGGTATGCCTGACAGAACATAATATACTTGTCCCATCTGCTTTTCATAGCCTGATAATTTAACGGAAACTTTAGGCGGCGTTATTGGCTTTGATTCCGGCTTGGGTGGCGACGGATTCATATTCTGATAGTCAATAGATGTCGTCGCGTTCATTGTCTGATTTGGAAGCGACCACTTTCTCAGGGCAACGACCTTAAAGGTATAACGAACACTAAATTGAGGCCCTTGTTTAAGCAGTTCACTGCCCTTCTGGTTTTCAGATGAAAATACAAAATATTCATCTGCGTTTCCAGTTTGGCCAAGATAAACAAACTTTCCGTTGTTTATGCTGACCATAACGTGAAAATCATTAACAAGATCGGTATAACCATAATTCCATCGAAGAACTAGTCGCCTATTGTCGTCCGAGTCGTAATCCAGTTTCAGACTACGATAAGTATTAATGTCATCGCAAACTTGAATTTCGTCAATTGGGATGTTGGGAGGATTTGACTTGATTGTTTGTCCGGCGATTCTCAATTTCTCCCTAATGAAGTTTGTCTGCACTTCATTAAGTTTAATCACCTGATTCCAATCTGCCTTGATCTTCCCATGGATGTCAACTCGTCCATAGCCCATGGCGATCATCGTTTCCGGGTTAGCCAAAGACACAAAAGTGTCTCCACGACGGATGAAAATGCCGGAAAGATTAGCGCTTTTGGGAAATTCTACAATATTCCCTTCAGCGACAACTTCCACAATTTCTCCGGCTCCTGCTGAAACCGGGCTCACGTTAAATCCGAAAACTGCGACGAAAAATAGTGTCAAAAACAGTGCTTTTTTCACGGTACTTCTCCTTTGTTTTTTTGCGTTTTTTTACATCTAAAACGCTATTTTGAACTCTAAATTGTAAACAACATTGATAAAGCATCGTATCATATATGAATAAAAAAGTCAAGCATTCATACATGGGTATACTATACCTGTTGGAACAAGAGTAAAATAAAAGTATTAAATTACTAACACTCTTGTCCTATGATTGCTCTATTAAATCAAATTCCAACAGAAGCTAAAATTAAGAAACATTTAAAGAAAATTATCTTCGGAAAG
>JBDRNG010000030.1:0-61327 GCA_043811275.1 Candidatus Falkowiibacteriota bacterium | reverse complement strand
TTTCCGAAGATAATTTTCTTTAAATGTTTCTTAATTTTAGCTTCTGTTGGAATTTGATTTAATAGAGCAATCATAGGACAAGAGTGTTAGTAATTTAATACTTTTATTTTACTCTTGTTCCAACAGGTATAGTATACCCGCTGTTCGGAACAGTCCCGACGTATCGGGATTCCGAACAGCAGTTAAAACAAACCCCTTCCTTTTTTATTAAATCTATGCTAAAATAATAATATAAACAACACCTTTGTGTGTATATTTTTATTGCTTAAAAACACTTAAATATGCCAAAAAAAGAAGCTAAAATAAATAAAAAACCTGCATCTAGCAATGTAACAAAGCCAGCCAAATCTGATTATGGCGCGGAAAGCATTACTGTACTAGAAGGATTAGATCCGGTTCGCAAAAGACCGGGCATGTATATTGGTTCTACTTCATCTACGGGTTTACATCACTTAATCTGGGAAGTGGTTGATAATGGCATTGATGAAGCTATGGCCGGATACGCTGATGCCATATCAGTTGTGCTTTTAGAAAACGGTATGGTGCAAGTGCGCGATAATGGTCGTGGCATTCCGGTTGATATGCATAAAGTTACTAAAGTTTCGGCCCTGGAAACTGTAATGACTAAATTACATGCTGGTGGTAAATTTGGTGGCGGTGGATATAAAGTATCTGGTGGATTGCATGGTGTGGGTGTTTCTGTTGTTAATGCGCTTTCAGAATATACTAAAGCCGAAGTATATCGCGATGGAAAAATATGGACACAGGAATATAAAATCGGTAAGCCCAAAGCAAAAGTAAAAGCAACTGGCAAGGCTAAGGGCACTGGAACTACTATTACTTTTAAACCAGATACTAGTATTTTTCCCGAAGTTAAATTTGACTGGGGTAAAATTTTAGATCGCATGCGTCAACAATCCTACCTTACTAAAGGTATTACTATTAATGTTGAAGATAGACGACCAGGTCATCGGGCAAAAAAATTCAAATTTCATTTTGAGGGTGGTATTAAAGCTTATGTTAAAGCGCTTAATCAATATAATGCTCCTAAGCATGAAAGTATTTTCTATATAGAAAAAGAAATTAATGATTCTAAGGTTGAAGTGGCTTTGCAATATAATAATGGCTTTAATGAAGAAGTTTTTTCTTTTGCCAATAATATTAATAACCCGGAAGGCGGAACGCATCTTTCAGGATTTCGCGCTGCTTTGACAAAAACTTTAAATAGCTATGCTCGAGAAAAAAAATTATTAAAAGAAAAAGAAGAAAATCTAACCGGTGATGATACTAAGGAAGGTTTAACAGCAATTATTTCCGTTAAACTGACAGACCCGCAATTTGAAGGACAAACTAAGGGTAAGTTAGGCAACGCGGAAATGAAAATTTATGTAGAACAAGTTCTTAATGAAGCTCTTGGTATTTTTTTAGAAGAAAATCCTAAAGAAGCAGAAGCGATTATTGGCAAATGTACTTTAGCGGCTCAAGCCCGCATTGCCGCTCGCACTGCTCGCGCCAGCATTCTGCGCAAAGGCGCTTTAGATGGAATGACCCTTCCCGGTAAATTATCAGATTGTTCTTCTCGTAAGGCAGAGGAATGTGAATTATATATTGTTGAGGGCGACAGCGCCGGAGGTAGCGCCAAACAAGGGCGGGATAGAAAATTCCAGGCCATTCTCCCCTTGCGCGGTAAAATTTTAAATGTAGAAAGAGCTCGCTTAGATAAAATGCTAGCTAATAATGAAATTAAAAACTTAGTAATTGCTTTAGGCACAAATATTGACGAACAGTTAGATATAGAAAAACTGCGTTATAGTCGCGTGATTATTATGACTGATGCTGATGTTGACGGTTCACATATCCGCACTTTATTATTGACCTTATTTTTCCGCCACTTCAGGGCGTTAGTAGAAAACGGAAATATATATATTGCCCAGCCACCACTTTATCAAATTAAGAAAGGGAAAGAAGCGCATTATGTTTATAATGAAGATGAGAAAGATAAAATAATTAAAAAATTTGGCGGCGCAATGGAGGAGGCTACGGAAACAAAAGAAGAAATTACAGAGGAAGACACTAAAGAAAGTGAAGAATCAAATGAAGCTTCAATAAAAAGCGGAAAAATTTCTATTCAGCGCTACAAGGGTTTAGGCGAAATGAATCCTCAGCAACTTTGGGATACAACCATGGACCCAGCAAATCGCACTTTGCTAAGAGTTACTATAGAAGATGCTGTTCGCGCTGATGAAACTTTTGATATTTTAATGGGTTCTGATGTATTGCCTCGTAAAAAATTTATTCAGGCGCAAGCAAAAAATGTGCAAAATTTGGATATCTAACCTCCCCACAAATTTACAAATCAACTACAAATAATACAAATGTTATGGATGACAATAAAGTGCTATATAAAGATTTAAGCTATCAAATAGTAGGCATATTATTTAATGTATATAATGATTTAGGATATGGATATAAAGAAAAATACTATGAAAAAGGAACCGAGCAATATTTTATTAATCAGAGTATAAAATATGTTAGGCGGGCACCTTATCAGATTGTAGCTGGTGGAAAAATGATAGCAATGAATTATATAGATTTTGTGGTAGATAATAAAATAGTTTTAGAGCTTAAAAAAGGAAATCATTTTTCAAAACAAAATATGGATCAAATTAAACAATATTTACAAATTACTGGTTTAAAATTAACTATTTTAGCTAACTTCACACCTAATGGCGTTAAATTTATTAGAGTTTTAAATCCTAATAATCTACAAAAATAAAGATTTGTATTATTTGTAGCTGATTTATAAATTTGTGGGGAAAATAAAAGATTTGACAAAAAAATTTATATCCTCTATAATATAATCAATATAAAAACTGCCTCGCAAGGGCTGTTTTTAAATACAAAAGTTTAAATTTAGTTTTACGGTTTAAAAAGGTTAGCAAACCAATAATCCAAATCCGTTGTGCTGACTTATGATTTCTTGCAACTATCCGAATGCTCCAAATGTTTACTACAAATTTATATAAACAAAATTCGTGGTATTCGCATAGTTGCAGGAAGTTTTAAATAAACACACATCATTCGGATTTCCGCCCGAAGCGCCCTGCCCGACGGCGGGTGGGGATCAGCCTTGGGCTGAAAATGATCATAAAATATTTTAAATCCATACAAAATAAATTCTATATGAATATTATCAATAAAACTAGCGATTATATCAAATCCTCTTTTGTGGAAATGAAAAAGGTTACTTGGCCTAGCAAAAAAGAGACTCAGCAATATACTATTTTAGTTATTGCTATAAGTTTGGCTGTGGCAACCTATCTTGGTGGACTTGATTATATTTTTAATTGGTTATTTGAATTTATACTTAAGTAACTTGGTTACAGTAACTTAGTTACGTAGTTAATTAGTTACTTAGTTATCTTAACTTATTAATTAAGCTAAGGATTAAATAATTTTTTGTTTAATTGAAAACTTTTTAAAAATAATCAACTGTATAACTAATTAACCAATCAACTAATTAACTAAACGATATGGCTAAACAAACAGCTAACTTAGGAAAACGATGGTATGTAATTAATACCTACAGTGGTTATGAAGAAAATGTAGTCCGTAATTTAAAGCAAAGAGTGGAATCAATGGACATGGAAGATAAAATTTTTGACATCATCATTCCTAAGGAAAAAAAGATAAAAATTAAAAATGGCAAACGCCAAGTCATTGAAGAAAAAATCTTCCCTGGTTATGTCTTGGTTAACATGGTTGTAACTGATGACTCTTGGTATGTGGTGCGCAACACTCCTAATGTAACCGGATTTATCGGAACAGGCACTGTGCCAACGCCTATCTCTGAAAAAGAAATTAAATCATTGCAAAAAAGAATGGGTGTTGATGAACCGACTTATGTCATTGATATTAATGAAGATGATCTTGTTAACATCACTGACGGTCCGTTTAAGAATATGGAAGGAAAAGTTATTGAAGTTGACTATGATAAAGGAAAAATTAAAGTTTTGGTTTTAATGTTCGGCCGAGAAACACCTGTTAATCTGGATTTCTTGCAGATTAAAAAAATATAGTTCAAGATGGCTTCTTATACATCTATAACTTTATCAAACCACTAATCCGAATACTTTGTGCTTATTTAAATCTTCCTGCAACTATCCGAATGCCCCAAATTCAGATGAAATAATTCGTGGAATTTATAGTAAGCATTCGGAATATTCGGATAGTTGCAGGAAATTATAAGTCAATATGATAAATTCGGATTAAATGATTATAAACGTTTTAAATATAAATAAAATGAATTCTATATGAAGGAAATACTAACAAAAATAAAATTACAAATACGAGGAGGACAAGCTAACCCTGCGCCTCCAGTTGGTCCTGCCTTAGGACAAGCTGGTTTAAATATTCAAGAATTCTGCACTAAATTTAATGAGGCTAGCAAAGATAAAATGGGCGACTTAGTTCCGGTTGAAATTACTGTTTTTAAAGACAGAAGTTATGACTTTATTATGAAAAGTCCGCCTGCTTCTGAATTATTAAAACAAGCGGCTAAAATCAAAAAAGGCGCTGGCAATCCATTAACTGAAAAAGTAGGCACTGTTACCCGCGCTCAACTTAAAGAAATAGCTGAAAAGAAAATGGCTGATTTAAACGCTAATGATATTGAAGCGGCTGCTGATATTATCGCTGGAACTGCTAGACAAATGGGAATAGAAGTAAAATAGAAATACGATTAAAATATGTTTTGTTGTCGCTATGCTCCAACAAAACGAAATATATAGAAATATAGTTGTATTTTAAGGATGACAACTATATTTCTATATATTTCGCGTCCATGAGCATAGCGAAAAGGACGCATATTTCTATTGCATTTCTTTTATTTATATAAAAACAGTGGGAGATTAATTACTACTACCACAAAAATATATGTCACAAGAACTAATTGACAAAACAAAAGTTTATCCAATTGAAGAGGCTATTGAATTAGCTAAACAAACTTCTAAAGTAAAATTTGACGCTAATATTGAGCTTCATGTCCGTTTAGGAATTGATCCTAAAAAAGGAGAACAGCAAGTTCGCACCGCTATCACCCTTCCTAAGTCTACCGGCAAAAAAAGAACTATTATCGCTTTTGTCGGACCGGATAATGAAAAAGCAGCTAAAGACGCTGGGGCTGATATTATCGGTGGAGAAGATTTAATTAAAAAAATTATTCAAACTAAAAAAACTGATTTTGATGTAGCCGTTGCTACGCCAGATATGATGAAGGTTTTAGCGCCAGCCGCTCGTGTCCTAGGTCCTCGTGGTTTAATGCCTTCGCCAAAAAATAACACTATTACTACTGATATTAAAAATGCAATTGAAGAAATTAAAAAAGGAAAGATTGATATAAAAAATGACGCTGGTGGAAATTTACATCTTGTTTTAGGAAAAGTATCTAATGATAGTTCAGATTTAATAACTAACTTTCAAACTGCTATCAGCGCGATTAAAAAAGCCAAGCCAGCCAGTTCTAAGGGAACTTATCTGCAAAACATCAGCATTTCTTCTGGAATGGGTCCGGGGATAAAGGTGAGCTCATAACTTGCATAACGTGAAACGCATAACGCATAACGCATAACAGACGCCCTTTTAGGGCGTTTTTGTTATGTGTTATGCGTTTCATGTTGTGCGAGATATTTTTTGCCTTCCCTGCTATAATCTGCTAAAATAGTATAGCTTGATAATAATTTTAGGAGACTTATCCACAGTTCTACGCTAAAACTTCGAACTGCAAGCACCTTTTTATTAAAGCTTCGAGGTGCAAGCACTATATATGTTTTAGAATTTGTCCGCCAGCTAGCGGATTAAAAATTAGAGTTTTAAACAAGAAGGAGGTAATTACTGCCTTTTTTATTTTTTGCTTACTCAATAAAATAATAAGAAAAATATGGAAAATGAACAAAAATATCATCGTCCCTCCTGGGATGAATATTTTATGAACATTGTGAAAATAATCGGAGAAAGAGGCACTTGCGATCGTGGTCGTTCTGGCTGTGTTATTACTAAAGATCGGCGGATTATTGCCACTGGTTATGTCGGCTCACCTATTGGCATTGCTCACTGTGATGATGTCGGCCATGAAATGCATACGGTTACTCATGAAGACGGACGCGAATCCCGCCATTGCATTCGCACCACTCATGCAGAACAAAATGCTATCTGCCAAGCTGCTCGAGTCGGCATTTCCTTAAAAGATGGTACTTTATATTGCAAAATGACCCCTTGTTATGTTTGCGCTAAAATGATTATTAATACTGGCATTAAAAAAGTTGTCTGTGAACAAGATTATCATGCTGGTGATAGAAGTAAAGAAATTTTTGCTGAAGCTAATATTGAATTTAAAATAATTACTGACGCTATGACTATTTATGACGATATGACACCTCGAGATCAAACCGAACAGGAAAATAAAGAATTAAATATGGAAAATTCTGTTGGCAACAATGGACTTGCTTTTGAAAATATTATGTCTGGCGCTCCGGCTAGTATGGCCAAAGTTTTTCTTTATGATGAATTTAATCCAGAAGATACGGCCATGATGCAAGCTTTATACTCTCGCAGCGCCGCTAGCGTAGTGGAGCATGTAGAAAAAGTAAAGCAAAGTGGATCAGGCAAATTTATGGAAAAATTTTATGTTGGCTATGGACATCATAGTATTGCTGACTGTGGTAGCACAACTTTATTTATTGAGGGCTTAAGTATGCTAGCAGATAAAGCAGTGCAGGATTGGCCATTATATGCCGGACAGGAAACCAGCACTCGTTATGTTGATATGTCTAAACAACCGATTATTGACCCAGTAAAAACTTTTGAATCAAAAGCAATTTTAAAAAACTGGATGAACTTTTATTTAAATAGTTCAGAAAAACTAATAGAGCATCTGCGCCATAAATATCCGCGCCAACCAGAAGAGCAAGAAAAAATTTATGAAAAAGCATTAGAAGCTCGTTCCTTTGATATTTTGAGAGGATTTTTGCCAGCCGGTATTACCACTCAATTAAGCTGGCATACAAACCTGCGACAGGCCTGGGATAAACTTGCTTTATTAAGGCATAATCCATTGGGAGAAGTAAAGGATATTGCCGATAAAATTCACAAATTATTAAAAGAAAAATATGCCCATAGCTTTAGTCATGAATTAGACAATAAGCAGGAGGTATATCGCAAGGAATTAAATGATAAATATAATTATTATAATCCATCTCCGGCGACTACAAATTTTTCTTACACCACTTCCCTGTCGGCCATGCAAATGCGCCAATATAATAATATTATCCAATCTCGTAGCCCTAAAACTTGTTTACCTCACTTTTTATCAGAACTTGGCCAAATTACTTTTGATTTTATCTTAGACTTTGGTTCATTTAGAGACATTCAACGTCATCGCAATGGCGTTTGTCGCATGCCTTTACTGACAACTAATTTAGGATTTAATCAGTGGTATTTAGATCAATTGCCTAGTGATTTAAAGCAAGAAGCTGAACAGTTAATTATTGAACAAAAAGAAGCTATTGATAGTCTTAATACTACAGCAATTAACAAACAGTATTACATTGCCATGGGATTTAATGTGGCTTGTCGAACTACTTATGCTTTGCCGGCGGCTGTTTATGTGTTAGAATTACGTTCAGGGATAGTTGTGCATCCTACTTTAAGAAAAGTCGCCCACCAAATGCACCACGCCATGTTAGAAATATATCCAGAAATGAAATTATACACCGATCTAGATCTTGATGATTGGGATGTTAGAAGAGGCGCGCAGGATATAACTCAGAGAACTGACAATTAACCCCGCCCTTACTGCGTGAGGCGGGGTAAACATTTAACATCTGACAATTAACTAATTTTTATTAAAGGTCAATTGTTAAATGTAAGGTGTCAGGTGTAAATAAGCGCTAAGTATAAAAATAACTTTATTAACAATTCTGACTTATTTTTAATATATGATCCAAAAAAAATTAATTATAGGCTTAGTAGGTGAAATTGCCAGTGGCAAGGGAACGGTAGTTGATTACTTAGTAAATAAGCATAACGCCTCGCAACATAAATTTTCTACTTCCCTACGCGATTTACTGCAACGGCTTTATCTTGATGTTAATCGCCAAAATATGCAGAATATATCTACTGTTCTACGCGAACATTTTAGCCAAGATTTATTGGCAAAAGTAATTGCTGAAGATGTTGCTAATGATAATAATCAATTTATTATAATAGATGGGGTGCGCCGTTTTTCTGATATTACTTATTTAAAAAAACTACCTGAATTCAAGTTAGTTTATGTTAAAACAGACATTAAGAAAAGGTATGAACGAATTATTGAACGCCAAGAAAATACAGATGACCAGTTTAAAACCTTTGAACAATTTCAAAAAGATAATCAAGCAGAAACTGAACAGGAAATTTTAAAAGTTGCAGAAACTGCTGATTATGTTATTAATAATAATGGAACAATGGAGGAGTTGCAGCAGCGGGTTGATGAGGTAATTTCTAATTTAATTCCAAAATTCTGAATCTTTAAAACCCAAAACTCAAAACTCAAAATAATACTAAATGTTAAAAATTAAAAATAATTACAATTAACTGTCATTCCCGCGAAAGCGGGAATCCAGAAATAATAAGGAGTGGATTCCCGCTTTCGCGGGAATGACAATAATAAAAAGGAGGCAATATTTTAATTTGCCTTTTTATTATTTAAACTCATGCAAAATAATTCTTCTCAAACAATTGAATCAGTAAAACAACGAGGGAAGTTTATCGTCCTCTACGGTATTAACAACTTAGGAAAAAGCACGCAGACAAAATTGTTAGTGGAAAAATTACAATCAAAAGGAATAACAACTGAATATTTAAAATATCCGCTTTATGATTTAATTCCTTCTGGCACACTCTTGAATGATTATTTAAGGCGAGGTAATTTTTACAAACTATCCGCTCGGGAAGCGCAGATAATTTATACCTTAAACCGCGCGCAATATCAAATAGAGTTAGAAAAAAAATTAGCTGATGGCATAACCATTGTGGCCGAAGATTATACTGGCACTGGACTGGCTTGGGGTATTGGCGCCGGAGTTGATGAACAATTTTTAAAATATGTGAACGGTCATCTGCTAACTGAAGATATCGCTATTTTATTAGACGGCGAACGTTTTACAGAAGCGATTGAACAACAGCATGCGCATGAAAAAAATGATAATCTTACTCAAAGAGTGCGAGAAGTTCATCTTCGTTTAGGGCAAGAAAAAAATTGGCATTTAATTAACGCTAATCTTACTATTGATGAAGTGCATCAAGCAATTTGGAAAAAAGTGAACTCTGTAATACAAAAACGACCCACAGTAACCGCAACTGAAGATTTTGAAGATTTAATACATCAAGAGTATCCAATGCCATTTTCACACATGGAGATGGAAATAATTAATCAAACTCCAGATCAAACAACACATTTTTTAAATTATGATGGTATTGCTCCGTCTAAAATAACTATTCCACATCATGATTCTGCTGTATTAAAAATAAAAAAGACAGATTCAGAAGCTAAATTATTAACTCGGGCTCACGTTAATGACGCTGGTTTAGACATTTATGCTAATGATTATTATACATTGCACGAAAACGAACGCGCTATTATCAGCACTGGCATTCAAATGGCTATTCCTAAAGGATGCGTTGGTTTAGTCTGGGATAAAAGCGGAATAGCAGCCAGTGGGTTGCATACTATGGGCGGGGTAATTGATTCTGGCTATCGCGGAGAACTAAAAATTTTAGTCGTCAATCTTTCTCAAGATATTTATAATATTCAAAAAGGGCAAAAAATCGCCCAGCTTCTTATTCAAAAAATAAAAACGCCAGATCCGATAGAATCTGACGTGTTAGATGAGACAGAAAGAAGCGATATGGGATTTGGGAGTAGCGGAGGGTTTTAATAATCATCAACGTTCCCACTTGTAGGGCAGTCCACTAAAAAACCGCGTCGTTTTCTTTTTAAGTCTTCTGCCCTTGAGCTACCTTCCTGAGGAACTACTGATGGATATCTGCTTTCTGTTTGACTACCATTATTTTTAAATCTACAGCTACCACCATCTTTTGCTTTACCGCATCTTTCACATTCCATACATTCAAAAACCATTTTTCCCTCCTGTATTTTTAAGATAAAAGAACCACAAATCCATACTACCTAAATTTTTAATTCAGGTCAAGGGCTTGTTTTTTGTTGTTCTTTCGGGTAAAATTTAGTCAGAAGATGGCACACGAATTAAACGAATTAAATAAATTTACACGAATTCGTGTTCATTCGCCTAATTTGTTTAATTCGTGTGCTATAATTAAAAATTACTTAAATCAATTATGAATTATGATATAATCATAGGATTAGAGATACACGTTCAATTGAATACTAAATCCAAGATGTTCTGCCGTTGCGCGAACTTGAATGAAGATGTAAATAAAGAGCCGAACACAACTGTTTGCCCTATTTGTTTAGGACATCCTGGAACTTTACCAGTGGCTAACAAGCAGGCGATTGAATGGACTATTTTAACTGGTCTGGCTTTAAATTGCCAAGTTAATGACTATTCAAAATTTGATCGCAAACATTATTTTTATCCTGATTTACCTAAGGCTTATCAAATATCCCAATATGATCTGCCTTTAGTTCATGGTGGACAGCTTGAAGTTGATGGACAAGCTATTAAAATTACTCGTATTCATTTAGAAGAAGATGCTGGTAAATTAACTCATCCGGCCGGTAAAGACTATTCGCTCGCAGATTATAACCGCGCTAGTTCCCCTTTGATGGAGCTGGTGACTGAACCAACTATAAAATCAGCCGAAGAAGCAAAAAAATTCTGTCAGATCTATCAACAAATTCTGCGCTATCTAAAAATTTCTGAAGCAGATATAGAAAAAGGACAAATGCGCTGTGAAGCAAATATTAGTGTGCAAGAAAAAAGAAAATGGGAATATAAAGGCGATTGTAAAATTGAACCAATTGGCGATTATAAATTAAATCCAAAAACAGAAGTAAAAAATATTGGATCATTTAAAGCGCTGGAAAAAGCGATTGAGTATGAAATAAAAAGACAAGCAGAGGCCTTAAATAATAATGAACCATTAATACAAGAGACTCGGGGCTGGGATGATAAAAAACAAAAAACTATCAGCCAACGAACTAAAGAAGAAGCTAATGATTACCGTTACTTCCCTGATCCAGATATCTCGCCGATTATTATTGACTCGGATTGGCTGGAAAAAATCAGAGCTGATTTGATTGAATTGCCGTTGACTAAAAAAGAACGCTTTAAAAAGCAGTATGGCTTTTCTGATTATGACGCAAAAATTTTAACTACTGATAAAAATATTGCTGATTATGTAGAACAAATTATTTCTGAACTACGAGCGCAATTACAGGCTGACGACAAAAAATGGAAAACAGCGCAGGCAAAATTAGCTAAACTGACTGGTAATTGGATTGGCACCGAATTATTTAAGCATCTTAAAGGAGAGAAAAATAATATTAAAAAAATTTACTCTGTTAAATCCAGCAAAGCTGGTATTTCGACTTCGTCGAAACAATTTAATAAGGGTAAAATTACTGCCCTAGATTTTGCTAAATTCATATCCTTAATATATGAAGAAAAAATTAATTCCACCGCCGCTCAAATAATTTTTGCTGAAATGTTTAAGCAGGGAACTGACCCGTTAGAAATTATGAAGGCCAAAGGATTAGAACAAATGGAAGATGACGGGGAACTGGAGGGGATTATTAAAGATATTTTGGTTAATAATCAAAAAGCAGTTGACGAATACAAAAGCGGCAAAGAAAATGCTATTCAATTTTTAGTTGGACAAGTTATGAAGGAAAGTAAGGGCAAAGCTAATCCACAGAAAGCAAGAGAAATTATTTTAGTAAATATCAAATAAGTTATCCACAGGTAGATAAATTTTAACTAATACAAGCTAAAAAAATATTATTTGACATACTTCTCTAATCAGCATAGAATTAGTAGCAGAGTATGACAAATAAAAAAACATCTGCCTCCGTTCCGCTGAGTGGGACTATGGCGAAACAAGCAAAAAATAGATACAAAATAAAATTTGAGATTATAATCTTAAATACCTCCCCTATTTCCTAGGGGAGGTATTTTTTATAGCTCTTTACAAAAAAACTAGGAGGTTGATATCATGAAAAAAGTCAATCAAAAACGAACAATAAGAAAAGTAATATCATGGACTGAAGCATTATCTGATTACGGAAAGAAACTGCTTGAATACGTTCAAGGTTATGGTGGTTTTGTAAATGCTCACGCTCACCCAGATCGCGCCACTACAAATAATCTTTTATACTGGCAACGCGCGGGTATTGATCCATACGAAGCAGCTACCTATCCCCTATCGTTAAAACAAAGTTTAACAGGAGAATTGCACCAAGGAGAAGCTTACACTGCCATGGATTTAGAAAAAAGAATGACCACTCAATTTGATCGGATGATTGATTTCTTCACCAAAGAAGTAACTATCTTAATCGACGCCACCCCAGACATTGAACTTATTGCCATTGATACTGCAATAAAAGTTAGAAAAAAATTTGCTGATCGTATTAATATCCGCATTGGCACTCAACCAATTTTTGGATTTAAAGATCCAAAACAAAATCCTGATCGCTGGGAAGTTTTTAAAAAAGCATCAAGCAAAGTTGAGGTTATTGGTGGTTTGCCAGAAAAAGATGACTCTGTAGATCGAATTGGATTTGACGAACATCTAAGAATGATTCTTAAGCTCGGCATAGAGCTAAGGAAAGAAGTGCATGTGCATGTTGACCAAGGAAACGATCCTCGCGAAAACGGAACCGAAACACTAATTGAGGCGGTGCGTTGGCTTGGTTCTCCTAAAGTAAGTGGTAATAACGGAAAACCAACAGTTTGGGCGGTTCACAGCATTTCACCATCTTGCTACGAAGAAAATCGCTTTAAAAAACTGCTGGCTAACTTAAAGGAATACAACATTGGTATTATTTGTTGCCCTCGAGCTGCTATTTCCATGAGACAACTAAGACCTTTTAGCACTCCTATTCATAATAGTATGGCGCGTTTACTAGAAATGATTAAACACGAAATACCTATTATGATTGGTACAGATAATATAGCTGACGTTTTTGTGCCGACAGGAAATGCTAATATGATTGATGAGTTAATTTTACTGGCTGACATCCTTAGATATTACACACCAGAGTTATGGGCAAAAATTGGTTGCAATGAGCCATTGAATAATATGAATAGAGAACTTGTATCTCGCGCTCTTTCTCAAGACAGTAAAGTTTTTCGTGATATAAGCTCCGACTTCACAAAAACTTAAACTAAAAGAGGCGAGCTTTATGCCCGCCTTCTTTTTTTATTTCATCCATTTTCCAATTAAGCTTCTTGCTTCACTATAGTTTTTAATCCACTTAATTTTTCCAGCCCTCCCAATCCCGCTGAGCGGGACGAGCGGGCAAGCCTGTTTTTCCCAGCGCCGAAACCAACTCATCTGCCGTTTGGCAAACTGGTGAATAGCAATTGCTAATTTTTCTATCATCTTTTCCAAACTTAACTTTCCTTGTAAATACTGACTGACAAATTTATATTCTAAACCAAAACTTTCCAACCGCTTCCAACTAACGCCGGTTTTAAAATGCAAATCTTTTATTTCTTTAATCATATTTTCACTGGCAATACGTTGAACTAAACGTTCATCGATTCGCTGGTTAATAATTTCACGAGGAAAAGTTATGCCTAAAATCAAATAGTCATACTCACTTTCCTGTTTTGTTAAAGCTTGCTTTAACGGCTTTTTAGTTTGTTTAACAATTTCAATATAGCGAATTAAATAACGTTTATTTTTTACATCTTCCTTAAATGACGAATCAAGTTTTTTTAATATAATTTGTAATTGCTTTACAGATTTTTTTTCCAAGCGACTGCGCAATGCCTTATCCGGCTTTGTTCCGCTTAAATTATAGCCATCTATGATTGCCTGCACGTATAATCCTGTGCCACCGACTAAAATAGGCAACTTCCCTCTTGCTTGAATATCTTTAATCGCCTTGTTCGCCAATTTCATATACTTGGCTAAATTAAATTCTGTTTTTGGAGAAACCACATCTATTAAGTGATAATTAATCTTCATAGGAACAGGGCAGTGCCCTGTTCCTACTGTGTATTCCTGTAGATCTTTCCCTGTTCCGATGTCCATTCCTTTATAAACCTGTCGGCTGTCTGCGCTAACAATTTCTCCATCATAAACATGGGCTAACTTAACTGCCAGTTTGGTTTTACCCGTAGCTGTCGAGCCGATTATTACTAATAATTTACTTGTCCGCCTTGGGTGGATATTTTTCATATTAAATCACTCTAACATAATTAAGATTATTTTTCAATAATAAAAAGGCCAAATAAAATAAGGCCTTATATTTCTATTTAATTTTCAATAAACCCCCCTCTCCCTGTGGGAGAGGGTTGGGGTTAGGGTTTACTTCACGATTAAATACTCACCAGAAACATAACCAGTATTGCCTTTTGAATCAATAACTAATTTATACCAATTATTTTCAGTCTTCTCCAGCCATTCATATTCATCACCGCTATTTATCTTTTTAATTATCTTGCCGTTTTCTACATTTGGTTCAGTACGGACATTTAACCAGCCTAAATCAGAATCCACTTCCACTACCTTGCCAGAGCTAAAAATATTCTCGTTAGCTGGCTTTACTTCTTCTTTTACTTCCTCTGCCACAGTTTTTTCTTCCTCTGGCTGTTTTTTAATCTGATCTGCACTTTCATCTTCTGCTAATGTATCTTCAAGTTCAGTTCCTTCTTCTGAAACTAATTTTTCATCATCAGTAAAAAATGTATCTTTAAAAAGCCACGGATATAAGCCGGCTAAAATTATGACAATACAAATCAAAGCAAAAGCGGTGCGCTTAATTAACTTGTTTAAAAATTCACTTTCTAAAATACCCGCTCGTGGCTTATTAAAGCCATGAAAATCATTTAATTCCTTAATCTCTGATTCAGCTTCAGACAAAAGCTCTTTCAGCCCCTGAATTTCCCTATCCTTAGCTTTTAACTGATCTTTAACTGTATTTTTGTTATTAATGTTTGGTGTAATTGGCATAGTGGTTAGTTAAGTAGTTAGATAGTTGATTAGTTACTTAGTTTTATTTCAATCAACTAATATCATTATAGCATAAATAGAAAATGAGGCAAAAAACTATAATACCTGTTCATTTTTTATTCAAAACAAAACCGCACAAACATTCAGTTGTGCGGTTTATTTATTTTGAAATTTATCTTTGTCTTTCTATAACTTGTTCTAAAGTCTGTCGCGCTTCAAAAACTATCAACGGCGCTGGCCTAATATTTAGCATAGTTATAACAACACAATCAGGCATTCTTTTCTTTAAGATAAAAACGACACTCCGATTAGATCCCATGAATAAAATATACTTTCCTTTAAATTCTAAAATAGTAATAGGAGCAGGGAAGATGTCTATGTATTTGCTTTTAGCTAATTTTCTAGCTGTTTCTAAATTACACTCTTCAGCCGCCGCTACAAATATTTCCGCTGGCTTAATTTTTTTACGATAAATAGTTACATCTTCTTCATTAAGATTATATCGTGACAAAACCGTATTAATAGATTTTATCACCCTATTTTTATCAACTTTTACATCTTTAAGTAATTTGTCTAATGTATTATCTGCCATAAAATCACCTTTATATTCTTACAACTTAAGTCTTATGACTTACGACTTCTCTAATTTCTTCAAAAAACTTCTCTTTTCCAACCTCTCTAGTATCTCTACTCCCCCTATCTCGCACCATTAAATTCTTACTATTCATTTCTTTATCTCCAATTACCAGCATATACGGTACTTTTTCTTTAATCGCTTTGCGTATTTTATTACCAACAGTTTCATCTGAAATATCTACTTCCACTCTGATATCCTCTGCTTTAAATTCATCTACTATCTCCTGACAATAGTCCACATGCTTTTCGCTAACTGCTACTAATTTAACTTGCACTGGCGATAGCCAGACTGGAAAATCGCCGGCAAAATGCTCTATTAAGATGCCTGTAAATCTTTCTAATGATCCTAACAATGCCCGATGAATCATAAATGGTTTTTTCTTTTGACTGTCTTTGTCAATATAATTCATATCAAATCTTTCTGGCAGATTAAAATCAAGTTGAATGGTGGAAATCTGCCAGTCCCGACCGACTGCGTCATAAACTTTTACGTCAATTTTTGGTCCGTAAAATACTGCCTCACCTTCTTCTTCTTCAAAATCCCAACCAGTTCCTTTAAGTGCTTCCCTTAATCCATCTTCAGCTATTTGCCAATCTTTATCATTGCCTAAATATTTTTCTTTATTTTTTTTATCACGCACGCTTAAAGCTACTTTAAATTTTTCAAATCCAAAAGTCTCTAAAATATATTTAGTTAGGTCAATTACATTTTTCAACTCATTTTTTAGCTGATCAGGAGTGCAAATTATATGAGCATCGTCTTGGGTAAATCCACGCGCTCTAGTTAAACCATGCAATGTCCCAGATCTTTCATAGCGGTAAACTGTGCCTAATTCAGTATAGCGAACAGGCAGGTCGCGATAGCTTTTAGAACTGTGTTTAAAAATTTTCACATGGAACGGGCAATTCATTGGCTTAACATAATAATCCTCTCCATCAATATCCATTGGCGAGTACATATCATCTTTATAAAAATCTATATGCCCTGATTGACTAAACAATTTCTGTGAAGCGATATGTGGTGTCTGTACTAATTTATATCCCCTGTGCTGATATTCATTTAATACAAATTTTTCTATCTCTTGTTTTAAAATTGCACCATTAGGCATCCATAAAGGCAACCCTGGCCCAACTTCTTCATTAATTATAAATAGTTCTAACTCTTGTCCTAACTTCCTATGATCCCTTTTTTCTGCTTCTTCCATCATCTCTAAATAATCTGCCAGTTCTTTTTTGGTATTAAAAGCTACGCCGTAAATACGTTGAATCATCTTATTTTTTTCATCACCTTTCCAATAAGCGCCGGCAACTTTGGTTAATTTAAAAGCGTCTACCTTAATTTTACCAGTTGATTCTACGTGCGGACCCTTGCACATGTTTATAAAATCAGCTTGTTCGTAAAAACTAATTTCAGATTCTTTCTCAGCTTTCAAATCTTGAGCCAACTCTGCTGTATATTTATATCCTTTTTTCTTTAAAAATTTTATGCCTTCATCAATTGGCATGATTTTCTTTTCTATCTTCAAGTTCTGTTTGATAATTTTTTTCATCTCTGCCTCTATTTTTGGTAAATCAGCGTCAGTCACCTGATAGGTAGCATCAAAATCATGATAAAAACCATCATCAATTGCCGGCCCTACACCCGGAATAGCTTGATATAAATTTTCTAATGCTTGCATCATTACATGCGCTAAGCTGTGGCGCATAGATTCCAAATTATTATTTTCTTTTTTCATATATTTCTTATAAATCTTATAAATCATTGCTAATAAATTTTGCAAAGATTTATAAGATTAATATGATAATTATAACAAAAATTATCAAAAGGTCAAATTGACTATATTATTGTGCATAAAAAAGACGCCCCAGCAGGGCGTCTCTACGTTACTATGTTAAGCGTTTTACGATATGTATTATGCGATTACTTAGCTATCTCCACCTTAACATGATCAGCTAAGGCCGGCACTTTATTAATCCAACGAGGAGTAAATTTTACTTCATAGCCAGCTATTTCACGCAAGCTAGAAAGATAATCATCTAGCTGTTCACGCGTTAAACCAACCAACCGATCTGTTTTTATAATATCAGTATCGCTTTTTAAAATCATTTGAGCCACTACTTCTATTTTTACATCAGCAGTTTTATTTTCTAAATCATGGCGGTCAATACTATAAACAAAATTATCTTCATTAAAACTTTCTAATTCTTTATCATCCGGTAATGCTTCAGAAACTTTTAATAGCGCTAACTCGGCTACATTTTCAGTGCTAAAGCCTACTACGGCTGTTCTTTCAACTGTTGCTACCATGTTAAACTCTTCTATTTCATCACCTACTTTTGCTTCAAAGGTATATTTAATCTCTTCGTTTTTTACACCAAAAACTATGTTGTCATATTTCTTATATTTATCTCCTTCAGTAATTTTCTGTATTTTTTCTTCTAGCTGTAATTTTAATTTTGCTTTTGCTTGCTCAATGTCCTGCGCTGATAGTAAAGTATCGCCAGTTTCCTGATAAACAAATTTTTCTTGGCTTTCCGCATAAATTAATTTTTGCGCGCTTGGTGATAATCCGGGAATAGTAAATTTAGTTGCTCCGATTTCCATTTCTCTACTTGGATCGTCAGCATAAACTTCTACATTTTCTAATTTAGTTCCAGCTGACACGCGCACAGTCTTTTTTAATCTATATAGTTTATTATCCGGAGAAAGCAGGCGAGTTGTTTTTATTAAAGGCTGATCGCGCTTGCTAGTATTATGAATAGTAACCGTTCCACTAACTTCTGTGCCAGTTACATCTTTACCAGTGGCCTTAAATTTATCACTAACATTAAGTGATATTTTTTCTACTATGCCAGACATGCCCATACTCTGAACACCCCGTTGGACAGATTCATCTTGAACAGTAGTAATAAAACTGGTGGCGGTCCGCTCTTTATTAGGAATAATAATAATCTTCACACTGACTACAGAAAAATACACCACCACAAAAACAAGCAATAATGTTAAAACAATAAAACTGGCAGCAATTTTTTTATAAATACTAATTGGCCTTGATGTTTTAGACATATTTTTATTTTTAGACTTCCCTACCCAAAAAGATAGGAATTTTTTAGCTGTTTTAATTGGCTTTTCTGCCTTAACCGGACGAGATTTAGTGCCCATGCCTTCCTGCAGGAAACTTTCTTTAAAATTCACTGTTTCGCTTTTTTTCCTTCTTATTGGCATAAAAATAGATATAAACATATTTAACAAAGTTATGCCTTCATCTTAGCAAAGATGTTATTTTTTGTCTAAGGTTGACAAAATTTATTAAAAATGACAACACTAACTTCACTGTCATTGCGAGCCGTAGGCGAAGCAATCCCGTGAGTATTGCAATGTCCCTTATAGGGATTGCCACGGGCTTCGCCCTCGCAATGACAATATAAAAAAATATTACGCCAAAACTATTTTACACATTTCTCCCCCACTAACTCTTTCAATTTAATTTTCAACTCTTCGCTATTGGCAACTTTAAATCCAGTTTCTATGATTTGCCACTTTTCTGCTTTATCCTGAATATAAAAATATACCTTACTGTTTCCTTTACTCTCAAGTAAATAACTTTTTAGCTTGCTCAATTTTTCTTGGTCACTCATGCTATCAATTTTTATTTTTAACGGAACAGAAGCTACCTGCATAGTAGCGACCACAGGCGCAACATCATTTTTTACATATTCGTTATTACCGTTATTGCGCCAATTACGACTACGGCCTTTGCCTTTATTATTTCTGACAAAAGTTTCCGCAATCTGACCAGCTGTTTCTAAGGTCAGCTGTTCAGCCACACTGCTGATTATTTTTAACTCATTGTCTTTGGTGGAAATGCGACCGCGACAAATAATGGCGTTTCCCTCTTGCCAAATTTCCTCATTTTTTTTCAGCATTGATGGAAATACTAAAATTTCCATATTAATTAATTTATTTTCTAAACGGACAAACAACATGATCTCATTTTTTTTGGTAACGATTTTTTTAATATTACCAATAATACCAGCTACATTATAAAATTCATCAGCGTCTGCAGAGGTGATGGACAACAATGGCTTAATTTTTCCTTTTAATATTTTTTCATACTCGTTAAAAGGATGATCAGATAAATATAATCCTAATAGTTCTTTTTCCCAAATTAAAATTATCTGCTTATATGCTGGAGGAGCATCATCTAATTTAATAGTGGCTTGTACCTCCAGTTCTGGCGACAAGGAGAATAAGCTGTCTTGCCCGCGTTGATTAGCGCTGGTTATGGTGCGGCTATATTCTAACATCTTATCTAAATTATCTAACAATTTTCCTCGTTCTTCCATTGAATCAAAAGCTCCTACTTTAATTAAGCTTTCTAATGATTTTTTATTTAAATCTTTATCTTGCACCCGATTAAGAATATCAGCAATATCTTTATAATGACCATTGGCTTTGCGTTCATTGATAATCATTTCCGTAATATGCCCGCCGACATTTTTAATAGCGCGCAAACCAAAACGGATTGTTTTAGTAGGCGAACCGTTTGTAGTCGGCACTACGGCAAAGTCGGCAAATGACTCATTAATATCAGGTGGCAATACTTCAATGTCCATGGAATTGCATTCATCAATCATAATCGGCACTCGATCAATATCTTCTTGGTCAGCGGTCATTAAAGAAGCCATAAATTCAGTCGGATAATTTGCCTTAAGATAGGCTGTTTGATATGCAATGTAGGCATAACAGGCCGCATGCGCACGGGGAAATCCGTAACCAGCAAATGGCTCAATAAAAGCAAAAATATTAGTAGCCAACTCTGACGTGATGCCATTCTTTACACAGCCTTCAATAAATTTTATTTTTTGTTCAGCAACAATCTTTGGCACTTTTTTAGCAACACCTTTACGCAAAACATCAGCTTCACCCATGGAATAACCTGCTAAATCACGCGCCATCTGCATAATTTGCTCCTGATAAATTGCCACACCATAGGTTTTCTTTAAAATTGGTTCTAATTTTGGATGTAAATATTTTGGCTTTTTTCGCCCGTGCTTACCGTTAATATAATCAGGAATCCATTCCATTGGACCAGGGCGGTACAAGGCGACCATAGCGATAATATCTTCAAATTCAGTTGGTTGTAATTCTTTTAAATATCGTTTCATACCAGCCGATTCCAATTGGAACACACCCGTGCTTTCTCCTTTTTGCAATAGTTCATAGGCTTGCTTATTATCCATGGGCAGATTATCAATATCAATATCAATCTCGCGCGTTTTTTTAATTATCTTTAAAGCGGATTCAATGATAGTTAAATTTTTCAAACCTAAAAAATCCATTTTTAGTAAACCTAAGTCTTCCACTGGATGCAAAGAATATTGCGAGACCATTGAATTTTGCTCACTGGAAGAAGCGTATTGGACGGGCGCATATTCGGTAACTGGATTTTCAGTAATTAAAACTCCACAAGCATGGACCGAAGCGTGTCGAATGACATTTTCAATTTTTTTAGCCGTATCCACCACCTCTCTAACGCCTTTTTCTTTCTCATAAAGCTGTTTTAAATCAGGCGTTCTTAAGGCATCGTCAATTGAACTGAACATGGGGATGGCTTTAGAAATGGCATCACAAAAATCATATGGATAATCAAGCACCCGTCCGACGTCTCTAACAGCTCCTCGAGCAGCCATGGTGGAAAAAGTGATAATTTGAGCTACATGGTCTTTACCATATTTTTCCTCTACATAATGAATTACTTCGTCACGGCGAATGTCAGCAAAATCCAAATCAATATCAGGCATAGAAACGCGCTCTGGATTTAAAAATCTTTCAAAAACTAATTCATATTTAATCGGGTCCAGGTCGGTGATGCTTAATAAATAAGAAACAAAAGAACCAGCCGCGCTGCCACGTCCTGGTCCGACCACAATGCCATTATCTTTAGCCCAATTAACAAAATCAGCCACAATTAAAAAGTAAGAAGGAAAGCCCATCTTTTTTATAACTGCTAATTCATAGTCTAATCTTTCCTTTTTTTCCTGATCTATTTTATCATATTCAACGCCATATCTTTTTTGCATGCCTTCTTTACATAATTTTTCCAAATAGGTCTGTTCATTATATCCAGTAGGAACATTAAATAAAGGCAGTTGATATTCACCTAAGGGAATTTCTACATTACACATCTCAGCTATTTTATTAGTATTAGCAATCGCTTCTGGCACATCAGCAAAGTCCTCTATCATTTGCTTGCTCAGCTTAACTGAATAATCATCCCCCATCATAGTCATACGCGACACTTCTTTTTTCTTACGTTTAGTCTGTAAACATAAAAGCACATCTTGCGCATCAGCGTCATTTTTATCTAAGTAATGAGCGTCGTTAGTCGCTACTAACGGTACATTTAATTCCTTGCTTAATTTAATCAAGGCCTGATTAACATAATCCTGTCCGCGTAAATTAGGA
Source organism: Candidatus Falkowiibacteriota bacterium (assembly GCA_043811275.1). Classification (GTDB taxonomy): domain Bacteria; phylum Patescibacteriota; class Patescibacteriia; order Patescibacteriales; family XYC2-FULL-47-12; genus CAYPRN01. The sequence continues at coordinate 39,024 of JBDRNG010000030.1, read as the reverse complement.
TGATGTTGAATCTCTAAATAAAAACTATCTGGTCCAAACAGTTCTTTATAGTAAATAATTTTATTTTTAGCTTTCTGCTCTTGTCCGGACAAAATCATGGTGGAGATTTCTCCGGCTAGACAAGCGCTCATCCCGATCAATCCTTCATGATATTTTTCTAAAAGCTCATCATCAATCCGTGGTTTATAATAAAATCCCTCCAGATGCGCTTGAGAAGTAAGCTGAATTAAATTTTTATAACCAATAAAATTTTTAGCTAACAACACTAAATGATATTTTTTTTCATCAGCTTTAGCCCGCTTATTATGTCGTCCATTCGGCGCCACATAAGCTTCAAAGCCAATGATCGGCTTAATATCTTCTTTCTTGCATGTCTGATAAAAATCAATCACTCCATACATAGTCCCATGGTCAGTAATCGCTACCGCGTCCGCCCCATCCTCTTTTACGCGCTTAACCAGCTCTTTCGGCTTAATCAAGCCGTCAAGCAGAGAATAGTGAGTATGAAGATGGAGATGAGTAAATTTCATAATAGAAAAAATGTTGTACGAATTTAAATGGTTTACAATCCTTTAATCCGAATACTTTGTACGGATTTAAGCTTTCCTGCAACTATCCGAATGCCCCAAATTATTCTAACAAAATTTTTAGAATAATTTGGGGCATTCGGATTTATCTTAGTCAATTTAAGTCAGCACAACGGATTTGGATTAATGGTTCGCTAACTTCATAAGTATACATGAAGTTTTTTGAACATAAAAGACGAGGCATAAAATTATACCCTCGCCTCCTTGCTTTAATTAGTTTTATCACTTTCATTATACCCCTGTAAAAAGTTGTTGGCAAATAAAAAAACCAGCTCACTTTGAACTGGATTAGGATTAATTACAGAATAAAGAACTGCACTCTGACTCTCTATTCTTCTTCTGCTATTTCACGCCCAGCTATCACATATTCCACAGGAGTAAAAAGTATTTTTACTTGCGAGCGTTTAATGCGAGTTGGTCTATACTCAATGAAAGGAGCTACACCTCGCTCTTTTTCACACAATTCTTTCAGCACTTTACGAGAAGTAAAAAGTATTTTTACTTGCGAGCGTTTAATGCGATTTGGCCTATACTCATTTACTCGTTTCTTTTTCTGAAAAAATCTTTTCATTAATGTTATTATCATTTTCCCTTCTCCTCTTCTGTAGATTATTTCTTCTTCTTTTTCTTCTTTTTTTCAACTATCCCATTATCCTTAGCGATTTCCATTACTTTTTTAAATCCTTCGCCTAAAATAGAAAAGTAAGCCGCGCTATGCTCAATTTTTTCTTTAGTTGTTTTAATAACTTCATTTATATTTTCTATCACTTGTTCTACTTTTTTTACAGATTTAGAGGCCGCCCTAATAATCATGATCATATAAAAAATTCCCCAGCAAGCAAAAAGAGTAAACAGACCAACACTACCTGCTAAGGTTATCCATAAGATGTCTTTTGATGTTTCAAACATAATACCCTCACCCCAACCCTCTCCCGGAGGGAGAGGGAGTTTCCCTTTTCTCACGGCAGAGATAATTTTGAGATTTATTTATTTTAAAAATTATTAATAATAAATATTTTAAACTATTTAATTATTTGGTTTAATATAAATTCACATTGGCGAGTCCCCCTCTCCCCGCGGGAGAGGGGGCAGGGGGTGAGGGCGTTACTCTAAATCTATTTTGATTCCGCCGATAAACTTTGTTCTGACTGCTAAATTATAAAACCAAGCTAAAATGGCTCCAGAAATATAACCAATAATCATACCGGCCATGGCACTAATTAACCCCACTAAACAGCCGACTAATAAATTAAAAATAGTAGTCATAATAACCGAAACAATCGTAAACTCTTCATAAATAATAACATTAATACTATTAGCCGCAGCCATTAAAATGGCGGTTAAAAATCCAATGATAGCTAAAAAATATCCGTAAACGCGAGCGGCAGAATTAACGTCAATTTTTTTTACTGTCTTCATATGTTCAAAAAATATTAAATGTATTTAAAAAATTAGTGAACCATTAATCCGAATGATTTGTAATTATCTATACCTGTCTGCAACTATCCGAATGACACGAATTCTGTTTATTTAAATTTCCGAATCATTTGTAGTAAACATTCGGGGCATTCGGATTTACCTATGTCTGTGTAAAGCAGTAGGAAACATTCGGATTTCCACCCGAGGCGGATCAGCCTTAGGCTGAAAATGATCATCTACATTTTAGGTCCACACAACGGTCTATTACTACTTAATAATCTCTTAGTTGCGCTTTAAATTTTTTATTTAAAAGTTTAATAATATCATTTTGCACTTTATCAACTTCTGCGCCAGTTAAAGTTTTTTCTAAACTGCCAAAGGTGATATGAAGTGCCATATTCTTTTTGCCAGCGCCAATTTTATCTCCTTGATAAACATCAAAAACTTCTGCTTCTTTTATTAGTTTACTGGCAGAGAGAATCGTTTCTCTAATATCATTATACAATATTTTTTCATCTATTACAAAAGCCATGTCGCGCATTAAATCAGGAAATTTACTTTTAGCTTGATATTTTCTAGAATTAGCTGATTTAAAGGCATCAAAAAATTCTCTAATATCAAGTTCGCAAATAGTGGTATTTACTTTAACTCCAATTTGTTTTTTTCTTGGTTCACTTAAAGTATTTAAAAATCCCACTTCTTTATTATTTATTAACACAGCCGATGATACGCCCTGATCAGATTTAATTTCAGTAAAATTAAAATTAACGCCACATGATTTCCCTACTATTTCCACCACCCCTTTTAATTTTGAAAAATTATCTTTATTACTGCCAGCGCATACTAAACCCAATTTCATTGATTGATCTGGTAATTTATCCTTACTGCTATTATCTTTCTTTAGTTCACCGGCTTGTGGTAAAAACACACTGCCAATTTCAAATATTTTTATTGCTTCAAAATTTCGTTGGTTGGTAATAATATTTTGTATTAAATTAGGAATTAAACTTTGGCGCAATAAAGTATGTTCATTAGTTAAAGGATTGGCTAATTTAAGATAGCCGTCAGATTTTACGCCTAATTTTGCTAATTGTTTTTCATTAACAAAAGAATAATTATAAGTTTCTGTCAGGCCGGCGGTTGTTAAAATATTTTTTACTTTATTAACAAATTCTCGTTCTTCATTAATTTCCGGCCGTTGCATAATAACTTGTGACATAACCGGCTGAATATTATTATAACCATAAATACGCGCCACTTCTTCTACTAAATCTTCAGGAATAAAAATATCTTTAGTCGCCCGCCAAGTCGGCGCTTTTACTAAAAGTATATTACCATTAACCCCCCTATTCTTACTAAGGAGAGGGGTTGGGGGAGAGGTCGTTATCTCAAATCCTAAATTTTTTAAAATCTTTACTACTTCATCTTTTTTAATTTTTACACCAAGTTTCTGATCAAGCCAAGCTAAATCCAATTTGATTGATTTATCAAATAATTTAAAATTTTTCTCATCAACTATATTACTAGCAACTTTTGCCTTAGGACAAGATTCTTTAATTAAAGTTAAAATTCTATTTACAGCTAACTCGCATAAATTTGGATCTAATGATTTTTCATAACGTTGCGAACTTTCTGTGCGTAACCCTAATTTATTTGAAGTTTTACGAATAGACACTGCGTCAAAATTAGCTGATTCAATTAGAATGCTCTTAGTATTTTTATCAATTTCTGAATTTCCTCCACCCATTATTCCGGCAATTGCTACTGGCTGTTTGCCATCAGTAATTAAAAGAATCTCTTCATCTAATTTACGCTCCTCTCCATCTAATGTTTTTATCACTTCACCTTCTTTTGCCGTACGCACAATTATTTCGTGACAATTCGTTTTAGAATTAGTGGCAATTCGTGAAGCGCCGAAGGCGTGAGTCGGCTGTCCTATCTCTAACATTACATAATTAGTAATATCAACAATATTATTAATCGGTCGCATGCCACAGGCAATTAATCTTTTTTGTATTAAATCTGAAGACGGTTTAATTTCTATTCCATCCACTACCACTGCCATATACCGCGGACATAATTTTGTATCCTCCACATTAACTTTAATTTGGATGTCGTCATTTGTAGTATTTGGATGAATTTGTAGATTTGGATTATAATTTTGTAACTTTAAATCTAAAATCACCGCCAAATCTCTCGCCATTCCAAAGTGGCTCCATAAATCAGGTCGATGTGTCATTGACTTATTATCAACATCATAAACTACGTCATCCAAACCAAGCGCTTCTGCCAATGGCGATCCTACTTTCATCCCCCCCCTTACTAAGGGTGGGCTAGGGGGGGTCAAGTCCACAACTTCTCTCTCATCATCAGTCGGAAATAAACCTTCTAAACCAATTTCTGAAGCCGCGCAAATCATCCCTTCGGATTTTTCTCCACGAATTTCAACTGACTCTAATTCCACCAAGTCCCCTTGACGTTCCCCGCCTTGCTTGCTTGGACGGACGTGCACCTTAGCGCCAATTTTAGCAAAAGCCACTAACATACCTTCAAACAAATTACTCCCACCACAAACAATGTTAAATTTTTTACTTCCATCTGATACAATAGCAATTTTTAATTTATCCGCGTTAGAATGTTTTTTTAATTCAATAATTTTTCCTACTACAATGTTTTCCCAGCCCGAGGCTGGTCCGCCTTGGGAGGATAGATTTTCACCTAGCTTTTTTACTCCTTCTATTTCAACTGTATGCAATGTTAAAAGCTCTCCCAGCTTCTCTGGGGTTATTTTACTTGGAATATCTATAAAATCTTTTAGCCAGTTTAATGATATGTTCATACTTTTCTCATTTTTTCTTTATGAAATGGGGTTTGATATAATCTATTTGCTAATAATGAAGAAAGAAAAGGAATAAAACTATGCCCTGATTTTTTAAATGCTTTGACAGACTCATCTGCTATATCATCACCTAAAAATTTATCTTCCCCCATTGAATGAATTTTTTTACTTAATTCGTCATATTCTTTTTCAGTAAAATTTTCTGGATTTATACTTTCTATTTCTTTAAATAATAATAATTCTTCTTCTTGAAAATTATTAATATCATCTTCTTCTAAAAATGCAAGATGACCAAACTCAGTGAGTTTTTGATCTCTACCTTTTGTTTTTTTTTGATTATTTTCAATAACGAGACCTCTTAATTGCTTTATTTCTTCACGCACTTCATCTGCATTAAAATCTTCTTCTGTTTCTATAATTGCGCCTCCTTTTATTTTTTCAACATTCATAAAATTATTAGTGTAAATTAGTTTAAAATTAGTGTTAATTCGTGATTTTAACTAAAACTGCGTTAAGAAATGTAAGTCCCCTGAATTAAATAGTCTAATATCGTCAATACCGTACTTAAGCATAGCTAATCTTTCAATTCCCGTGCCAAAGGCAAAGCCCTGATATTTATCTGGATCAATCTTACCAGCCCGCAAAACATTAGGATGCACAAGTCCTGCTCCTAGCATTTCTACCCAACCGGTCTTTTTACAGACAGAACATCCTTTCCCTTGGCAAAAAACACAACTCATTTCTATTTCCAATCCGGGCTCAACAAAAGGAAAATATCCCGGGCGCATTCTAATATTTACTTCTTGTTGATATAAACCAACAAACATTTCTTTTAAAACTGCCGCTAAATTTGCTAAAGAAATATTTTCATCAATCATAATGCCTTCAATTTGATGAAAAGTATGTTCATGGCTGGCGTCAGTCGCTTCATTGCGGAATATTCTACCTAACGCCACTGCCCGCATCGGCGCGCCGTATTTTTCCATGGCCCGCACTTGCACATTAGAAGTATGGGTTCGCATTACCAAATTAGTATTAGTGGAAATTTGTTTTTGATTAGTGTCTATTTGTGACTTAACATAAAAAGTATCCTGCATATCGCGCGCTGGATGAGTCTTGGGAATATTTAATGCTTCAAAATTATAATAATCGCTTTCCAGTTCCGGCCCTTCTAAAATCATAAACCCCATGGACTTAAATATTTTTTCTAAGTCACGTTGAACTAAAGTTAGCGGATGTAAATGTCCGCTTACTATTTTTTCACCCGGCAGGGTTACGTCAAAAAAATTATTTTGTTGTTGAGATTTATTTTTCATGATTATTTACTAAATAATATTTCCCTAGCTTCTTTTGTGTTATATCTATCCATATCTTTTACTAATTTTGTAAAATATTGACTAGCATTATTGAAACCACGACGAATTACTTGTTTTTTAGCTTGATTAATAGTTTCTTTATCTAAATATAAATTTATTGTTTTATTCATTTGTTTATAATTATTTAATGAGACTGAATTTTAAAATTTATTTTTTATTTAGTTTTATTAATTATTACCTAAATTACCCTCATCAGTTACTGGATCCAATAAATCTTCTTCACTGAAATTTTGGTACCTAGGATCATCATCATTTAAACCTGGAATTCTAACCTGAAGATCATCATCGCTTTGCTGAGGAGCTTCTTCTGGTGGAGATTCCGGCAAATCAGGGTTATCTATTGGATTAGATTCATCACTATTGGCATCTTCTTTTTTGTCAGCACCTTCATTAGGAATGCCTTCGATTGATTTAATAGTAATCTCATCAAAACTTACTAAATCAGGATTAATGGTTAATAAAATCATATAAGAAAGCAGAGCTAAAATCAAGCCCAATAAAGCCGCTTTTATCCACTCCTTAGCAGTCTGCACCTGTCCAGTATTTCCTCCAGCTGTCAGCCACAATATTCCACCAAACATTAATACTACGGCTGCTACAATACCAACTACGCCTGTGCCATATTTATATACTAAGGAAATATATTCGGCAATTCCTCTGACACTTGTCTGCCCGTCTATCGCTACTTGTAATTGCGTTGGCGCCGCTCCGGCTATGGCTGGTTGCAATACTAAAAAAAACGCCGCTACTATCTGTAAAGCAAATATAGCTATGAAAAAATATGTTAAAATTTGGAGAAACCTCTTATGCATAATATGATCCTAATCTACAAATTAATTCGAATGCCCCGAATGCCATTCTATATATTTATTAGAATTTAATACTCTTTTTGGCTTTATGGATTTTTGTCTAAAATTCACAATAATTCCTAACTCTTTATCTGTAGCATCTAAATAGCGCTTCATCTGAAAATAATCTTCTTTTGTAATAATAGTTTTAGTTTTAAAATCAATGACAATTAAATTTTCAATCATAAAATCTATTCTATTTCTACCAAACCTCTCATTTTCAAAAGATGGTGGCAATATATATTCCCTAACATAGTGCATTCTTTCTCTTTTTAATAATCCTTCAAAATAATCAGCGTACTGCTTTTCATTTTTGTATCTACCTAAAGTGTTATGCGTTTCAAAAAATAGACCATTTAATTTATATGATAATTCGGGATATAAAATATTTTTATTCTGTACCATAACCTCCTTGTAAAATAATTTATATATCTAAATAAACATTCGGGGTATTCGGATAAAATTCGGATTAATTGGGATTATAATTTATACTCGTTTATAACTAATCAAAAAAAATTCCAGCACTGTCAGACCAATTATTAAAAATATCATGTTATACCAAACTAACATATGCGATGCCTGTAAAATTAACAAAGCCACAATTAAAGCCGCAAACGAAAATGATTGACGGAAAGCAATCGCTACTTGGCGAAAAACTAATTCTTGTTTTAAAGCGGCAAATCTGATTACAAATCCAATAATAGTAGATGTACCGACTAAAGATAAAAATAAGCTAGTATAAAATAAAACAAAACCAATCCAGTTGGTTGTTTCTGGATTTATACTGTTAATTACTACTGCCCAGGCAGACCAGCAAATAGCAGTCGCGAGCAGCATCATGGTTAGGTATGTCCTTAATGTCATGAGTTTTAATTAATTCCAAAGTTCTAAATTCAAAACTCAAAATAAATTTAAATATTAAATATTGAAATCTAAAAAAATAATGTTTTGAACATTTAAATTTTGAATTTAGATATTATTTTGAATTTTGTGCTTAAGGTTTAGAATTTTAACTATACTTATACTTTATCAAAATTCGTTGACACAGGCAAGGGAAAAGGTATAATTAAAGTAAGGGGTTCTTTTATAATAAAATAAGGGGAGGTGAAAATAATGTTTTTTGGAAGAAAAAAATGGAACTGGAGGAGGATTCTTGATAGATGGCTACCCAAACAAATTCCGCTCCTTATTTAACTGTACTTTTCACAAACAAAGTGAACTGTTAAAGTGTATTACCAGATGTGGTAATACGCTTTTTATTTTTAACTAAAATATCTTAATTTTACCACCACTTGTCTACCAACTCTTTTATTTAGCAAAAAGACAATTTCTTGTTCACGATATTTTAATTCTTGCATAATCAAAGAAGAGGCGCACTGAATAGTTAAAATTTTATTTTTCACATGAAATGGTTTTATTTGTTTGGCAATATCTACTCCTAATCTATCATGAACAATTTTATACGCTTCTTCTACTACATTTACAGCTTCAACCTGCCGAGTCATTCTTGCTCGACCTATTGATTGTGGTAATAAATTTTTAATTTCATGGAACATTTATTTATTGTCATTCCCGCGAAAGCGGGAATCCACTCCTTATTATTTCTGTATTCCCGCTTTCGCGGGAATGACAGAAAGACTACATTTGTCTGTATTCACAAATATTATTAAAATTACAAAATTTACATAGCTGACTTGGCTTTGGCGGAAAGTTATCTGTTTTAATGCTAGTTTCAATTTCTTTTATCCTATCTAAAATCTTTTCTTGCAAATTTAATTTTTCATCAGTTGTTCCTAAAAAATCAATCTCACTATTATTATCTAAATAATAAAACTGCAGATTTGCCACTTTTTTCTTAAGCACGTCTTCTGCCGCCATTTGATAAATCAACAGCTGTTCTTTATCGTCAATCGTAATTTTACCAGCTTGCTTTGGAGCGCCTGTTTTATAATCAACAATTTGGACGCTCGCCTCGCTGAATCCCGACGCTTCGGGAGAAGGCGGGCCCACACCTTTTGCTTCATCAATACGATCAATACCGCCGGAAATTATATAATCATTTAATTTAAGCTTAAATCTCTGTTCTAAACCAATTACCTTTGGCCAACTATCTTTATATTTATTATAAAATTCTTTTAAAATTTCTCTGCCTTTTTTTCGACGCTCTTCTTTTTCTTCTTTACTAGCATACCACTCATCAATCCATGACTCTTCGTATAATTTAAGCAGGTCATCAATAGAAAACTCCCCTCTCCCCTTGGGAGAGGGGTCGGGGGTGAGGGTGTCAAACAAATCCCCCTGTTGCGCATTTTGGCTTTGCATTACTAATCCAAAAAACTTTTGCAAAGTTAAATGCATGGTATTTCCAAAACTAAAATTAGCATTCCCTCCGGTAGGAATTTTTAAAACACTGCCAAATCTATATTGATAAGGACAATTTTTATACGAACTTAATTGCGAATATGAATAATATTTTGGCAATTCGTATACTGGGTTTTTGATGATATTATCTGCTTTGTTTTTTTGTTTTATTGTTTTTTTATTTTCTCGCTCATCATCAACACTTAACACCTGATATTTGACACCTAATTCTGTGAGAAACCTTGACGGTTTTTTTCGTCGCGTTCCTCCATAATCTGGCGCCCAACTAAAATATAAACTATTCTTTGCTCGTGTCATCGCTACATAAAATAAACGTCTTTCTTCTTCCAAATGGATGTCGCCTTCAGGCAGAATTTCTTTTACCAACGCGTCTGGTAATAAAATAGGATCATGGCGTTCAGTTGTCGGAAAACGCAAGTCAACCATATTTACTATAAATACATATTTAAACTCCAAACCTTTGGTGGCGTGCACAGTTGAAATTTTTATCATTTCCGGTCCAGCTTCTGGATCAACTGATAAACTCCCCTGCTCGCCTGATTCTATTTCTAATGCCAATTCTGCTAAAAAATTTTTAACACTTGCTTCTTCGTGATTGCTTTCAAATTCTTTAATGCGCTTCATAAACGCATTTAATTCCCGCATAGTTTCTTTAGTTTTCTGGTCTTCTTGCTCTGATAAATATTTTAAATAGCCACTATCTTTTAAAAATGCCTGTATGATTTCACTGACTTTTCGTTCTTTAACCAACGCCGTATGCTTGATAATTAAATTTATGACTTGTCTTGCTTTAATAGCAAGATTTTCTGTAAAATTAGCTACGTATTTTACTGCTTCATAAATTGACCAGGCTTTTTTCTTGGCTAAATTAATAATTTTTAAAATTTCTTCATGTTCAAATTTAAATACTGGAATATTTAAGACGCGATACAAGGCCGTGCTTTCATGATAATTATCTAATAAATTTAAATAAGCAATAATATCCATGATCACTGGCTTGGAATATAATCCTTTAGAAGCTAAAAATATATAGGGCAAACCGACGATCTCTAAAGCATTAACAAATTCTTTAGCAGAATTATTTGCTCGCACTAATATCGCAAAGTCGTTCCACGTGGAATCCTTATCTTGAATTTTTCCGCCTTGGGCGGATAACTCAATAATTTTTTCAATTACTTTATTAACCTCATCTTGTAAATTATTTCCCTGAATTACTTCAATCACGCCTTCTTCTTTAATATTAGAAATTAATTTTTTATCAATTTTCTTATCTAATTGGCATTCAAGTCTATTAGGATTGTTTAATTGAATAAAATTGTAAGATAAATCTAAAATATTCTGCGTACTGCGATAATTTTGGGTTAACAATGTTTCCTCAGCATTTGAAAAATCCTTTTTAAATTGCAAAACATTGCTAATAGAAGCTCCTCTAAATTTATAGATACTTTGATCATCATCTAAAACGGCAATTAAATTTTCGCCGGTTGGCTTTAATAGTTTCACAAGTTCGTACTGCGCCCAATTTGTATCCTGAAATTCATCTACTAACAGATGTTTAAACTGCTTTTGATATTTGGCTAAAATCGCCGGTCGTTCACGAAATAATTTTAAAGTATAATTAATCAAATCACCAAAATCTAAATTACTATTTTCTAAAAGCAAATTTTGATAAACATGGTAAGCATTTGCTACTTCATTAATTCGTAAAATTTCCTGTTCGGCAATTTCTTTTGTAATTTCACCGCTAGCGTCCGTCACGTTTGGAATTTGTCCCGACGCTTCGGGATTGAAATTTGGAATTTGTTTGTCATTTGCTATTTGTTTTTTGTTATTTTTTATTCTTCCTCCACTTAACATAGAATCCACATTTTCTCGTAATTCATCTGCATAAACAATATATTCAGCGGGGCTTATATTTTCATCTTTGGCTTTAGAAAAATGTTTGAGCAAAGCAGAAATAAATTTTGTTGGATTTCCCATCGGTCGATAATAATTTAGATCAAACTTATCTAAATTCTTTTTTATCAGCGCCCACTGCTGAAATTCGTTTAGCAACTTAAAATCTGTTGACAAGCCAATATCCAATCCATGTTGCTTTAAAATCTTTTCGCAAAAACCATGAAAAGTCATTATCCATAAATCCACATAGCCATAAGGCATTAATTTATCAACTCGTTCCTGCATTTCGCCAGCCGCTTTTTCTGTAAAAGTTAGCGCTAAAATCTCATCCGGCTTAGCCAGCTCTTGCTCTACCAACCAGCCGATTTTTTGGGTAATCACCGTAGTTTTTCCTGTGCCCGCGCCAGCAATAATCAACAGGGGGTTGCCTGTATGTTCTACTGCTTTCCTCTGTTCTTTATTTAATTGCTTGCCATCCGACTTGTCCTTCGTAGCCTTGGCAGAGGGAGAAGCTTTAGTGGAGGATGGCTCTTGGTTTAAATTATTCATATAATGTTATTATACAGAAGTTTAATATTTACACAAAACCTGCATAAAACCTAAAAAATTGACTAATTTTCTATAAATCAGCATCATCTATTGACTTTTTTTACTAAAATGTTATAATTATTTTTGTTTGTTATCGCTCTTTTACAATGATATTGCCTAATTTTAGGTTGAAGGATATCCTTATATTCCACAGAAATTGGAGGTCAAGAAAATGACTACTACTACCCATGATTTAACAGAGCAACTCGCACAAAGCGCTGCTTTGCTTAAAAGGGGAGAAAAAATTACTCAACTTTCTCAAGAAGCAAAACAAAGAGAAGAGATAGCTCGCAATCTTGTCTTAACTATTATTCAGTTAGAAGAGCATGTTGAAAAGCATAAAAATGTGTCTTCTGAAGGATTATTAACAGTAAAAATTAAAAGAGAAATAGAGGAATTGTTGTATAAATATCGGGAGGAGCTACGAGTATACTCTAAACAAATCGATAATCTTCAAAAGGCAGACCAAGAAATAGACAGAGAGCTATATGGAGCTATTCAAGCATTCTTTATTATAGAAAGAATTAGAAATGAAAACTTTTTTAACTCTCTTAGTATTGAAGACATCCAAAACATGTTTCAAAAGGCTAAAAGCGATGGTTTAATTGACACAATCGTCAAGGAAACTCTTACTTCCATACCACCTTCTGCTATAACAATACTCGGTCTTGTTAAGGATGTTGTTTATGACATGAGGAATCATAATGCTTGTTTTGGTCCTGAATTAATTATTGCTTTCGGAAGACTTGCTATTAAAATTAATGGATTTATTGAGCAACGTCGGCAAGAGGTTCAAGCAGCGTTTGAAGGCAATAATATTTTTCCTCAATCCATACTTCTTAGTCCAGAAAGACTGCTTGAAAAATTGCGACCAGGAAGCAGTATTGATGTTCATGTTAAAACTCCTGCTAAAGAACGATGTGAAAGTGATAAGGGGGAAGCAAATATCACCCTGACTATGCCCAAGGCAGATAGAAGTCCACAAGGAATCAGTAATATTATTATCGCTTTGACAGAAAATGTTACTGGTCGATTTTTTCAAATACGTCAAACATTCTTATCTCTGCCTGAAGATCAACAAACGCAACTGAATAATATTCAGTGGCAGTGGGTTTCAAATAGATTTAATCGGATCAAAGAATATATTGTGTTTCCTGATGGTTGTCATACTTCAAAGCCAGAATTTGAGGCTATTAGAAGTTTTATCATCGCCATTGCAGACGCCGTGAGGTATGAGAAAGACAAACAACAATCAGAATAATGAAACAAACAACAAACCCTAGACCGTAAAAAGTCTAGGGTGTTTTTTTATTCTTACTATATTTTACACTTCAAGAAATTTAATTTCTTTTCCATCCTCATCCTGTAATTGCGCCCAAATTAAGACAACCACTACATCTGGATGACGAGACTTAATAATATCTTTTGCTTTTTGCATATCTTCTATTTGCTTCCTCTTTTCTTCTTCGGCATTAGCAAATTGATAACTTTGAGCATAAGCACCACAATCGCTATGATGCACTAAAATTACACGACCAGAGTTATGTAATTTTATAGAAATATCAAGCTGTGTTAAAAGAATGTTTTGCGCTTCCTCACCATCAACAATCCTCTTACTAGCGCCAGCTAAAGAAATCGTGTCGCAATCACCAGCATAACCTTGTTCTTTCATCCATTCAACAAAACGATTGAACAAACGAAAGTCCATGCAGGTTATTAAAATATTTTTACAACTATGTTTCATATATATTTCATATAAATCTTATAAATCTTTTGCAAATGATTAATAAGATTAATAAGATTTAAGATTTCATTTTGTCTAATGCTAATTTAAGCAAAGGAGGAGTGACTAGAGTTGTGACAATTACCATAATTACAATGGCGGAAAATACTGCGTCATTTACTACACCCAAACTCTTGCCGATAGCGGCAAAGATTAAGCCGACCTCTCCACGAGGAATCATGCCTAGGCCGATAACTAAACGATTGTATGTTTTTTTCACAACTAAACCGCAAACCTGTTTACCAATAATAGCGGCTAGAGTTAAAGCAAGGGCTGCGCCTAACACCTTAACATCAGTAAAAGTTTCTAGTTTAACTTGAATACCCATGAGAACAAAAAATATTGGCACTAAAAAGGCAGCGATTGGACGAATTAAATCTTCAATGTGCATCTCTGGTACTTTCTCACCATGATGATTTTTTCTGATGACATCTTTGAAATGAACTTCATCAAGAATTAAACCAGCTGCAAACGCGCCAACAATAGTCGCTAAACCAATTGCGTTAGCCGCCCAAGACAAAATAAAAGCAACAATTAAAGCAGAAATTATTTTCATACTCTCTACATTCATTCTGGCAATTTTTTTACCTACCCAAGGAGCAGTATAAGTTCCGATAACAATTGCACCAATTAAGAATACCACTGATTTTAGAGTAATCATTCCAACCGACATTAACGATAAAGCGCCAGTAGTAATAATTCCGCTAATAACCGCTAGTACAATCAATCCCATAATATCGTCAATAACAGCCGCGCCTAAAATAATCTTTGATTCTGGTAGTTTTAATTTACCTAAATCTTTCAGTACCCGCGCCGTAATTCCAACAGACGTCGCAGTCAAAGTCGCGCCAATAAATAAATGCACGTTCATTACCGCCTCTGGGTAGAAAAACTTAGAGACAAAAAATCCTAAAATAAATGGAGCAACAACACCAACAATTGCTACTAATAAAGACGGTACACCGACCTTCATCATTTCCTTGATATTAGATTCTAGCCCGACCATGAATAATAAAATTATCACGCCCAAACGAGATAAAATATCAATATGAATATCTGAAGAAATTGGTATAAACCAAGTAATACCGATTAAATGTAAATTACCAACTAATACACCGAAAATTAATTCACCGAGCACTGCTGGCTGATTAAATTTTTCAAAAATTTCTCCGCCAATTTTTGCGGCAATTAAAATTACCACTATCCAAAGTAATACTGGAGCTACTGGATCAGTATGCCCAGAGGCACCATGTTCTTCGGATTCACCTTCATGTCCAGTAGAGTCAACCTCTGTGACAATTTTATTGTTTGTTGTTGGCGCAACTTCCGAACTATCATTAGCTATAACTGGACTTAAAACTAATGCGCCTAGAAGCGCAAAAATAAAAAACAACTTTCGTGTTTTGTTCATAGTTTCTTATTGATCTTATAAATCTTCTGCAAAAAAATTAGCAAAAGATTTATATGATTATTTAATAACTTCTTTATGATGTTTATACCTTTTAACCGCCCGCAAACGTGACAATTCTTTAGCCATCTTCGCTTGCACAGCAGTAAAATCAATTTGTTCTTCTTTCTTTTCCATAGACTCAATTGCCCGCTTGCGCGCTTCTTCAGCTCGCGCTTCGTCAATATCTGCCGCTCTTTCCGCAGTGTCGGCTAAAACTACCACTTTGTCCGGCAAAACTTCAATAAACCCGCCAGACACAGCCATTGTTTCAATTTTGTTGTCAACAGTTTTAATTTCAATTACTCCGGGCTGTAAGGTAGAGATTAAAGGAATGTGGTTTGGCAAAATCGTAATTTCACCGATTTTTGTTGGCACACTAATCTGAAGCACTTCTTGTTTAAGAACTACTTTTTCCGGGGTTACAATTTCAAAGTGTATTCGCATATTATTTATAATTCAAGCTGTTTTATATAATCCAAATCTACAAATGACCTTCAAATACTACAAAAATATTTATCCAAATTATTTTAATTTGATTTGTAGCTATTTGAAGCATTTGGATATAATTTGTAAATTTGGATTATATTAACTATTTCTTTATTTCACTAATATTGCCACGCATATAAAATTTATCTTCCGCCACATCATCATGCTTACCGTCTAAAATTTCCGCAAAACCTTTGACTGTGTCAACTAATTTCACATACTTACCCGGGTGTCCGGTGAAAACTTCCGCTACATGGAATGGCTGGGATAAAAATCTTTGAATCTTGCGGGCGCGATTAACAGTCTGTTTATCTTCTTCTGATAATTCTTCCATACCTAAAATGGCAATAATATCTTGTAGATCTTTATATTTCTGTAAAACTTTTTGCACTTCACGCGCTACGCGATAATGCTCTTCACCGACAATGTTTGGATCTAAAATAGTAGAAGATGAATCTAGTGGATCAACTGCTGGATAAATACCTAATTCTGACAAAGCGCGAGATAATACTACGGTGGAATCCAAATGACCAAAAGTAGTAGCCGGGGCTGGATCAGTCAAGTCATCAGCCGGCACATACACGGCTTGCACAGAGGTAATAGACCCTTTATTAGTAGAGGTAATCCGTTCTTGCATCTCGCCCATTTCTGTCGCTAAAGTCGGTTGATAACCTACGGCAGAAGGCATACGTCCGAGCAAAGCAGATACTTCTGAACCGGCTTGAGTAAATCTAAAAATATTATCAATAAACATCAATACATCTTGTCCTTGTTCATCACGGAAATATTCAGCCATTGAAAGTCCGCTTAAAGCAACGCGTAAACGTGCTCCTGGCGGTTCATTCATTTGACCAAAAACCATCGCTACTTTATCTAGCACGCCCGCGCCTTTCATTTCATGATATAAATCATTTCCTTCACGAGTACGTTCACCCACGCCAGCGAAAACTGAAAAACCACCATGTTGCATGGCCACATTATTAATTAATTCTTGAATCACCACCGTCTTACCAACACCAGCACCACCAAATAAACCAACCTTACCACCTTTTACAACTGGGCAAATTAAATCAATAACTTTAATTCCTGTTTCTAAAATCTCCGCCTTGGTTGATTGTTCGGTAAACTTCGGCGCTTTGCGATGAATTGGATATCGTTTTTCTGTTTTAACTTCTTTGCCTCCATCAACTGGCTGACCCAATACATTAAAAATGCGGCCGAGAGTCTTTTCGCCTACTGGCACTGAAATTGGCGCTCCGGTGTTAACTACTTCCATGTCTCGTTTAAGTCCGTCAGTTGAGCCCATAGCAACTGTTCTAACTGTATTACCACCAATATGTTGTTCTACTTCTAAAACCAATTTTTTCTTGCCCTCCAAAGCTTCAGCGGAGGATGGGTTAATTTCCAGCGCATTATAAAGATCTGGCAGTTCATCTTGAAACTGCACATCCACAACTGCGCCGATTACTTGTTTAACTTTTCCTTTTAAATTATTCATATTGCCCTTACCCCCAACCCCCTCTCCCGCGGGGAGAGGGGGCTTCCCTCGCCTCACGGCAGAAAAAATTCCAGGGTTATTTATTTTTTAAAATTATTATTTATAAATTATTTTTTTTGATTTAGTTTAACATATAATATTATTAATTCTTTAAAAAACTTGGGGGACGCGTTCCCTTCTCCCTCTGGGAGAGGGGCTAGGGGTGAGGGCGTAACGCCACCGCCCCACCTGCAATCTCAGCAATCTCAGCCGTAATGCTAGCTTGACGCGCTTTATTATATGTTAATGTTAATTCATCAATCATATCACCAGCCGCATCAGTCGCATTGCGCATCGCCATCATCCGGGCGCTATGTTCGGACGCGTTTGATTCTAACATTGCCTGAAACATCTGAATTTCAATCAGCCGTGGAATCATTTCGTCTAAAACTTGCTTAGCAGACGGCTCAAAGATATATTCGCTATTAACAAACTTTTCTTCCTTAGCTCCCCCATCCTTACTAAGGAGAGGGTCTGGCTTGTCCTCCGTAGTCTTGACGAAGGAGGGGGGGGAGGTCTGGCCTAAAAATTCATCACGCTCATCTAAGTTTACTGGCAACAACTGCTTAACTCTTGGCACTTGTTTTGCCGCTGACACAAAATCAGTATAAGCCAACATTACTTTGTCATACTTGCCGTTTAAATAATCTTTAATTAACATTTTAGCAACCGGAATTACTTCTTCCACTTCAGTTATTACATCCGGCTTATCAAATTCCGCCGCCAAATTGTAGCCAAACTTATAATTCACTTGCGCGCCTTTTTTTCCTAAAAGCACAAATTCATGTTCAACAGATCCTTTAGCTACCCCCTCCTTACTAAGGAGGGGGCCTGCCTGTCCAGTAGGCAGAGCTGGGGGGAAAGTCTGTTTTATAGACTTTACAACTTTATTAACTATACTGGTATTAAACCCGCCACAAAGACCCTTGTTAGAAGTAATTAAAATTACACCAACCTTAGTGGACTTGCCCTCCGAAACTTTAACGTAGGATGGGTTTAATAATTTATGCAAATTCCGATCATGCTTAGCAACTTCTGCCAAATTCAATACTGTCAGCCAACTTAAATTAGCATAACTACGAGTCGCTAAAACCGCCTCTACTGCTTTACGCATTTTAGAAGCTGATACTAATTCCATTGCTTTAGTGATTTTCTTGGTGTTTTTTACAGACTTAATCCGTCTTTGTATATCTCGTGTTGATGCCATATTTATTTCTTTTGTCATTCCGAAACGTAGTGAGGAATCTATAATAGATAATCAAACCCGCTGGAGAATATATTATAGATTTCTCCTCTCCGCTCAATGCGCTACGTTTATGAGCGGATCGTTGAAATGACAAAAAGAAGCGTTAACAATTTAACAATAAAACAATTTACTTCTCTTCTTTAACTAAATAATCCAATTCCTTCTTATAATCCCCAATCAAACTCTTCATCTCTTTCATAACTTTATCGGACAACTCCCCTGTCTTCTCAATTTCTTTTAAAATTTCCTTATCACTAATATCAGCGTATTTATATAAACCTTTTTCAAACTCTCTAATTTTTTCAACCGGCACATCACTTAATAGTCCTTCATTAGCGGCAAAGAAAATCAAAACTTGTTTAGAAACTGCAACCGGCTCGTATTGATTTTGTTTAAATATTTCGGTTAATCTTTTTCCTAACTCTAATTTTTTCTTAGTATCTTCATCTAAATCAGAACCGAACTGGGCAAAGGCCGCTAACTCACGATATTGAGCCGCATCTAATTTCATTTTTCCAGCTACTTTTTTCATAGCTTTAATCTGGGCGGCCGAACCTACACGGGATACTGAAATTCCAATATTTAAAGCAGGGCGAATACCTTGATAAAATAAATCACCTTCTAAAAATATCTGCCCGTCAGTAATAGAAATAACATTGGTTGGAATATAGGCAGACACATCACCAGCTTGAGTCTCAATAATCGGTAAAGCTGTCAGTGATCCAGAACCATTATCTTTATTTAATTTAGCAGAACGTTCTAATAAACGTGAATGAAGATAAAAAACATCACCCGGATAAGCTTCACGGCCCGGTGGACGTTTTAATAATAATGACATCTGTCGATAAGCAACCGCATGTTTACTTAAATCATCATAAACAACTAACACATCTTCGCCCTTATCCATAAAATATTCTCCCATGGCGCAACCAGTATATGGCGCAATGTATGATAAAGCGGCTGGATCAGAAGCGCCGGCAACCACGACAGTTGTGTATTCCATGGCTTTATTTTTTTCCAATTCAGCTACAATGCGAGCCACTTTACTTTCTTTCTGCCCAATAGCAACATAAATACATTTCATACCCTGTCCTTTTTGGTTAATAATAGTATCAATCGCAATTGCAGTTTTTCCGGTCTGTCTGTCGCCAATAATTAATTCACGCTGTCCGCGACCGATCGGAATCATCGCATCAATCGCTTTTATTCCAGTTTGGACTGGTTGAGATACTGATTCACGAGTAATAACGCCAGGAGCAATTTTTTCCACTGGATAAAAGGTGGTAGATTTTCCGCCCGAGGCGGATTCGCCTTGGGCGGATATCTCACCTTTACCATCAATTGCCTGACCTAACGCATTTACAACTCTGCCAACTACACCTTCGCCAACTGGAACTTCTAAAATTCTACCAGTACTTTTTACAGTGTCACCTTCTTTAATTTTTAAATAATCACCCAAAATTACCGCGCCAACAGAATCTTCCTCAAGATTCAGCGCAACCCCAAAAACAGATTCGTGGCTATTAGTCTCTGATTTGTTAGAATTCGTAACAAACTCAAGCATCTCTGATGACATGGCTTCGGATAAACCAGAAATACGGGCAATGCCATCGCCCACCTCTACTACTGTACCAACTTTTTCTACCTTAACTTCTGATTTAAAATCGCTGATTTGTTGTTTAAGTTGTTCTACTATAAAATCTTTGGTTTTCATATGTCTATATTTTGTCATTGCGAGGAGTCCGAAACGGAGTGGAGGACGACGTGGCAATCCCGTGAATACAGCAATGTTGCAATTTTCACGGGATTGCCACGGCCTTCGGCCTCGCAATGACAATATTTAATTTACTAATTTACTCTTTAAACTTTGTAATTGTGATTTCAAACTGCTGTCTATTACAGTATCTCCCAACCTTGCCACAAAACCACCTAAAATATTTTTATCAATTTTATTTTCCAGCTTCACTTTATCAACGCCTAACAATTTAACAATATAACAATTTAGCAATACAATAATTTCATCGCCTAATTCCCTCGCACTCGTCAATTCTCCCTCAATAATTCCTTGTTCTCGGTTCCATATCTTTTCAAATTCTTGAATAATCTTCTCTGCTTTGCCTAATTTATTTTTTTCAATCAAAACTTTAACAAAATTTTTCATTACAACCTGAACATCGCCGTCTTCCGCGGTAGAAACAACTTCGTATAGTGATTGGGCGTATTGTTTGTTAGTAATCTTCATAGAAATAAATTGTTCAATTGATATATTGTTAAATTGTTAATAGTTTTTTTCAAACGTTGCGTAACAATGAAACAATTCAACAATTTTGCAATTATTTTTCAATATCTTTAATCGTCTTCTCTATATAATTTTTATCAATTCCCCTATCAATTTTTTCACCTAAAATCTTTCCCATTGAAGAAGTAATCATTTCAGCCGCTTCTTCTTTAACATGTTTAATCATTATTTTTTTCTCAACTTCTAAGTCTTCTTTGGTTTTAGTTACGATATTTTCAATTTCCTCTTTGGCTTTAGCCATCATTTCCGCTTTGCGTACATCGGACTTTTTCTCAACTTCAGCTAAAATAGCGTTTGCTTCTTGTTTGGCCTGTTTAATAATTTCTTCGCGTTTAACTTGAGTCTTAGTTAATTCCTTTTCAATTTTCTCTGAATTTTTTAAACTATCTTCAATTTTTTTAGATCGTTCAGTTAAAATTTTCATCAACGGCTTAATACCAAAATAATATAAAATAATAAAAACTATCGCAAAATTTACAGCTTGCGCGATTAATAGTCTAATGTCGACGTGGAATGTTGATATAACTTCATTCATAAAATAAGGTAAGAAAACAATAAAGCAAGAAAACAAAACTAGATCTAGATATGTTTTGTTTTTTTGTTTTTTTGTTGTTTAATAATCTTACTCTGAAAGTCCAAACTGAACTTCCAGCTGTAAAACTACTAGTTAATTGAAAAAGCTACAACTAACGCATAAATAGCGATCGCTTCCGCAAAAGCAGCAGCCAAAAGCATGGGCACTAAAATTTTGCCGGCAGCTTCTGGGTTACGTCCAATTGATTCCATGGCCTTGGCGCCAATTTTACCAATCGCTAACGCCGGTCCAATAGAACCAACGCCAATAGCGATTGCCTTGGCAAGCATTGATAAATCCATATTTTTACCTTTCTAATGAAGTTTAATTACTGTCGACGGTTATTTATTTTTTTAACGTCGGTTTAAACTTCATATTAATAAACAAAAAAATAAGAAAATAAGAAAACAAAACTAAATTTCAACTTGTTTTCTTGTTTTTTTGTTTTATTGTTTTAATGTTCTTCCATCGTATTAATTGTCAAAAATGCTAATGTTAATAAGGCAAAAATCAAAGCCTGCACAACACCAACAATTAACTCTAAAAATATAAACGGAATTGGCACTAGCCAAGCCACTAAAGCCGCCATTGACGCTAATAATACTTCTCCAGCAAAAATATTGCCAAATAAACGAAAGCTTAATGAAGCAATCTTAGCGACTTCACCAATAATTTCAACAATTCCTACAAAAGCTTTAATCGGATTTATAAAAATAATGGTCGGCTCTTTTCTTATTTTCTTGGGAATTTCTAAAAATGCTTTAATATTTATAAACTTATTAAAATGTGTCCAAGCGCCGATTTTAAAAACACCAAAAGCATGCGAAGCAATAATGGCAATTAAGGCCAGAGCTAGAGTGGTATTTAAATCAGCTGTGCCACCACGTAAATACGGAATTAATACTAACTCGCCATGTTCACTAACTACTTGCCCCACTGTTCCAACACCCGGCAAAAGTCCAAACCAATTGTTTAATAAAATGAAAATAAAAAAAGAAAATACCAAAGGAAAAAACATCAATGATTTTTTACGGTCACCAGTCACTGAATCAAATGTTTCTAAAAACCATTCAAAAATCATTTCAGTTACTCCCTGAACCTTTCCTGGAATTTTCTTTAATTTAAATTTTAATAATACCACTAATAATATAATGCCAATTACCACTACCCAGCTTACTAATAATGAATTTGTTACAGTTAAACCGCCAATATTAAAAAGCGGTTCTGCAAATAAAGTCTGTTCATGGTGAATCTCGTGAGTCTCCGTATACGTTGTTACAACATTAGTTTCATTGTGTGTATTTTGATTGCTATTCGTCATTTTAATTTTCAAATTTCAATTTACAATTTTCATTCAATTTTTAAGTTTCAATTATCAATAAACGCACCAATGTAGCGTGTTTGAAAATTAAAAATTGAATGAAAATTGAAAATTCGTAAATTGATTATTTATTTTTATCTTCTTTACTTAATTTTTCCATTTCTCTAAGAGCATCTTTCACTAAACCAACTATTGATATTACAAATGCTAACCCAACTGTTCCTAAAAATAACCAAGGTTCAGTATCATGGCGTTTGTCCAACCATTTTCCTAAAAAAATCGCCAACACCACTGGACCAACAACCCAACCAGACATTCGTGAAAACATTAAAAGAGATGGTTGCCAAAACGACGTATCTATTTTTTTGTTAATATTTTTCACCCCGTTTTCTACGGGGTTTATTTGCTTATTATTATCCATATTAACTTTCTAACAAAAAATAATATCCGCTCATTTGGCGGGTATTGTTATCCACAATGATTATTCGCTTATATTATATGGTAAAAAATAAATAGGGTCAATTGACAAATGCAGTAAAATTAGCTTTAATATAAATAATCTTGACAGTTATTTTATATTCATGTAATATATAAAAGGTTTATGCGGGAGTAGCTCAATTGGTAGAGCTTCTGTTCTTCGGGCCAGAGTGTTGCAGGTTCAAATCCTGTCTCCTGCGTTTTTTGATCTTTATCTAAAATTTTGATAACACGGGATTTCGCGAACGTTAGTGCTTGCCCACCCAGCTTGCAAAGCTTGTGGAGGGAGCGACCCCGCAGAGCGTAGCGAATTGCGGGGCAAGTCCAGCCACACCCAATTCCTTCGCCCTCAACCCTAGGGGACATACTAATTTTTATTTTCGACGACAGCAGACTTGTCGAATAGAAATAAGTGTGTCCTCCTTTTTTTTACTTCACCCTGTCAAATAAGAAGGCTAAATCTGAAACAATTTCTTAGCGTTTTTAGTGGTAGCTTTGATTACGCTTTCAAAACTAACATCCTTAATCTGCGCAATTCTATCTGCAACATATTTAACATAAGTTGGTTCATTTCTTTCTCCTCTGTGTGGAATCGGCGCCATAAACGGACTATCTGTTTCTATTATCAGCTTATCTAACGGACACTGACGGATAAGGTCATTCCACTGGTCGTTAAAGGTAATTAAACCAGTAAATGAAATTAAAAAATTAAGTTCAAAATACTTCCAAGCTAATTTCCAATCTCCAGAAAAACAATGAAGAACACCGCATCCGTTTAGACGCCTTTTTTTATTCTGATAAAATTTTTGCAAAAGAGAAAATAAATCTTCGTGCGCTTCTCGACAATGAACAATTACCGACTTATCTAAATCATAAGCCAGCTCTAATTGTTGTAAAAGTGTAAATTGCTGTAATTGTTTATTTTCTTTTATTCTTTCTTTAGGGAGATGATAGTAGTCCAACCCAACTTCACCAATAGCCACTACTTTTTTAGATTCTAATAATTTTTTGTAAACGTCATAATCAAATCTTTCTCCTTTCATTTTAATTTTTTTGCCTTCTTCTTCAAATTCCTGATTCTGTAAATGAACTGGATGCAAACCAATAGCGGCATATACTCCTTTATCATATTTCTCTGCTATTTTAACAGCTTGTTGAGAACTTTTTAAATCTGTTGATGGAATAATCATTTCTATTTTTTCATCAAAAGCCCGACGGATTACTTGATCCGTATCTTTTTTATATGTTTGAAAATTAAGATGACAATGAGTGTCTATTAGTCGTAAATTATGAGTCATAAGTCTTAAAGTTATATTTTAACATTTCCTTGTCTCAAAATTATTACTTTCTCATTAGTTAAATCTACCACTGTTGACTCCTTGCTCTTTGATGATTTGCCACCATCAACAATAAAATCTGGCTTTATTTTAATATTTTTCACATCACAGACGCTTGGCTGCCCTGATATATTTGCGCTAGTGGCAATTAATGGCGCGTTTAACTGTTTAATTATTTTTAATAAAAATCTATCATCAGGTAAGCGAACACCAATTTTACTTGTACCACCCGTTAATTCTTTCGGTAATACGCCTTTGCTTTTTAAAACCACAGTTAACGCGCTGGGCTTGCCCGCCGTAGCGCTTTGCGCGTAGGAGGGCCATTTGGATCGCAAAAATTTCTCCTGTACTTTATTAACCTTAACATATTTTTTAGCCATTGTTATATTTGAAACCAAAATTAAAAGCGGCTTTTTTTGATCCCGCTTTTTTAAATTATAAATTTTTTTTATAACACTTAACTTATCCGCTCGTCCACCTAAGCCATAAACTGTGTCGGTCGGAAAAATACCCACTTGCCCGTCTTTAAAATTATAAACAATTTCCTTAATGTCTTTTATAGAAAAAATATTTTTCATTTTAATTAAAGCGAATTACAATAAAGAATGCAATTGTCTAAAAACTTCTGGCAAAAGAGGAGAGAAAAATTCTCCAAATCTAAGCAGATATGGAACAATATTAGAATCAACTAAAAATTTGTCAAAAGAAAATCCTAAAGAATAACGGCTGGCAAAATAAATTAAAATTCCTAAAACAATATTAACGGTAAAAAAACCAAATAAAGCGCCAGCTAATCTATTAACTAACCCAAAAAAAGGAATAATAGCGATAAAATTAAAAAATCTATCCAAAGCTATTACTAGTAACATTACTATTTTACGCGCAATAAAAAGAAGTAATAGAAAGCTAATGGCGTGTCCAGCGCTTTCATTACTCATATAAATTGACTGCGTCCATTCATAAAAAGGAATAAAATAATGTCCAGCTACCCAGATGCCAACAATATAACCGATCAGTTCACCCATCATTCTGATAATGCCTTTTAAAAAACCATAAACAGTAAAACCTAAAATAATCACGATTAAAATCGCGTCATAAACTCCGAGGTCACCTAAATTTATATTGCTAAGAAATGATAAATCCATGAAGTTATAATAAATTGGGAATATATGTATTATAGCATAAAAAAATAAATATTTGCACCTCAATGTCCGCCAGATAGAGACGAAGGAGTGCTTGCAGTGTTGAATGCGAAGCTATTCAACACTGTGGATAATTATTTTTGACTATAATTGCTTTATAATATAATCTATATACACGCTTTATTAATTTACTTACCATAACTCATATGGACGAGGACAAAAAACAATTTTTATTTGGTCTTTCCTTGGGAATCGCCATTTTTGCTGTTATAGGCTTTTTAGTGATGTTAGGCCTATATTTTAAAGATAATAAGAGTTCAGAAGTAGCTGGTGAGACCGAACAAAATCAAGAGGAGGAACAACCAAATCAACCTGAAAAACCGACCTTAGCTGAATTTAATATAACTGAAAACGATCATATTCGCGGTAATTTTGACGCGCCGATTACGATAGTTGAATTTTCTGATTTTCAATGCCCTTACTGTGATAAATTTCATGTAACCATGAAAAAAGTAATGGAAACTTACCCAGACAAAGTACGTTGGGTTTACAAGCACTTCCCGCTTGATTCTATTCATCCTTTAGCTCGCCAAACAGCCGAAGCGTCAGAATGCGCTAATGACCAAGAAAAATTTTGGGAATACGCTGATAAAATATATGAAAATCAAGCTGATATTTCCGCAGACACTATTAAATCCATGGCTAAAGAAATTGGCTTAAATATGACAAACTTTAATTCTTGCATAGATGACGGCAAATACAAAGATAAAGTTAATACTGACTATCAAGAAGGTCTATCTAAAGGTGTACGTGGCACTCCGGGAAACTTCGTAAACGGTGATGTGACTTTAGCGCCAGGCGCGGTAGAATTTGAAAGAATAAAAACTATAATTGACGCTGAATTAAGTAAAATATCAGAATAAAGTAGCTTACTACTGCAACTAAATCTGATTTTCTTTGTCATTCCCGCTTTCGCGGGAATGACAGGATGAAGAATCTGTATAATAAATAAAGTTTTTAATAAAAAACGAGAGAATATAATGTTCTCTCGTTTTATTTTTGTCTATATTTTATTATATTCTTGGAAACAGCGACTCGCCTTTTTTTATAAAATAAAAGTTCTAAACTAAACTAGTTTAGAACTTATTAACCAAAGAACTAACCAATAATCATATTACGCGTGCTTTCATCCATTGGACTTCCATACAATTGACCGACGTTGCTCTGACGAGCGCCATCAGGTAAAAGCTTCAACAATTCATCCAATGTTTTTACAGAAGCAAAATCATTTCCTGACCGGCGGTAAAGTGTTTCCATGTGATAATTCAAGACAATTTGTAAGTTCTTACAAGGTATAGTATTGTTTGCGAAGGATTCTCTGATTATGTCTGTAGCTTCAATCGGATGATCTAAAAAATTAGATATCAAATAAGCTAAAGGACGATATCCCCAATTCCTATAACAATCCTCACCTTGATTAAGCCATGTATTAACATCTTCATCGCCAATAATTAGCTCGTTACTGGCGCTGGTGCTACTATCATGTGCATGAAATAAGAACAATTTTTGCTCTGCATTATATTTAACTATCCATTCTTTACCGCTAAACGAGAGTCCATCAAATGAAAATATCTTCAAAGCCTCTTCTTTTTGTTTTATCAAGTTGGAGCCTGGCTTTTCCCAGTCAAAATCAATGCGTTTACAGACTAAATAGCTATGCTTCGGAGCTGTAAATTCGCCGTTCTCATTAAACTCCAACTCATCACCTTTAATAATTCCCATCATAATAGTTTTTGTATCTTGGCGACACTGTCTTCCGTTTCGATCTGAATAAGAATAACTGGACTTAGGAATTAACATAACTAATTGTCCGCGACACTGATTCAGTTTTTCTTTCATTCTGGAAATTAGCTGTAACGTATCTTCTCCAGTAACAATTCTATCTGCTGGTGTAAAAAATACAATCTCTTCAGTTGCTTGATTATCAGACATAATTTACCTTCCTTTTTTGATTGTTATGGTTTTATTCAATTTTTAAACAACAAAAATTAAATCCTCGGAAACAATGACTCTCCTTTCTTAATTTGTTTAGCAGAAAATTGCTTAATAATTTTTTCCGCTGTGACTGGAATAAACGGCTGTAATAATTCAGCTACGTTCAAGATGTCCTGCGCAATCGGTTCTAATATCTTTTTTTTCTCTGCCACATCTTTTATTTCCCATGGTTTCTTATTACTTAAAATTTCATCACTTTGCCGTAATTTATCCCAAATAATTTTCAGTGCTTCATTAAATTTAAATTCAGTCATCTGCTTTGATATTTTATCCTTTAATTTAACCTCACCTACCTGTTCTAATTTTAACTTAATGCCGTCTTTTTCCAACATATTAGTCACTCTTGCCACTAAATTACCTAATCCGTTGGCTAAGTCGGCATTATAGCGAGCTTCAAATTTTTCAATCGTAAAATCACCATCTTCAAACGGAGTGATCTCTGCCAATAAATAATAACGCAAAGCGTCTATGCTGTATTTCTCTGCTATGGCAAACGGATCAATTACATTGCCTAAACTCTTAGACATTTTTTGCCCGCCAGAGGTAATAAAGCCGTGAATGAAAATCTGGGTTGAAGTCGGCAAACCGGCAGACATTAGCATCGCCTGCCACATAGCGCTTTGCTGGCGCAGATTATCTTTGCCGGCCACTTGCATGCCCGGCCAAAAATTTTTATAATCACCATCTTCGCTGGGCCATTGCAAAGTAGAAATATAATTAATCAATGCGTCAAACCAAACATACATCACATGATCTTCATCATCCGGAACTGGCACGCCCCAAGGCATTTTTTCTTTCAGCCGAGAAATAGAAAAATCTTCCAAACCATCTTCTACAAAATTTCTAATTTCTTTTAATCGCCAATCTGGCTTCACAAAATCCGGATTATTTTTATATAAATCCAAGAGTTTATCCTGATATTTTGAAAATTTAAAAAAATAATTTTCTTCTTCAATAGTTTCTAAATCTAAGTTAGGATGAACCAAGCATTTGCCATCTTCTGATTCTGATTCGGTTTTTTCTAATTCACATCCCACGCAATATTTAATTTTATAATTCTTTTTGTAAATATCTCCATTTTGGTCGCATCTTTTCCAAAATTCCTGCGCTGCTTTAACATGATACTCGTCAGTAGTGCGAATAAAATGAACATCATCAGAAATCCCTAAAGCCGGCATTAATTTTTTAAATTTATCAGCATATTCATCTACATAATCCTGAATGTCTTTATTTTCTTCTTCTGCTTTACGATAAATCTTTAAGCCATGTTCGTCAGTGCCGGTATTAAAAAAAACTTCCTTGCCCTGCATTTTCTGCCAGCGGGCAATTGTATCTGCTTGAATTATTTCCAAAGCAAAGCCAATGTGCGGTTTAGCATTTACATAAGGCAATGTAGTTGTAATATAGAATTTATTCATAAATTTGCTTCTTCTCCCTCCCCGTCTCGCCGGAACGAAGCCGAGGTGGATGGGAGAGGATTGAGGTGAGGGCATAAAATAATTAAAGGGATAAAGCTATTTCTAACTTTACCCCTTTTTAGGTGTTATTGTCAAACATTTTACTTCCCCTCTTCAAATTCCATAATTTCAAATTTTGCCTTGCGAAGTTTTATATCATGAAAATCTGCTTCAAATATTTGCGAAAAACAAGAAAAAATTTGCTCTTCATTAAGAGGTTCAAGGCTCATTATATTCACGGTTATAATCCTCTTTTCCTCCCATCTTTTGACTATCATCGTTCCTGATGATAAAGGAAGGCGGACAATCTGTTCTGCTTCATTCTTTAAGTCAAATTCTTTTCCTTGCTCTTTCATTCCTAACCGATAAATACAGACCTTAATTTTACTAACTATATCTAGCATGCCAAGAAAATAATCCTTTTCTGATCCTGGTATTCGTATTAATACCTGACAGCCAAAATCTTTTTCATCTAAAATTTTAAGTAAGTTATTCCATATGCGCTTTTTATTTTTCTTTGACATTTTTCTTTACCTCTTTCTGATAGAATGAACAACTTACTCTTATCATGCCTGTTTGGCGTAAAAAGTCAAGTCTACGCCAAGGCTACGACTTGCAAGTAAGGTTTGCTTTTTTGTTATTTCTGCTTTTCTTTTTTTTGTCATTCTGAGTCCCGATGAATATCGGGACGAAGAATCTATTCGTAAGTTCGTGGTATTAGATCTTTCCCCGCTCAATGTGCTACGCTTATGAGCGGGTCAAGATGACAAAAACAGGGATTCAGGATGATAAAAAATAAAAGGAGAAAAATCCTCTCCTTACTACCGCGTGCCGCCTTAGCTTTAGCGGTGGAGCAAGGAGAGGTGCCCGAAGGGCGGAGGGGTACTACTCCACAATTCCCTCTTTCCGCTCTTTAACATAAGCGCTCCACTGTTCGGTGATTTCTACAAATATTTTAAATGGGGATTCAATGATAAAATCCAGAATGAAAACAAAAACATTAATCTGAGAAAAGGTCTCACTTAACCATTTTCCTAAACCAACAATTGGCACATAGAAAAAGTTAGCAAAAAAGGAAAATAAATTCTCTTTGCGTTCCACTACTGAATAAGCTCGAGCAATCTTCCCTAAACGGATGCCGAAAAAACTGACCAATGATAAAAAGAAAACAAAAATAATAATACTAACAAAATGAAACTGTAAAGCTAATAACCCCCAGACTACCAAGCCAAAAGACAATAAAAAAGTAACTATATAAAAAAAGCTGAACATAATGTTAGTAGCGCTTCCTCGTTTTACTGGATAATATAACTTGACCAATCTATCTTGATGTTTTCCTTGAAAGACAATTTCTTCAATGCCTTGATAAATTCGCTTGGTATTATCATTGCCCGGCACAGCTGTAAATAAAATAATCAAAAATAGCAAAGCAGGCGGAAATAAAATATTTATTGATAAAGTAAAATAATTAAGCGTTTCGCCCAAAAACAAAATAATTGGCCCTTCCAGAATAAAAACTAAAACAGCTTTAGTTAAAAATATATAAATAATACTGCGCACTGCCCCGCGACTTAATTTGCCATGCGATTCTTTATAACGTCTATCGCAAATTTTAGCGATTAATTTTTTAAATTGTTCTGGAGAATTTTTCAATTTATCATAAGTTGCTTCTGGATTTTCTTCAATCGCATCTTTGAGAATGGAAAAATAAATAGTATAGCGACTGGCTAATTTCTGCACTTGCTTACGGAAAGGATGACTTAATTGTTGAACTGAATCTTTTTTCATTTCCTGATACTGTTGGGCAATATTAGCAATATCTTTGTCTGAAGCTTTATACCAATTAGGATTAAAGTAACGGAAAAGCAAAAACTCCAGCATTAAATCATCATAGTTAAAAAGTTTCCCATATATTGCCAGATAAATCTGAATTTTTTTATCACGACTGAATTCCTGGTCTATTTCTTCATCAGCAATATTAGCGTCAATCAACGAATACATGTGTTTGCCAATAACATGATTCACCGAATGATTAATCAAATTTTCCTCAATATTAGTAGCCGTCAAATTCCAAATCCATTGCTTAATATTATCTGCTTCTTTTTTATCATTTTTTTCTTCTGCCAAAATATTTTTACGCAATTGTAGAAAGCGCTCAATAATTAGCGCCACCTCATCTGCTTTAGTTTCTGGAACAACGTTATTATTTAAATAGCCACCACGAATCAACTCCACGATCAGCATATTGGCAATTTCATTAGATTCATGATGCCCCACCAAATGCAAGCGCTTTAAAATGCGTTCAATCGCGTTCTTGCGTAATAAATGGTCATCTTTATAATCCACCGCGTTACGAATCTTTTCATAAAAAAAGGACATCTTGCTAACAATCTCATGCACTTTAATTTTAGCTATCCCATTCTCCTCACCATCTTCTGAAGAAGTTTGCTGTTGATGGACAACTCGAAATAAATCCTTAGCTGTTTCAGATAAGGATTTAGTGGTTATTTCAGGTTGGGAGAGGTTTGAGGTGGGCATGTTCAAGGTAAGTTATGTGGGTTAAAAATTATGGTAAACCTTTAATCCAAATGATTTGTGCGGATTTAATTTAACGTGCAACTATCCGAATACCACAAATTAGGATAAAATAATTTGTAAAATTTGTAGTAAATATTTGGGGCATTCGGATAATTGCAGGAAATTTTAAGTATGCATATATCATTTGGATTAAAGGATAATAAGATGTTTAAAAACACACAACTTATTTCTACTTTATTCGAGGCAAGAAGTCTTTAATATGCTTTTTAAAATCATATAGCTTGTAAGCGCCGTAAAAACATACCCAGGCGGCCATTAAAAATGCCAGGCCGATTACCAACCGCAAGACAAAATCAACCCAGACAACTAGGACTGCAAAAATCAGCAATAAAATTCCGCCAATTAATAAATTTATAACAAAACCGTTAAAGCTACGGTCGATGGAGGTAAAAAAATTTTTCATATAGATATATTGTTACATTGTTAAATTGTTGCATTGTTAACGCCGTCAGCAATTTAACAATTTAGCAATGTAACAATTTAGCAATTTTACACTTATATATAATCTACCATAATTCCTGTGCTTTATCAACTACCAAGATATCTTAGCTTACCTGCTTTCGCCTAATATAAAACCATTTTCCCATTTCAATAAAAAAGATATTTACTAATCCTAAGCCGATTAATAATCCCCAATCAAATAAAGTCAACGGCACGGTCTTAAAAATTACTTGCAAGGTCGGCTGGTACAAAACTACTAATAATAAAATAGTACTGATTAAAGTTGATAGTAAAAGCAATTTATTTGATAACAGGCTAGTATGCCAGATATTTTGGCGCAAGCTACGACAGGAATAAATATATAATGTTGAAACAACAGCCAGGCCGGCAAAAACCAATGAGCGCACATGTATAATATCATATCCGGAATATTGATAAAAATAATAAAAAACGCCCAATAAAATTATATCTGTAAAAATACCTACTACAAAAATAATAAATTTCATCTCACTGCTTAAAAGCGGTGCTTTTTTAGATAAGGGTTTGCGTAACATAACATCTTTTTCTTTTGGCTCAAAAGCGAGCGCCAGATTGGGCAGAGTATCCTGAATGACGTTCACCCATAAAATCTGAACAGCCACAATCGGCAAAGGCCAGCCCATGATAAGCGCTGAACTTATTAAAATAATTTCAGTAAAAGACGAGGATAATAAATAAGTAATCACTTTGCGGATATTATCAATAATTACCCGCCCTTCTTCCACCGCGGAAACAATCACGCTAAAATCGTCAGTCAGCAAAACCAAATCCGAGACTTCTTTAGCGACCGTTGTGCCAGAGCCGAGTGCTACTCCCACATCGGCTTTTTTCAGCGCCGGCGCGTCATTGATGCCGTCTCCCGTCATGGCGACTACTTTTCCTAAACCTTGCCAGGCGTTAATTATCCGCAATTTATGCTCTGGCATAACGCGAGCGTAAACGATTATGTCTCTTACTTTTTTTTGTAGTTGCTTATCAGTTAATTTTTCTATATCTTTACCCTCTAAAATATTTTTGTCTTTCACGTTCAGCCCTAACTCGTTAGCAACCGCCTTAGCGGTTAATTTATGGTCGCCGGTAATAATTATTGGGCGCATGCCAGCAGTTTGGCAGGTTTTAATCGCCTCTTTAGCGCTCGCCCGCAATGGGTCTTTTAACGTCACTAATCCTAAAAATTCTAAATCTTTCACATCCTCATTGCGCAGGTCGAAATTTTTACGTGAGGACAGGGCATGCCCTGTCCCTACAACGGGTCGCATGGCCACCGCCAACACCCGCATTCCCTGTCCCGTCATCTCATCTACTTTTTTATACAACGTCTTCTTGCCCGCCTCGCCGTAGGCTTGAGCGGGTTTGCACCGAGCAAATATCACCTCTGGCGCTCCCATTACTAATAATTCTTGGGATGATTTTCCGGTAGAAAATAACGCCGCCGAAAATTTCTGCGCGGAATTAAACGGAATGCGGTCTATCTCATTATATTTTTTACTTAATTTACTCTTATGAAGTCCGGCAATATGCCCGGCCTGTAATAATGCTTTATCTGTTGGTCGTCCGCGTAAAATCTCACGTACTAAGCCACTTGCCTCGCCGTAGCCTTTAGGCGAAGGCGGGTTTATATTTTCTACAAATGCCTCTGATAATAACGTTACAATTTCAAGGACTTTATTTTTATTTTCCTTGCCCGCCCCGCCGTAGGCATGGGAGGGGGAAATTATCTCAGATACTTCCATCTTCCCCTGCGTCAGTGTCCCGGTTTTATCTGTACATATTATAGAGGTAGAACCTAATGTTTCAGCGCTCGCCAGTTTACGCACTAAACCTTTCTTTTTTAAAATTTTCTGCATCCCAATCGCAAGTATCACGGTCATTGCCATCGGCAAGCCCTCGGGAATCGCCGCGACCGCGACCGCGACCGCAGTCGTAAACATTTCGGCAAAACTGCCACCGCTCAACATTCCCTCTATAAATATAAACAAACAAATTATAACAATAACCCAACCTAAAATTTTACTAAACTTTCCCAGTTTCTGTTGATACGGCGTTTCCCCTTCTTCAGTTTCTTTAATTAGCTTAGCCACTCGCCCAAACTCGGTTTGCTTAGCAATCGCCGTTACCACCATCAACCCAAAGCCAAACTCCACCACTGTCCCCATAAACGCTAAATTCACCCTGTCAGCAAAAAAAGTCTCCTTATCCATACTTTCCACCTTCTTCTCCACCGGCGCCCATTCTCCGGTCAAAGCCGACTCATTTATCTTCAAATCATCACTCTCAATAATCCGCCCATCAGCCGGCACCTTGTCCCCCGGCCTTAATTTAATCACATCCCCAATCGTAATCAGCTCCTGTGACATTAATTTCTCCTTGCCCTCCCTAACAACAACCACCTTATTCGTCACTATCTCTTTCAGCGCCTGAAGCGCGTTATTGGCTTTGGCTTCTTGGATATAGCCGACTATGGTATTAACTAAAACAGCTAGCCAGATGACAATCGCGTCCGTATACTCCCCTAGCGCAATTGTTATCACACCGGCAATCGCTAAAATATAGATTAGCGGACTTTTAAACTGCTCTAATAATATTTTTAACCACCCCTTCTTCTTCGCGCTCGGCAACTTATTCAACCCATGTTTCTTCAACCTTAAAATAGCGTCTTTTTTATCAAGACCCTTAGTTGATGTTTTTAATTTTTTCAATACTTCTTCAGCTTTGAGAGTATGAAAGTCCATAGGTTTATTATAACATAAAAGCGCCCCATGTTCATACAGAGAGAGTGCTTTATTATATTTACCCGCCTTGGGCGGGACACAAAAACACTCTACGTTCATAACAAAGTGTTTTATTCTTGTCCTACGTAGCTTTCTTGCCATCCGAAGCTTCAACGTAGGATGGAGCGTAGGAGGATACTGTCATCTTCTGTGATACGTATCAGGGTTCGTAGATAGAAAAATACCTTTTAATTTACGTGGGGAGGTTAGTAGATACTTGTCCGCCTTGTTTACCCGCCTCGGGAGAGAGCGGGGAAGAAGACCTTTATTTTTACGTTTTAACTTCGTGGCACGAAAAAACCGCCCGGCGCATGCTGAGCGGTTTTTTTAAAATAAAAGTCGTTGGTGATAGCCTGCTTATTTCTGCATGCTAT
This sequence comes from Candidatus Falkowiibacteriota bacterium, assembly GCA_043811275.1. GTDB lineage: Bacteria > Patescibacteriota > Patescibacteriia > Patescibacteriales > XYC2-FULL-47-12 > CAYPRN01. Next base: position 3,699 of record JBDRNG010000030.1, on the reverse strand, counting down.
TTATCTCTTCTTTTTGCGCTTTAGTCATAGAAGTAAGCCACATAATAAACGGCCGACGAATTTTATCAATTGACCAGTCATTATTTTTGAAAAGTGTCGGCTTTTTTATCTTAAAAACAGTAAGAATATTCAAAGTCGCCTTTAAATTTATGGGTGAAAGTTTATTATGCTCAACTAAAAATTTTTCTTTATTAGTCATATAGATACAAAAAGCAACCCGAATAGCGTGAGTTGCATATGTTGCTTTATAATTAAATTTTCCCGGGGAATGCCTACCCAACCGACGCTGTCAGCGGACGGGCGGGAGAATATACAACCTTTTTTCCCTATTTATATTTTATACTTTAATTATACCTTATGTACTTAAAAAGTCAATGAAAACAAAAAACACCTCTTTGAATAGGGGTGTTTTTTTATATTTAAATTTATTTTAAATAAGCTCGATATACCGGTCTAGCGCTTATAATTATAAAAGCTATCAGAAAATGCCAAGGATTTACAGAATGAACCCAAGTCATAGCCGTCGGCCAAATGGTTATTACAAACAACACAAAAGCCGCTGAGCCAAATTTAATTAAACCTATATCTATAACATCCATATTCTTCAAAGCTTTTTCCCAAATGTTTATCATATATATCACCTCCTTCTTATTAATTAACTAGTTGCTTAGTTTACCCCGCCTGTAAGAGACCGGGGTTAATCAGTTACTTAGTTTTTTACTATTTAACTAACAACCAGTCTTCAGCTCAAGGCTGATCCGCCTTGGGTGGAAACTATTTTGCTACACCTGCCTACGTTAAAACTTCGGCAAGGCAAGCAGTAAACCGCGTAATCCTATACGGTAAACCCCATATAAGTTAAATAAATACCGATTAACAATCCGATAAATACTATCACATTAATCGCGTTATCACTAAATTTTTCAACCCACTTAACATATCCTTTTGGAAATAAAAGTAAAACTGTGCCTTCGATTAGGGCTAGCCAGCCGAATAGAGTGATTAAGCCGACCCAGTCTGCGCTCCAAATGTTATGCTGAAGAACAATCAGCAAACCAACAATGAGATCAAGAGCGCCACCAAACATGCCTAAACTAATATGTTTAGCAAGGTCTTTAATTATACCGTTCACCATCTTTCTGTTAAGAAGAACAGCGACGGCAGAAATTATTGTGAAAAGTCCCATGACTTTTGCCAATAGAATTGATAGCTCCATATGGTTACACCCGCCTAATTATGAGCTGTAGGCAAAGTTATTGGCGGGTTGAGTTAATAAGTAAATTATATTAAAAAATTATTTATAACTTTATTATAACATAAAATCCCGCCAACAATAACTAATTAGGCGGGCAAGCAAAAAAACGCCCTGCTACAAAATGGAAAGGGGGGTAAATAGAAGAGTAGCCAAGAAAACTGAAGCTGGCAGTCAAAGCTTCAGAAACCTTTTCTCTCTATTCACCCCCTGAATATTACATTAACAAAATGTAATAGATTAATCTTCTCATTTTTAACTCTAAAAGTCAAAAGTTATGGCAAGGTTACTGCTAACTATTGACATTTTTATATTTATGTATTATGCTTATTTAAGACCTAAAAAACTCTAAAAAACCGCTTTTTAGCTAGGCGGTTTTTTTGTAAAAATAAAATTATAAAGTACATAGACTTTAAACTTTCTGACCCTCTCGTCTCACTACGTGATTGAGCGGGCAAGCTTTAGACTAACTATATGGAAATAAGAAATATTGCTATTATTGCTCATGTTGATCACGGTAAGACTACTCTGACCGATGCTTTGATGCGTCAAACTGGCATGTCAGATGAAGGATCAAGTATGGACTCTGATGCGTTAGAATTAGAGCGCGGTATTACAATTTATTCCAAAAATACCTCAATCAATTACAAGCAAACAAAGATTAATATCGTGGATACTCCGGGTCATGCTGACTTTGGATCAGAAGTTGAACGAGTACTGCGCTCTATTGATTCAGTGTTATTAGTAGTAGACGCCCAAGAAGGCCCTATGCCACAAACAAAATTTGTTTTAAAGAAATCTCTAGAGTTGGGCTTAAAACCAATTGTAGTGATAAATAAAATTGATAAGCCGGCCGCTGACCCCGAACACGCGCGTGAATTAGTTTATGAACTATTTTTAGATTTAGGCGCTAGTGATGAACAGCTTGATTTTAAAGTAATTTATGCGATTGCTAAAACCGGCGTAGCCAAAGTTAAACTGGAAGATAAATCTAAAGATTTAACGCCGTTGTTAGATACTATTTTAAAACAAGTGCCAGTGGCTTCAAGCAAAGAGGCAGGCAAAAAACAGCTAAGCATTCAGCCCTTTAATTTAGGCTATGATAATTTTTTAGGCCGATTAGCAATTAGCAGAATCTATGAAGGTAAAATTACTCTTGGTCAAAATGTAGTTATCAAGAATGATAAAGGTGAAACTCGTACTGGCAAAATCACTAAGTTATTTACTTTTGAAGGATTAAACCGTCAGGAAGTTAAGCAAGCGAGCGCCGGTGATATTATTATGACTGCTGGTTTGCCTGATATTTTTATTGGTGAAACAATTTGCGAAGACGTTAAACAAAAAACATTACCAGCAATTGATATTGATGAACCAACCATCTCTCTTAATTTTTTAGTTAATAATTCCCCGTTTGCCGGCAAAGAAGGAAAATTTGTAACTAATCGGCAGATAAAAGATCGATTGCAAAAAGAGTTGGAAGTTAATGTGGGTTTAAAAATTGATTTTTCGTCGGTTGATCATTACAAAGTTTATGGTCGAGGCGAAATGCATATTGCCATTCTCTTAGAAAATATGCGCCGAGAAAATTATGAATTGCAAATTTCTCAACCCCAGGTAATTATTAAAAAAGTTGACGGCTCACCCCGCCTCCATGAAGGACGAGGCAAGAAAGTAGAGCCGTTTGAAGAAGTAACTATCAATGTGCCTAAAAAAATGTCTGGCACTGTGATTGAAAAATTATCTAAACGCAAAGGAAACATGCTAGAAATGAAACCTGAACATGGCGGAGTAAAAATTATTTTTGAAATGCCTACTCGCGGTCTACTTGGTTATCGCAATGAATTTGTGGTAGATACTCGCGGTGAAGGAATTCTCTACGCTCGAGTGATTGGCTTTAAACCTTATGTTGGAGAAATTGCTAAAAATGAATTAGGATCTATGGTGTCCATGGCAACTGGTAAAGCGCTTGGTTTTGCTTTATTTAATTTGCAAGAAAGAGGCGCCCTCTATATTAAAGCTAATCTTGAAGTATATGAGGGACAAGTAATTGGCAATGTAACTAAAGGAAATGACATGGCAGTTAATCCGCTTAAAGGTAAACAGCTTACCAACATGCGCGCTTCTGGTTCAGACGACGCTATTCGTTTAACTCCTCCCATAGAACTAACCTTAGAGCGAGGTATGGGTATTATGAACGATGATGAATATTTAGAAATTACGCCTAAAAGCATCCGTTTGCGTAAAATGCTCTTAACTGAAACAGAGAGAGTGCAAAAAGGCAGAAAAAAGAACAAATAAGTAAAAAGTGTAATATATATACTTATATGTTAGAAAGTAAAGCGTTGTTTACAATTCAGTAGGATAAAAGTAATTAATTAATTGTTCCATTGGAGTTTTATTATCTATTCCTTTGTGCGGTTTAACTGTATTGTAGAAATTAACAAATC
>JBDRNG010000029.1:0-24023 GCA_043811275.1 Candidatus Falkowiibacteriota bacterium | reverse complement strand
CGAAGTCCGTTTCACCGTAATACCACCGGTGAAACCGGTGGTTGTTTATTTTTTTCAAACACGATAGTAGCGAAGTTTAGATGTTTGATAATTGGTTATTGATTATTAAATGAAAATTGTAAATTGATAATTGTAAATTTTATAAATATGCTTAAAAAATTTCGTTTATATTTTCTAATAATTTTTTTAGTAGAACTGCTTTCGTTTGCTGGCTTTGTAGTTCCGCAGGCGCGTGAAGCAGGTTTTTTTATTATACTGGCGATTACACTTTTGTTGGTAGTGGAAAAAATGAAATACGGCTTGTATATTCTGTTAGTAGAACTTTTTATTGGATCAAAAGGATATTTATTTTTTTATGATTATGATGGCACAGTAATTTCTCTACGTATTGCCATGTTTTTAATAATCATGTCTGCTTGGCTGGGTAAGGTGCTGTTAAAATGGGTCAGCACTAAACAAGATATTCAAGATGAAATAGATAAAATTGTTTTGAAAAGTAAAGATACCATAAAAAGTTTTAGTGATTTTCAGGAAATGACTATTAAAGCAAAGAAAATAACCAGCAAAGCAACTTCTTCAGATAATAAACTTTTTATTTTTTATTTTTTACTCGCTATTTTTGTTATCTGGGGAGTGATCAATGGCTATTTACAAGGTAATAATTTAAAGAATTTGTTTTTTGACTTTAATGGTTGGATTTATTTTGGTATTTTATTTCCAGTTCATTACATCTGGCAGAAAAATAAAGAGCGAATTACAAAAGTATCGCAAGATTTACTAATTTTGTTAAGCGTAACTGCTAGTTGGTTGTCTTTAAAAACATTAGCTTTGCTTTATATTTTTTCTCATGATTTTAATTTGTTAGCAGAAAAAATTTATCGCTGGGTTAGAGTAACTGGAGTAGGGGAGGTTAATTTTACTGAACTGGGATTTAGCAGAGTATTTATTCAAAGTCAGGTTTTTGTTGTTGTTGGTTTGTTTGTTTTTTTGTCACTTATTCTTCATGATGTTTTAGCTAAAAAGAAAAACTTGTTAATTTATTATTTCATTGGCTTATCATTATTTATTTCTACAACCTTAGTAAGTTTTTCCCGAAGTTTTTGGCTTGGTTTAGGAATGGGCTTATTAATATATTGTTTTCTTGTTTTCTTGTTTTTCTGGCGAAAATGGAAGGAAATTATTTTAACGGGCAGTATATTAATATTAGTGACAATATTAAGTATAGGCTTAGTTTGGACAATTGTTAGATTTCCAGTGCCTCAACCACTATCAGGCTTTAATTTAAGCATGTTAGGCGAGCGAGCAACTAGTATCAGCGGGGAAGCAGGCGTATCCAGCCGCTGGAATTTATTGCCAGTGCTCGTATCTGAAATTAAACAAGCCCCTATTTTAGGCAAGGGCTTTGGCGCCGAAGTAACTTATATATCTGATGATCCGCGTGTGCGTGAAGTTTCACCAGACGGTAAATATACCACTTATGCTTTTGAATGGGGCTGGTTGGATATTTGGCTAAAGCTGGGATTTTTTGGCATGTTAGCGTATGTGGCGTTGTTGATTAAAATTTTTATTACCGGAATAAGCAGAATTAAAAAATCAGAATTAAAAATTCAAAAGTTATTGTATATAGCTTTATTATCAGGATTAGTTATGATAACTGTTACTAGTTTTTTCAGTCCGTATTTAAATCATCCATTGGGAATTGGATATGTGGTTTTGGTTGGAGTTATTTTTTCTGTTGCCATTCCCACTAAAAATAAAAATTAAATTTACTGTTTAGAATCCCGATGTATCGGGATTCCGAACAGCAAATCATAAAAAAAGCCGTAAATTTATCTTTACGGCTTTTGTGTTTGATTAGAAAAATAAATTTAAATTACTGCTCCTTCAATATCTTTATTACATTTACACTCTGTAAAATTAATTTTTGGAATAACTTCTATTAATAATTTTTCTATTTTATTCGCGTTTTGTTTCATAACTTTTAAAATTTGTTGAATATCTACACTGTCGCCAGTTTCTCGCCAACAATCATAATCAGTAGCCATTGCAATTGCTTGATAACAAATTCCAGCTTCGCGCGCTAAAACTACTTCAGGAACAGTTGTCATATTTATTATATCCGCATTCCATGAACGAAATAAATCACTTTCTGCTTTAGTTGAAAATCTTGGTCCTTCAATAGTAATAGCTGTTCCTTGGGGATGGGCTGTAATTTCCAACTCTTGCGCTGTCTGATAAACTAGAGTTCTTAATTTATAACAAAAAGGTTCAGCCATTGGAATATGGCAAACCCGACCTTCATAAAAAGTTTGTGCTCGTTTTGTTGTTCTGTCAATAAATTGGTCTAAAATTACAAAGTCACCTGGTTTAATATCTTCTTTTAAACTGCCACAAGCAGTTGTGGCTAAAATATGAGTAACGTCTAATTCTTTCATTGCCCAAATATTTGCTCGATAATTTACATCGCTCGGTTTAATATTATGATGTCGACTATGTCGCGTAATTATCACAACCTCTACATTACTAATCCTACCAGTAGTAACTAAATCCGACGGCGCGCCAAACGGAGTATTAATTTTTTCTTGTTTTTTATTTTCTAAAATATTTAAATTTTCTAATCCCGATCCACCAATAATCCCAATTTTTATTTGTTTACTTACTGTAGTTTCGGTTAAGGCAGACTGATCTGTGTTTAAATATTTTTGAGTTTTATCCTCAACCTCTTCATTATCATAGCTAATTAAATAATTACAATTATATCCACTTATCTTTTTTGAACCTCCTAAAAATTGCAAATCCACAATCCAACTGATGCCTAAAATTATTCCGCCTAACTGTTCTACTAGTTCAGTTGTTGCTGTCATAGTTCCGCCAGTTGCTACTAAATCATCTACTACAATGACTCTTTCTCTATTTTTAATAGCGTCTTCATGCATCTCAATTGTAGCAGACGCGTATTCTAAAATGTAATTTCGGCTAATTGTCTTATGCGGCAATTTTCCTTTTTTACGCACAATAGTTACTCCGGCGCCTAATTTATACGCCATGCTAGATGCTAATAAAAATCCGCGCGCGTCAATACCAACAACCTTATCAATTTGCATATTTTCGTATGGTCGACAAAGCTCATCCACTACATAATGAAATGCTTCTTTATCTTCAAAAAGAGTAGTAACGTCATAAAATAATACCCCTTCTTTAGGCCAGTTAGGGATTTTGCGAATTTTGGCGTCAATATCCATATTTTCGTTTTTATTTTTATACCCGAACTTTATCACACTGAATACTTTTTGCAATTGTTTATAAGTTGTATAAAAAAACACCTATAAATACGTAGGTGTTGGATTTTGTCTGCTGTTCGGAACAGCTAATTATATTAAAGAACCTCAATACTTTCAACTTCACCATCAAATTTTCTCACAAACTCTGCAACGTTAAGAGGGCTGATAACTTGCACGATAAAATCGCGATTTTTTCTCTTGCCCCAGTTTTGCTGTTTAATAATTTCAAACACAGTTTTTTCTGATATTCTTTCTAGTAATATTTGTTTGTGTTGCACCATTTGATGGAAATAAATTAAACCAGCAAAACCATCTTCTTTGAAGATAATTTTTAGTCTATTTCTCATCTGCATAGATTTAATTTTTTCAAAAAGAGCTTTTTTATCCATTTGCTTCTCCTATTTTTTAGAATGGCTGAGTTAGTATTATATATAATAAAAATAGTTTTGTAAACACAAAAAAGACGTCCCGAAGTACTTCGGGACGTCTCTACGGTTAAATGTCAAATGTTAGCTGTTAGGTGTTATCTCACTTTCATCGCCACTTGATCTTGCTGATCTAAGATAATTTCAATTTTATCATTTTCCTTAATTTTTCCTTCAATAATATCTAAAGCCAAACCGTCTAAAATTTTATTCTGGATAACGCGCTTAAGCGGGCGGGCGCCGAACGTAGAATCATAGCCTTCTTTAGCCAACATTTTTTTAATAGTATCTTTGAAATATAGTTTAATATTACGGGCCAATAATCTGCCTTGAACTTTAGCTAATTCAATATCAACTATTTTAGTCAGGCTTTCCTCCGACAACGTTTTAAAGATAACTATTTCATCAATGCGATTTAAAAATTCCAATTTGAAATAATTTTTAAGAATGTCCATTATTTTAACGCGCATTTCTTCTTCGCGCACTTCTTTAGCTTTTTCTTTGTCGTTAGTATCAGTAAAGCCGATAGAATATTCTTCAATAAGTTTATTCCCTAAATTAGAAGTCATAATGATGATGGTATTTTTAAAATTAACCATCCGACCCTTAGAGTCAGTTAAACGGCCGTCATCAAGAATTTGTAACAGCATATTAAATACTTCTGGGTGCGCTTTTTCAATTTCATCAAATAAGATTACACTGTATGGTTTGCGACGTACTTTTTCAGTTAACTGACCGCCTTCATCATGACCGACATAGCCGGGAGGGGAGCCGATAATTTTAGCGACTGAATGTTGTTCCATAAATTCAGACATATCTAAGCGGATCATTGCGTCTTCGTTATTGAACATTAAGTTTGCTAAAGATTTGGCTAGTTCAGTTTTACCAACACCAGTCGGACCGACAAAAAGGAATGAGCCGATTGGTTTACCAATTTCATTAATGCCGGCGCGGGATCGACGAATAGCATTAGCTACCGAGCTAATTGCCTTATCTTGCCCAACCACCCTTTTATTTAGTTCTTGTTCAATTTTAGCTAGTTTGGCTGTTTCATTTTCTAACATTTTATTAACTGGGATGCCGGTCCAGCGGGAAACTACAGCGGCAATATCTTCTTCGTCAATTTCTTCTTTCAAAATGGCTTGTCCAGCCTGTTGAATATCATGAAGCTTCATTTCATTTTTTTCAATATTTTTTTGCACTTTAGGAATTTGAGAATAACGAATTTCCGCTACTTTATCTAAATCTCCTTCATTCTGTAGTTTTTCCGCTTGCTGTTTTAATTCCTCAATTTTTTTCTTGTTAGCGCGAATGGCGCTAATAATATCTTTCTCGTTTTTCCAGTGCATTTCTAATTGCCGGGCTTCTTCTTTAAGCTCAGAAAGCTTTTTAGATATTTTTTTAATAGTAACGGTATTTTTTTTCTTAGTATCACTGTCAACTGATCCCAGATGTTCAGGATTATTTTCTTTTTCAATGCCAGCTTTTTCAATTTCTAAACGAGTTATCTCTCGTTTTAATTTATCCAAATTATCTGGCATAGATTCAATTTCCATCCGCAAAGCGCTGGTAGCTTCATCAATTAAATCCACTGCCTTATCCGGCAGAAATCGATCAGTAATATATCGCTCTGATAATTCAGTGGCCGCTAAAATAGCTTTATCAGTAATACGAACGCCATGATAGACTTCATATTTTTCTTTAATGCCGCGCAAAATAGCAATAGTATCTTCAATAGAAGGCTCGTTAACATAAACCGGCTGAAAGCGACGTTCTAAAGCAGCGTCTTTCTCAATATACTTCTGGTATTCTTTAGTAGTAGTAGCGCCGATTGCGTGTAACTCCCCACGAGCTAATGGTGGCTTTAACATATTAGAGGCGTCTAAAGCGCCCTCGGTAGCGCCGGCGCCAACTAAAGTGTGCAACTCATCAATAAAAAGAATTATTTTTCCTTCCTGCGCTTTTATTTCTTTCAAGACTGCTTTTAATCTATCTTCAAATTCACCGCGGAACTTTGCGCCGGCCAGTAATGAACCAAGGTCTAAGCTAATAAGTTCTTTATTTTTTAAATTTTCCGGCACATCACCAGCTACAATGCGCTGAGCTAAGCCCTCAATAATAGCGGTTTTGCCAGTTCCGGCTTCACCGATTAAAACAGGGTTATTTTTAGTGCGACGGGAAATTACTTGCATGACACGACGAATTTCATCATTGCGACCAATCACTGGATCAAGTTTTTGGTCACGAGCCATTTTAGTTAAGTTAACTGCGTATTTTTCCAGGGCCTGAAATTTATTTTCCGGCATGGGATCAGTAACACGATGATTACCGCGCACTTCAGCTAAAATTTTTAAAACATTATCATACTCAAGTCCAATATTAGTGAGGATTGCTTTAGCTACTGATTTAACAATTAAGATTGCCAAAAAAATATGTTCAGTGGAAATAAATTCATCGCCCATTTTGTCAGCTTCTCTTTTGGCTTCATTAAGAGTTTGCGCGACTTCTTGTGTGCCTTGCACTGTACCGACAGTTGTTTCAATCGGTGCTTTTGGCAACAAGCTAATCTCTGCTAAAACATTTTGTTTTAAAGAGTCAGTGTTAATATTTAGTTTATCCAAAACTGTCTTAACTAAACTTTCCGGCTGAATAATAAGAGAGTAGAGCAAGTGAATTGCTGAAATCTGCTGTTGTCCATTTTCTAAAGCAATATTTTGAGCGACAATTAAAGCTTCTTGTGATTTATTAGTGAGTTTGTTTAACATGGAGTTAGTTGCTTAGTTAATTAGTTGCTTAGTTTTGTTAGCACTCTTAATGTCAGACTGCTAATAGTAGTTTTAGTATAGAAAAATAGTGTATATCTTGTCAAATGAATTAATAAGTAAACCCCGTTAAATAGGTATTGTTTCAAGTGTTTGATTTGATAAATTTTACCATATTAAAAAATACAGAGCAATTTAACTTAGTTTATTTAACTAGGGTAAATCCAGTTGTTCTTATTATAACAGAATTAAGTAAAATTAGGTAATTTGGCTGTTTTTGAATAAATTTGCTAACTTTAGCCAATAATATTTTAAAGACTATAAATCATTTGACATATATTTTAAATTATGATATTATGTAGGCATAAATTAAATACTCTAATCTAACTTGATGCTTTGGTTAGGGATTTATAATATGGAAAATAAATCAATTTTAGACACAATTTTAAATACAGCCGTGCAAGAAGAGGCTGCTATTTTAGACAGTCATCTTATTTTGTTTAATTTATTCAATACTTTGCGTGAAAAAGAGCAGGATATTTTAGAACAACGTTTTGGTTTAAAAAATGAAGAAAAAGCTACTTTAGAAGCTATTGGCCAAGCTTATAATTTAACTCGCGAACGTATTCGTCAGATTGAAAATGCGGCCGTAGCTAAGCTTAAAAAGCATGATGATTTTAATCGTTATATTTCCAGCTTAAAGCATATTATCAATAGCTTATTGGAAGAGCATGGTGGAATTGTTGAGCGCCAGTACTTAATTGATAATTTAAGTTATCTATCATTTTTAGCTAACAGTGAACAGCAGTTAGCGCTTGATGTATTACGCAATCATTATGATTTTATTTTATCTAAACTTTTAACTGATGATTTTGATCATGTTAAAGAAAACGGCTATTATAATAATTTGTGGAAATTAAAATTTGTTAAAATTGATCACATGGAAGAGTTGTTAAAATTTATTTTAAATAAAATGGAAAATATTCAAACAGTTCTTCCGACTCAAGAAGTTATTAAACTAGTTAAAGATAACGATATTTATATTAAAAATCAAGATAAATTTCAGGCTAGCAACAACTTTGATATTTCGCCAGTAATTAAAAATGATCGCTTTAGCGACAATTATGATTTGATTAATGAGAATAAAGCTTTATATTCTTTATTGCGTTCAAGCAAACAATTACAACAAAATAAATTTGGTTTTTGGGGCATTAACAAATGGCCGGAAATTACTCCTAAAACTATTAATCATAAAATTTATTTAATTCTTAAACATGAAGGCAAACCGCTTCACTTTAAAGAAATTGCTGAGCGAATTAATGAAATTAGTTTTGATCATAAAAAAGCTAATCCAGCCACAGTGCATAATGAATTAATTTTAGATAATAAATATGTCTTAATCGGCCGTGGCATTTACGCCTTAAAAGAATGGGGTTATAAAACAGGTACAGTTACTGATGTAGTTGCGGAAGCGTTGCAAGAGGCAAATAAGCCGTTAACTAAAAACGAAATTGTTGAGCGCGTGCTTGATAAACGTTTAGTGAAGAAAGCCACTATCAATTTGGCTTTAATGGACAAAGAAAGATTTAGTAAAGAAGGAAATAAATATAAATTAGTTTCATAATTTTAAAAGTAAATATTAAATAGACCCGCCACAAGCTCTGCAAGTAGGCGGGTTTATTTGTTTAAAAATAAAAGAATGTGGTATAATATGTTCAAGACAGTTTTTTATATTTACAACTTTATCAAACCTTTAATCCGAATAATCCATGCTTATTTATATCTTCTTGCAACTAATCCGAATACCCCAAATGTTTATTACCCGCCTGCCAAAGCTATGCTTTACATTGCGGGCAGGCAAATTCTACGAATTATTTTAATTCAAATTCGGGGTATTCGGATAGTTGCACGTTAGTTTAGATATGCACGAAGGATTTGAATTAAAGGATCATTATAAGGTGTAAATCCGCATAAAATTAATTCTACTATGGATATTATTATCAACCTAGATAAAGTAGTTGCGTTATTTTCAATGCCAGCTGATGTTTTGTTAGCTAAGTTTTTTTTGTATGTAGGTTGGTTGCCGTTAGCCGGTATTATTCTTTGGGGTATTTTGCAGATTTGGCTTAATTATATTATTGGAGATTATGTTAGTAAGTGGGAATTTGTATTATTAGCGATTGATGTTCCTCCTGGCAATGAACAAACACCAAAAGCGATAGAGCAATTGTTTGCGCATTTGGCGGGCGCTCATACTAGTGTTAATTTAGTTGATAAATATTGGGTAGGGAAGAAACAGCATGTTTTTAGTTTTGAAATTATTAGCATTGGTGGTTATACGCAATTTATTATTCGTACTAACAAAGCCACTCGTAACTTAGTTGAGGCAATGATTTACGCTCAATATCCTGACGCGGAAATTACTGAAGTTGAAGATTATGTTAGTAAAGTTCCTGATAGATTTCCTGATGATAATTATGATATTATGGGGGCAGAATGGGTTCCAGCGCAAAATGAGATGTATCCTATTAAGCTTTATACAGAGTTTGAAGATAAAAATACCGGAGATTTTAAAGATCCAATGGCGGCTTTAATGGAGATGTATGGCGGATTACGAAAAGGTGAACAGTGCTGGTATCAGATTATTATTGTGCCAACTAATTTTGAATGGGAAAAAAGAGGGCCTGAAGAAATATCTAAAATTATTGGAGAAAAAGTAGAAGGGAAAAAGAATATGGCTGATAAAATTATTGATCCTTTGATAAGCGCTATTAGCTCTATCAGTGATTTTTTAATACCCTTAGGTGATGTTAGTGATAAAAAAGAGAATGAATTAGATACCTTTAAAATGTTTAATTTAAAACCAGCTGAAAAGAAGAGAATGGATGCGGTTCAATTAAAAGTTTCTAAGATTGGTTTTGAATGCAAAATTAGATTTATTTATGTTGCTGAAAAAGAAGTAATGGATAGAAATAGATTTAGTTCTTTTGTTGGTGTTATGAAACAGTACTCTGCCGAAGATGTAAACAGCCTTAAACCTGATATGGAAACTACTGCTACCAGCACTTCTTATATAATGAAAGCATCAAGATTAAATGAAAGAAAAAACAGATTAATGGCTGGTTATAAAGCAAGAAGCGATTGGCTTGGTAAAGATAGATATATTTTAAACATAGAAGAATTAGCAACCCTTTGGCATTTTCCGTTAGAAGAAGCTGTTAAGGCGCCAATGTTGCAAAAAGTTGCCAGTCGCAAAGGCGCGGCTCCTAGCTATCTGCCGGTAGAGGGAACAACTAGTGACTTTGGTAATGAACTAAAGTTATTTTCGCAATCACCAAAACAATCATCAGATAGTGAGCGCGATGAGATATTTGCGCCGGCAAAATCCGCAACTTCTTTAAATAATAGGGGAGCGATAAAGAAAAGCGGACCACCGGCTAATCTACCAGTATAACCCACAAATCTACAAATCCATTACAAATAATACAAATTGGATTTTTTATTAATATATTTTCAAATTTGTAATATTTGTAGCTGATTTGTAGATTTGTGGGGAAATAATTTATTATTATAACCTAATGGAAAATAACATCACAATTTTTGCTGCCACTAACTTTCGGAATAGTTTTCAGCATTTTGGCATTAAGCAGGATGATCGCCGTCGTCACATGTATTTAATCGGTAAAACCGGTATGGGTAAATCTGTTCTACAAGAGAATATGATTATTAATGATATTCAAGCTGGATATGGCATTGCTGTGGTGGATCCGCACGGAGATTTAGTGGAAAAGGTAGTTAAATATATTCCGCCACATCGCATTAATGATGTAATTTATTTTAATCCATCCGACATTGATCATCCAGTTGCTTTTAATGTAGTGGAAAAAGTTAAGCCAGAATATCGGCATTTAGTTGCTTCAGGTTTAATTGGTATTTTTCAAAAGTTATGGGCTGATTCTTGGGGGCCTCGTTTGGAATATATTTTACGCAACGCTATTTTAGCCATTTTAGATTATCCGGATTCAACTTTAATGGGTGTAACCCGCATGCTTTCTGACAAATCATTTCGTAAAAAAGTAGTTGATCAAATTCAGGATCCAGTTGTGAAAGCATTTTGGGTTAATGAATTTGCCGGCTATGCGGATAAGTTTGCTTCAGAAGCGGTTTCTCCGATCCAAAATAAGGTAGGGCAATTTTTATCCAGCTCGTTGATTCGTAATATTGTCGGTCAAGTAAAATCCAGTATTGATATCCGCGGTGTAATGGATGAAGGAAAAATTTTACTGATGAATTTATCTAAAGGCCATATTGGTGAAGATAATTCTGCCTTGCTGGGCGCAATGATGATTACTAAAATTCAATTAGCGGCCATGAGCAGAGTTGATATTCCAGAAGAAGAAAGAAAAGATTTTTATTTATATGTTGATGAGTTTCAAAATTTTGCTACTTCAAGTTTTGCTAATATTTTATCTGAAGCCAGAAAATATCGTTTGAATTTAATCATGGCTCATCAATATATTGAACAATTAGGAGAAGATATTTGGGCGGCGGTGCAGGGTAATGTCGGAACTTTAGTTGTTTTTAGAGTAGGAGCGGCTGACGCAGAAATTTTAGTTAAAGAATTTGAACCGCAGTATGAAGAGGGTGATTTGGTTAATTTACCTAAATATAATTTTTACATCAAGTTGATGATTGACGGAGTAGCTTCTAATCCTTTTTCCGCCATCGGGCTTCCTCCTAAAACTAAAGCGGAAGAAACCGGTAATACAGAAAAAGTTATAAAAATTTCACGAGAACGTTATGCTGGTCAAAGAGATGTAGTGGAAGAAAAAATTATACGTTGGCATGGTCTAGGTGAAGATAATAAAGAACAAGCGCCTGGAAATGATTTTAAAGGCGGGAAGAAATTTGAATATAAAAGACAGCCACCGTCAGGCGGACAGTTTCAAAGTTCACCACAACAATTTCAGCGCGGACCGCAATTTCAAAATACACCATTTAGCGGACAACAAACACCAACGTCGTACACACAAAGCGCGCCTAAGCAAAAACCAAATCCACAAAAAATTGCTCACCGATTTTATGATCAGCCTGCTCCAACTGTAAATTCTGAACAAAAAGAAAATAATTCCGAGCCATCGGGATCACCTGAAAGTGATTCTGGTATTTCTTTACAAGACGCTCTTAATCAAGGCGCGGTTGATTTTCGTGGTAGAAAAGTAGCTAATACGCTAAGCGCGTCTAAAGAATCTAAACACAGTGTCTTATCATCTCATCAGAATGTTATTGACAAAAATGAAAAAAAACCGCAAAATAATATTCGTAATGGGAAATTGGAGGAGGGGAGGAAAGTGAGTGTTTAAAAATTATATGAAGAAAATAAAGCCAATTCATCCGGGTGAAATTTTAATGGAAGAATTTTAATCCCTATAAAGATCAGCCAATATCGTTTAGCTAAAGATATTAGCGTTGCGTCGCGGCGCATCAATGAAATTGTGCATGGCATGCGCGCCATCTCTGCCGACACTGCTTTGCGTTTGGGCAAATATTTTAATACTTCTCCGCAATTTTGGCTTAATTTACAATCGCATTATGATTTGGAAATAGAATCAGATGAGTTGGCTAATGTTTTGAAGTATGAAGTGAAAACATTGCAGTATGCGTAATGGGAAGTTGGAGGAGGGGAGGAAGATTAATATTTAGTATGCAAAAATTATAATCCTTTTAATGTTCTTAATTTGATTGAAAAATAGTTAAACGAAATTTGTTTTTACTTAATCAATTTAAATATGAAAAAAGATCAATTTATTTTTATTATCAGAGGAAAGACGGGAGCGGGTAAAACATCACTTGTCAAAAAAATTATTGAAAATTTTAAATTTAAAAAAATAACTCTAGATGATATTAAGAAAACAAAAGAAAAAAAAGAGAACGTATTTGAAAAAGCGGGCATGATGGCTAATGGAATATTAAAACGTAATCATAATATTATAGTTGAAGAAGCTTTCTTAAAAAAAAATCACATCAAATTATTTTTTCGAATGATTAAACAAATAGAAAAATACCGTATTCAATATATTTTACTTGAATGTTCCGAAGATGTTGCCATAAAAAGAAAAGTTAATTTAAAACCAGAAAGAGTCCAGCATAAATATAAAAGAAAAACAGAGAAAATTGATTCTAAAAATGAATTGATTATTAATACAGAGAATAAAAATGCCGAAGAAGTTTTTAATGAAATATTAAAAGCAAATATTATATAATGTGGTATATTTAGTCCGTCTAGTAATTTATAGAGCAAGTGAACTAAATAAAATTATTTTTTAACTATATGAAAATTATATTACCATTATTATTTATATCCATCTTTATTTTAAGTGGATGTCAAAGTAAAGAGCAAGAGGTAGATGATAAAACAGATATCGTGCAAGTATCGCCCATTACCTATGAAATTATTGAAACTGAAGATCAAAGTCACAAAGCATTAGGGAATAGGTCTCTTTCAGACTATACAATGCAGGAAATTACTAATTTACCAATTGACAAAAAGATTAGATATAGAGTTGTTGTCTCGCCAAAAATAAAAGAAAATCAAGTGAAACCAACTATCGAAAAAATTATTTCTGATATTACTTCAAAAGATGGAAATATTGATGAAATAAGTTTACTTATATATAGCGACAAAGAACTTACAAACGGTGCGTATAATGTAGCAATGGCTACTTGGGCACCTTTTGGGAAATTAGGAAATATAACCCCAGAAATTGCACAAAATAATAATAGAAGTAACTATAAAATAACAATTCAAGTTAAAAAAAATCTTGAAGAATATTTACGAAAGCAAGGAGAATCAGAAGATAAATTTGGATTTAGTGAAGAAAAAAGACGAGAAATTTTTAAAGAATTTGTTGTAGCTGAAGATCGTTCTATGAATGAAGCTGACGCTAAATATCCTTTAGATAAAGCTGGGATCACTATGGACGATATTAAAAAGAATGGAGATTTAAATAATGAATTAATAGAAAAATATAAAGCACAGGTTAGATTAAAATATGGGATTACTGAAGATATTGAAAGTAAGATAACTAATGAAGCTATTATAGAAGGATGGCCAATGGAATAAAATAGGTCTTAAAAGATTAAAATAAAAAATTTGACTTATTTTCTTAATATGGTATACTGTAAATAATTAACTAAACCATATTAAGCATTTATATGAATTATTTATCATCAATCACAAAAAAGCGTTTGGAAGAAAAACTAGCCAAACTTAATAAACTCCGACCCCTGCCAAAATCAGCTGTGCAAAAACTTCAGGAAAAATTCCAAATAGAAATGACCTACAACTCAAATGCGATTGAAGGCAATTCTTTAACTTTAAAAGAGACTTTTTTAGTTATCAACGAAGGCATGACTGTAAAAGGAAAACCGCTTAAAGATCATTTGGAAGCTAAAGATCATCACGCCGCCTTAGAGTATTTATACGATTTGGTAACTAAGGACAAAAAAAATACATTCTCTGAAATGCTCATACGGCACTTACATCAAATAATCATTCAAGAAACCGATAAAGAGTGGGCTGGAAAGTATAGAAATGCTAACGTGATTATTGGTGGCGCTAAACACACCCCGCCCGATGCATTGCAAGTCCCGCAAAAAATGCGAGATTTAATCAGCTGGCTAAATTCACAAAAGAATAAAATACATATCATTGAATTATCCGCTTTACTGCACCATAAGCTGGTGCATATTCACCCATTTTTTGACGGCAATGGCAGAACAGCGCGACTTACTATGAATTTATTGTTAATGCAAGCTGGCTATCCGTTGGTTATTATTTTGAAGAATGACCGAAAGAAATATTATGATATATTAAGCAAAGCTGACAGTGAAAAATATGAACCATTGGTAAAATTTATTGCTCAATCAATAGAGCGTTCTCTTGATATTTATCTAAAAACTTTAACGCCAGCGACACAAAAGCAAGAAAAATTTTTAACCTTAACAAAAATATCTAAAAATACTACATTCTCCGCAAAATATTTAAACTTGCTTGCAAGGCAGGGAAAACTTGAGGCGCATAAGGAAGGTAGGGATTGGCTGACTTCAAAAGAAGCTGTTGAGCGGTATCTTAAAAACCGAACTAGAAAAAGAAAAACTGGAAAATAATAAGGAGTTTTGAATTTTGTAATTTAACCACTATGCCAGACTACTTAAAAGTTTCATCGGCGACAGATCTCCAAGGACGAGATCGTTTTTTATATAGGGCATTAGAAATTTTGCCGGCTACTTTAGCATGGGTTACTTTAATCGTCTTGACTATGTTGTCATGGTTTAAGCCGATTTGGGTAGCTTTTTTTATTATTGCTTTTGATGTGTATTGGCTGTTGTTAGTAATGTTTTTAGGATTACACCTTATTTCCGCTTATCGGTCTTTAAGAAAAAATGTAAAAATAGATTGGAAAACAAAATGTCAGTCATTGTCAGCCTGGAAAAAAATTAATCATCTCATCATCCTGCCGGTTTATAATGAAGGCAAAGAAATAGTGCAGAGCGCGTTAAAGTCGTTATTAAACGATGGCTATCCTACAGACAAGATGATTGTAGTGCTAACTACTGAAGAACGTGGTGGGGCAGAAGTACTTAATTCATATCGTGAAATAACGAACAATTTTAAAAATAAATTTGGTAAATTTTTATTTACTGTTCATCCAGATGGCATGGCTGGAGAATTAAAAGGTAAGGGCGCTAATCAAAATTGGGCGGCTAGACAGGTTAAAAAAGAAATAATAGATAAGCAAGGATTTGATTATAATAATATTATAGTTAGTGTTTTTGATATTGATACAATTGTAACCCGTGGCTATTTTTATCGCTTAACTCATTCGTTCTTAACTGTAGCTGATAGACATAAAGTTAGTTATCAGCCAGTGCCGGTTTATAATAATAATTTATGGGAAGCGCCATTTTTTGCCCGGGTAGCGGCTATGAGCAATACTTTTTGGCAAATGATGCAACAAATCAGGCAAGAAAAATTAGCTACTTATTCATCTCATTCTATGAGTTGGAAAGCCTTAGTGGAAATTGATTTTTGGTCAACCAATATGGTGTCGGAAGATTCGCGTATTTTCTGGCATTGCTACTGTCATTATAACAGCAACTACCGCGTTGAGCCTTTGTATTTTCCAGTTTCCATGGATGTGGTAATGGATAAAACAAGCTGGCAGACTATGCGTAATTTATATAAACAGCAAAGGCGCTGGGGTTGGGGAGTGGAAAATGTGCCGTATTTGGTTTTTAATATTATTAAGAGATGGAAGAATATGAAAAAAGGAAATGCGTTGGGGCGTATTTTTACGCAGGTTTACGGTTTTCATTCTTGGGCAACCAATGCTTTAATAATCGCTGTCATTGGTTGGCTACCGCTTTTTATCGGCGGTGATGATTTTACCGCTACAGTTCTTTCTGGTAACTTGCCAGTGATTACCAGAACTTTAATGACCTTAGCTATGGCTGGTTTAGTGCTATCCGCAATTATTTCCACTTTACTTTTGCCAAAGCGACCAAAGCATTACAGCTTTTTTAAATATTTAATAATGCCGATTCAGTGGATTATTTTGCCAATCAGTATTATTATTTTCGGCGCCATCCCAGCTTTAGAATCACAGACCCGCATGTCCTTAGGAGGGAAATGGCGATTGGGATTTTGGGTTACGCCGAAGGAGAGGTAATCCAGCCGTAAGTAAATTACAAAACTCTAAGCCCAAAACTCAAAATAAATTCCAAATTCAAATATTAAATGTTTAAAATAATTTTTGAAAATTTTAATTTTAATATTTAAATTTGTTTTGAGTTTAGAGTTTTGGTATTTGGAATTAAATTTATATTTATGTCAATATTAACTAAATTAACTAAAAACTGGCGTATAACAACTCTGATAATGTTATCAGTGTTATTTTTTTTCATTTACTCTTGGCTTCCGTATCAGACTAGCAAAGATGGGGAAGAGCGCTTTGCTTCGCCAGACGGGACAGCTAATTATTTTTGGACAGAGAGGTATGCAACATTGTCGCCACTGTCATTGCGAAGCGTAGCGAAGCAATCCCGTGTGGACAACAATTTGTCTCATCAAGATAAAACGGACGTTGCAAAACTAACGGGATTGCCACGTCGTTCCAATATTGCTTCGCTCATTGAAACTTCTCGCAATGACAGTAGCGACAGTGGCTTAATATATTTTGAACCACTTAATTTAATCGCCAATGATATAGTAATTCCGCGCAGTGTGCGTTCGGAAAATGGGATTGTTAAACCAGTAAGCTTTTTAGGAATTATTTTAATCTACGGTTGGTTGGCAAAAATATTTGGCATTTGGATTATTAAATATTTAACGTCGTTGTTTGCAGTGCTGGGCGTGCTTTGTTTTTATGGAATTATTAAACGGGTATTTAATTCTAATACAGCATTTATTTCTGCCGTCATAATGTTAGCGCTAGCTCCGTATTGGTATTACACAGCGAGATCAATGTTTCATAATGTTTTATTGGTTGATTTAGTTTTGATTAGTATTTGGTTTTTAATTAATAGCACGCGAATTGAACGAATTAAACGAATTAACGCAAATTTTATTTTTATTTTTTTATCAGGCGTTTTCATCGGCCTAGCGATTATTACCCGTGTGTCAGAATTAATTTGGTTGGCACCGGTAATACTATTAATCTGGATTTTTTATTTTAAACAAATACAGTTAGATAAATTAATTTTATTTTTTTGTGGAATTATACTCGCGTTAATTCCGATGTTTTACTACAATCAGATTTTGTATGGTGATTATTTAAAGTTTGGATATACACAGGAAACAATGGGGGTTGAGAATGAAATTGTTGTGGAAGATGTTAATAATAATACTCACGGGATTGCCACGGGCTTCGCCCTCGCAATGACAGAGAAAATTTTACCATTTGGGTTTTATCCGAAAAATATTGTTAGGAATTTTTATTATTATTTTGTTTATATTTTTTGGTATTTATTTTGGTCAGCGTTATTAGGTGGAATTTTATTTTTATATAAATACAAAGACAGAAATAAACAAGAGTGGTTGTATTTTATAAGTTTTTGTATAACCAGTGTAATTTTAGTAATTTTTTATGGTTCATGGAATATTCAGGATAATATTAGATTAAATAGTATTACGATTGGCAATTCATACATGCGCTACTGGTTACCAATGTATATTATGAGCATTCCCTTGGCAGTTATGTTTTGGCAGTGGATTGCCTCTATATTGTCATCTTTATTTTTTTTCTTTTGTCATTCCCGTCCCCGTTTTCACGAGGATAAACTACAACGAGAATCCAGAAATAATAAGGAGTGGATTCCGGGTCTTCGCTTCGCTACGCCCGGAATGACAAAGTATGGAATTATAACTTTATTCGTCATCACCTTTTTTATTTTAAATATACAAACCACAGTTTACGGTCAAGATGAAGGATTAATATATGTAAAGCAGGGGATAGAGGAAAATAAAGAACGCGCTAAACATGTTGATTTAATTATAGAAAATGATGCGATTATTATTACTAAACATCTGGATAAATTTTTCTTTCCAGACAGAGGGGTAATTGCCGGTGATTTACTGGATGATAATAAAAATCAGCAGTATAAAAAGCTAATTGACCATAATGTGCCATTGTATTATTATGGATTCATCTTTCAGCAAAAAGATCTTGATTTTTTACATAATGAAAAATTGATAGAATTAGGATTGCAGATTGAAATTGTAGAGTTAAATAAAGAGGCGAAGTTGGGTTTATATAAACTAATATCTTATTAATCATATTAATCTTTTGCTAAAATTTAAGCAAAGATTTATAAGATTTATATGAAAGAAAACAAAAAAATATTAATAATCCATGACAGGTTTAAATTTAAAGGCGGAGCAGAACGTCTGGTTTTGATAATGGCGCAGGGTTTAGGCGCGGATATTGCGACAGAATATTGGAATGAGGATGAGTCGTTTTCTAAAGAAGAAGTAGATGGAAAAATAATAATAATTGGAAAACAGATTAAACACACTGGTTTAAGTTATTTTTCAGCGCAGTGGAGATTTTTTTGGCAGACAAAGTTTATTAAAGATTATGATATTATAATTTTTTCTGGCAATAATTGTTTATCATCCGCTTGGAGAGCTCGTGGTAAAAGAAAAATAATGTATTGTCATACGCCAGTGCGTTATGCTTATGATTTAAAAAATTATTATTTAAAGCAAAAGTCATGGTGGAAAAAACCGTTGTTTTTATTTTTTGTTTTTGTGGCGCGCGTGATTTATAAATGGGGGATTAAAAAAATGGATGTAGTTTTATGTAATTCAAAAAATGTGCAAAATCGTTTACAAAAATATTGCAACACAGAAAGCAAGGTGGTTTATCCGCCGATTATTTCTTTTTGTCATTCTGAGCGAGGAACGAGCGAAGAATCTATTTGTAAATCCATAGAGTTGGATCCTTCGCTTCGTTCCGTTTCGCTACACTCCACTCAGGATGACAAAAAAACAAATAATTACTATTTATCATTTGGCAGATTAGATAAATTAAAACGAATAGATGATGTTGTAAAAACTTTTCAAAAGCTCCCAAATAAAAAGCTGGTCATTGCTTCAGGCGGACCAGAACTGGAAAATATCAGAGAGATGACAGAGGGTCATCCCGCTCAAGCCTACGGCGGAGCGGGCAAGAATATTCAAGTCTTAGGATTTGTGTCAGACGAAAAGTTAGCAGAATTAGTCAGTAACTGTATTGCTAATATTTATATTCCAGTTGACGAAGATTTTGGCATGTCGCCATTAGAAGCAGGCGCGGCTGGTAAGCCGACTATTGGCGTTGATGATGGGGGACTAAAAGAAACTATAGTTCACGAGAAAACTGGTTATTTAATTCCTGTTGATTACAAGATTAGCGATTTAATTAAAGCAGTGAGATGGATGACACCGGAAAAAGCAGAAAGCATGAAAAATAACTGTGTAAAACAAGCAGAGAAGTTTAGTAAAGAAAAATTTGTGGAGAGTGTTAAAAATGTGCTATAATAGTTACATCTATTAAATACTTGACAATTAACCCGCCCGTCTTTGTACGCGAAACGTGTCGGGCAGGCATTTAATATCTGACACTTATTTAATATTCAATGTGTAGTGCTTGTTTAGGGTTAAATGTTAGATGTCAAATGTTAAATGTAACACAGTATGCTTAAAACAAAAATAGCTATATTTTTAGTATTTATCTTTTTTACTGCGCCACTTAATACTCGTGGTTTATTTGATGTTGCTAAAGCAAATGCTTCAAAAGTCAGCGATGAAATAGCTAGTCTTAATGAACAAATCAGCCAGCAACAAAAAGAAATTGAAAAAATTGAGGAAAAACAAGATGTATATAAAAAACAAATTAAAGCTAAGCAACAAGAAGGAGCTAGTTTAAAAGGGCAAATTTCAGTATTAGATGGAAATATTTCTAAGGCCGAATTGGAGATTAAATCAACTCAAATTAATATTGATAAAACTAATTTGGAAATAAAAAAGGTTATTTTAGAAGTGGTTGAATTGGAAGAGGATATTGATTTAAAAAAAGAATACTTAAAATTACTGATTCGCCGAATTGCTAAATATGATGATATTAATACTTTAGAAGTCCTTATAGTTAATAAATCCATCTCTGAATTTTTGGATCAGGTTCAATATATTAAAGATGTGAACGGAAACTTAAATGAAATACTTGATGAAGTAAAAGCAAATAAAGCTGATTTGGAAGAACAGGAGGAAAATTTAGAAAAGAAAAAAGAAGAATTAGGAGAGTTGAAAAAAAAACTGGAAGAGCGTCGGGCGGAAATTTTAGACCAAAAAATTAATAAGCAATATATTTTAGATAAGACGCGTCAGTCAGAAAAAGAATATCAATCTTTATTAGCTAAAGCCAAGGCAGAACAACAACAGGCTAATGCTTTGATTATTGATGCGGAAAGAGCGATTCGTAAAAAATTAGCTGAAGAACAGGGGAAAGATGGGTTGAAGTTTAATGACAATGGGTTGATTTGGCCTGTTCCTAAAAATGTAATTACTGCTTATTTTCATGATCCTGATTATCCTTATCGCCATATTTTTGAACATCCAGCTGTGGATATCCGCGCTAAGCAGGGGACACCTTTACGGGCGGCTGCTTCCGGCTATGTGGCTAAAGTCAAGGATAATGGCTATGGCTATAGTTATATTATGATTGTTCATGGTGACGGATTATCAACAGTTTACGGCCATGTTTCCGGCATCAGTGTAAAAGCAGATCAATTTGTCGCTCAAGGACAAATTATCGGCGCTTCTGGTGGTATGCCTGGTACACCTGGAGCAGGATATTTAACAACCGGACCGCATCTTCATTTTGAAACTAGATTAAATGGTATACCGGTTAATCCACTTAACTACTTACCGTAACCTCCTCACCCCAACCCTCTCCCAAAGGGAGAGGAAGCAAGTTAAGTAAAGGAATATGGTTATTAGAAATATAAAAAATAAAAAGAATTTAGTTAGAGAATTTAGAAAAATACCTACATTATCTGAAAAAATATTATGGCATTGTTTAAAGAATAGAAATTTTTTAGAACTAAAATTTAGAAGACAGTACATAATAGATGGGTTTATTATAGATTTATATTGCCATCAGTTAAAATTAGCGATTGAAATTGATGGTAGTATACATCTTAAACAAACAGATTATGATAAAAAAAGACAAAACATAATAGAACAACATGGAATTATATTCTTTAGAATAAACAATAAATCCATTGAACAGAATGTAGAAGGTGTGATGGATAACTTAGAAAAATTTATAAATAATAATTTAAAAATTAATTAGCCCTAAATTTTTTTTGCCGTAAGGCGAGGGAAGCCCCCTCTCCCCGTGGGAGAGGGGGGTTGCCCGCTTCGCCCGCGAAGCGAGGCGAGGGGGTGAGGGGGAATATATATGATAGGAAAAAAATCACCAGTAGAAAAGCTTTTAAAAAAGCTGACTACAGCTGATATTGCTTTAATTAAGCTATCTGCGCTTTGCCTTGGTATTTTTGTCGCGCTTTATTTTCCACAAATAGCAGAAGTTGATCCAGTCTATTATTTAGGAGCTGCTATTGTATTTGCGATAAAGCCATTAACGTTGTATTTTGAGAAGTAAAGTGATTTAAATTTAAATTTATCCCCACAAATCTACAAATCAGCTACAAATATCACTAATAATATTTGTATTATTTGTAGCTGATTTGTAGATTTGTGGGGAGTTTAATATGGAAAAAAGTGAGTCTCACGAAATTATCGTCCAGAATGTTTGCAATTATACCTGCAAACTTTTAAAATATCCGAAACTGCAAATTAAGATTATGCGCCGAACCAGGGAAGTGAAAAAGAATGCCAGTTATGTAATGGGGCATACTAGTATTGGGAAGAACACCGTTACCTTGGACATCTATACAGCTCGTTTGCGCAAGCCGAAAAAAATTTCCAGTATCCTCTCTGTACTTGCTCACGAAATTGCTCATCATCAAAAACCGCCATACCGGCAATGGCACAAAGGACACTGGATTGTCCGTCAACATTTCCCACGGTTTTATAAGAGAGTAAATAAAAATGTTGCTATAATGAAAAAGGATAAGTTGATAGGGAAGTATTTTGTATAAAAGAAGAAAGGCTATGAAATTAATCATAGCCTTTTTTGATTTTTTATTGTTATTTTTCTGAAGCATCTTTCACTGAAGGTGAATTTTGTTGTTGTCCTGAAGCAGTGATAAATGACCAAGCATGAGGAAATAAACTATATAAATTCGCTTGTTGAATATTTTCCGCACCAATATGACCAAAGCCGACCTGAACTGAATTAATAAATTCAGGAAACCATTCTTTCATTGGTCCTAAACAAATAATTTTTCCTTCAGTTCCTTCTTCTGATAATTTGCCGTAACCATGTCTGTTTGATTTCTGTTTTTTGCGAGCCCCAATTGATCCCATTCCGCGATAAGTAGTAGGATCTCCTTTTTTTGCGTTTTCTTCTTCTGCAAAATGTGATTCTTGAGCTGAAGCAAACACTTGTCCTAACATACACAAAGAACCGCCAGCTACAATAGCTTTAACAACTTTTCCGCTAGTATCAAGACCTCCATCAGGAATAAGTTGTGGAGCATATTTTCCTAAATCCTCAATTATTCTTTGTATATATGCGCATTCAGAAATCAAACTCCACATTGGTTTCCCAACGCCAGACTTATCAGAAGTTTTACAAATTGAACCTGGTCCAATACCTAATTTAACAGCGTCTACTCCAACTTTAGCTAGCCGACAATATCCATCAATACTGGCAACATTACCAGCTACAACCGCTATTAATCCATTAGGACCTTTTACTTTTTTTACAACTTTTTCAGCAAATTCTATTACAGTTTTGCAATTGCCATGACTGCTGTCAATTACAATTATGCCAACGCCTAATTCCAAAGCCCTATCAACCTTGCGCAAGTCTTCATCTTTTGGGCTGATAGCTATGCCTACCAATGGCTTGTTATTATAATAAATAGGATTTACCCAGCGGCAATCTTTTCGAAAATAAATTCCATGAAATTTTTGATTTTCATCAACTACTGCCAAACTTGAGCACTTTGGTTCTGTCAGGAGTCGATGTTTTATTTCTGAAAACGGCGTATTTATTTTTACCGTTTTTAACTCTCGAAGAGGAGTTAAAAAATTACTTACTGGCTTAGTTAGATTTTCAGTCATTTCAAGATCAACATTTGGCGTAAACAAAATTCCAACTAATCTTTCATTATCTATTATTGGAATTGTATCAAAACCAAATTCATCTTTTATACTTTTGACTTTCTTTATTTTGTCATCTGGTTTCAGTGATTTTGGATCTGTCACTAAACATGGTTTATGATTTAAAACACTTTTAACCCAGTTAAATTGCTCACTGTCGTCCTCCTCACTAGCATCTCGATGAATTATGCCACATCCGCCAAGTTCAAATAATACTTTAGCTATAGATTCTCCAGAAAACTCCATAGCAGCGCTTATAAAAGGTATATTTAAATCAACTGCGCCGATTCTAGTACTTAAATTAACTTGAGATGGGTCAATCTCTGAATAATGATCTTCAAGCGTAACTTCATCCAAAGTAAAACGTGGTACTAGTTTTGGGAAAATTATATCTTTTACAGGATGATTAGGATACATTTCCAATGATGCTTTTTTTATCAAGGCCATTCTTTCCTCTAGTAACAATAATTCTGTCTTTTTGTTTGTAGCATTCATGATATTTCTCCCTTCAAGTTGTAAAGATCGGTAATGATTTTTTAAATATTAGCAGACAGTTGGGGTAATGTAAAGGGGATAGAGTAGGGTATACTATACCTGTTGGAACAAGAGTAAAATAAAAGTATTAAATTACTAACACTCTTGTCCTATGATTGCTCTATTAAATCAAATTCCAACAGAAGCTAAAATTAAGAAACATTTAAAGAAAATTATCTTCGGAAAG
>JBDRNG010000028.1:0-5012 GCA_043811275.1 Candidatus Falkowiibacteriota bacterium | reverse complement strand
GAGAAATAGATTCTAGTTCTCCACAAATAATTCAGGGTAGGTTGAAATGTTCTAAACCGTATACGTACAACCACCAACCCGCTGCACATAGGAAACAATGCCAATAGATCCCGCTAATGTGGCCGTTTACACAATTTGATTTACGGACTGAGGCGTAAAATTCTTACACCTAAAAACATATACACAATACCCATAAGAAATACTCCCCACCCAACCAATTGAAGTCCGCACCTAAAACTATGCTCCACTTTCTCCTCTGTGCACTCATCAACTGAATCCTGAGTTGAAGCCCTCATGAAAAATGTCTGTCGCTTCGCTATAACGGGCCTATGCAGTGGCCCGATACACACACTTGTTTCCAAAACAGGTACTGTGATAGAATCGCATTTTCAACCTACTAAGAGCAAGCATTACGATTAACTAAATTGGGGTTATTTATGCGTGAGAAATACCAAAATACATGGAAAAACAGACTTAGATATTCTGCCTTTTTTATGTGTGGACTAGCATCTCTCTTTTATGTATATGATTTTTTGCTACGCGTTATGCCAAGCGCTATGACTGAAGACTTGATGCGCCACTTCTCCCTTGATGCATCTGGATTGGGGTTAATGCTTGCGGCGTTTTACTATGCTGTAACGATTCACAATAATCAGGGAGGAAGCAATGGTTTTATACCGAGCTATTTTAGTGAAATCATTCTGGTTTAACCTAAATTAGGATGGCACAAGTTTTCTGAGAAAGGCACCGTAAAAGACCGACTTATCCACAAGTACACAGGGCAGGAGAACTTTTTTATTATTCGCATAGCCCTGTGAACCCTGTGGGTAAGTCGGTCGATTGATATTTAGCAATCAAGAGCCAAATTACCGAATTTATTTTTTAATCATGCAGCATTTTTTATATTTTTTTCCACTACCACAGAGACATAGTTCATTGCGACCAATTTTCTTTTTTTTACCTGATTCTGTAGTTGAAGAGATTTTTGGTTTTGTTATTTGTTTTTTAAATAAAGCGTAATGTCTTTTAAGTGCATTTGCATAATCTGCATTAGTTTCTAGCCTCTCCTTGAAGCACTCTAAAAACATTTTGGCTACATTTGTTTTTGGCGTCTCAGATTGCAAACTATATTCCCATTTTTGAGGAAGAGATGCGTTTTTCCAGGAAAAATCAATAGCAGCAAGAATTTTACCACGAGCATACCCTTGTTGATCTATTTTAAACACCTGCACTAATCCACCCTGGCAATCACAATCCAAGTTGGTGCAATATAGTTCCATGAAGATAAAAGTTCCTTTTGGTAAAATACTTTTGTCTTCTTTTGGGATTGTTAAGTACTCTGTTTCATAACAATCAGGGACTACATCAAAAAAAAGCTGCATACTCATAGTTTTTATAACATAGGTAAATTTATAATGAGAAATATTATTCCAGATATACTTACTTTAGTACAATACTTTGAACTATTGTCTAAATCCAGAAGCATTTGGCAATGCTATAATTGTGGTAGCAGGCGATCATGGAAACATGGTTGTTATTGCAGGAAAGCTGATAGAAACGGGCAAAATTTAAATCCAGTGCCGATACAAAGGCTAAAGTGCTGTGGTTGTGGCAAAACCTATTCTGTACTGCCCGAATGTATTCCCCCGCGTCGATGGTACCTGTGGAAAGCACAGCAGGATGTTTTACTGCTTATTCTAAGTGGAGAAAGTTATAGTGCTATAGCCAGAAAAGTATTGCCATCACGCAGTACTATTTCCAGATGGATTAGTCACTTCAAAGCAAAGACTAGAGATTATGCTGATTGCTTAAGAAGCTTTCATTCAGAACTTGGTCGTTTTGATAAATTTAAAGCATTTTGGCAGGAATGCTTAAAGCTTTGGCCGTTATCCAAATTGATGCTCAATCTCAATAATGCTGGAGTTATTATTCCATGATCTTGTAGAACTAAATAATTGCGCAACGATCAAATATTGGCGTAAAGATTACCCCACACAATTTGGTCGTCCCTCCAACCTCATGATTTATGGTTAACTGTAAATTTTAAATTGGAGGAAGAAATGAAAGACAAAATCAATTCGATTGCACTATTTCGTATGTCGGTATTAGGCCAGCTTATTTCCAGGAATAAGCTGGAACGAGGTGAATTGAACAAAATCTTAAATGATTTAGCAACAAAATCTTACAATATCCCTAACTCTAAACATAATTATATTAGTAAAAAGACCATTGAGAAGTGGTATTATGCTTGGTTAAAAGATGGCGTTAAAGGGCTTAATCCAAAAGAACGTTCAGACATTGGTACAACAAAAATATCGTCAGAAGTGCAGCAAGCAGCTATAGAATTAAAAAAAGCAAATTTGGCTCGTTCTATAAATACAGTAATAAGCCTATTGGGAAGGCAGGGTATTATATGTGAAAAAGAGATATCACGCTCAAGTTTGTATCGGTTTTTAAAAAGTAAAGAACTTAATAAGCGCATTATTAGTGATTCTCATCTTATTGAACGCCGAAGCTTTGTTGCAGAACATGCTGGAGATATTTGGCAGGCTGATGTTATGCATGGCCCAAGGGTTCAGACTTCTAAGGGACTAAATAAGGTTTACTTAGTATCTTTAATGGATGATGCTACTCGCTTTATTATGCATAATGCTTTTTGTCTTGGAGAAACTGCATTAGATATTGAGGGAGTATTAAAACAAGCGGTTCTAAAAAGAGGTTTACCCAAAAAGATAATTCTTGATAATGGTTCAGCTTACAGATCTAAAAGTTTGCAACAAATATGCATACTACTAGGAATAAAATTAATTTATTGTAGACCTTATGAACCCCAAGGAAAAGGAAAGTTAGAGCGATTTCATCGCACATTCCGTGAACAATTTTTATCTGAGCTCGATATAAAATCAATTTATGGACTTGATGACTTAAATAACCGTTTGTGGGCATGGATCGACCGAATATACCACAGAAACTCTCATAGTGGATTAAACAATAGAACTCCACTTGAATGCTGGCGGGAAGATTTGATTAATGTTCGGCAACTGGGGAACCTTGCAATGCAAATTGACGAAATTTTCTATCATAGATATAAACGCAAGATAAGAAGTGATGGTACCTTGCAGTGGAATGGCGAACTATTTGAAGCTCCTTTTCATCTGGTTGGAAAAGAAGTTAACCTGATTGTAGATCCACATGTTAAAAAAGCATTATGGGTAGAATCTAAGTCTGGAAAAAAACTTGGAGTAGTTACACCATTAGATAAAATCGGTAATAACCAGCGTAAACGCTGCAGGCCTGAGTTAAGCAAAAGCAATACAATAAAAAACTCTATAAACATCGTTGATTTGGCCTGCCAAGAACACGAGGAACTTTACAGTTTAAATTATAAGGAGAGCAAATAATGTATAAACAATTTTTTGGATTAACTCATGCGCCTTTAGGCAAAAGTACAAAAACTCTTTGGGATGATGGACAACTGAGAAAATTAGAAACCAGATTTAATTGGTTATTACAATCCCCTGGTATTGGTTTATTAACTGGCGAGTCAGGTACTGGAAAAACCGCAGCATTACGTCACATAACAAAAAACATTAATCCGCATCAATATAAAATAATTTATCAACCAGATACAGATTTTACACGCTATGAAATTTATTGTCGACTTGCTGATAACCTTGGAATTGAGACTAGCCACAGATGTTCTAAATTATGGCGTGATATTAAAGCTTATATGTTAGATCTTGTAGACAGCAAACATATAACACCAATCTGGATTTTAGATGAGGCGCAAAATCTGCCAACAGAATTTTTAAAAGACTTACCTGCCTTTTTAAATTTTGCCTTTGATTCCAGAGATATTATAACAGTTTGGTTAGTCGGTTTACCAAACTTGGAATCTATATTAAAAAGACCTGGATATATGGCTTTGAAAAGCCGTATTCAAATATGTAATCACTGGCAGACAATTGAATCTCGCGAGAATTTTACAAAATTGATTCATCATGCATTTAAAGATGCCGGTTGCACACAAACCATCATGTCTGATTCCGCCATATCGTTAGTTTACACTTCTTCTCGTGGAAAGATTCGCCTCGCTCATCAGGTTTTACTAACTGCATTACGATTAGCCGTCGAAAAAAACTTAAATCATCTTACTGATGAAATAATAGAAAATGCTATTGAGATCTTAAAATAATCATTTGATTCTCCGCATAAAGAGCCAGATCAATTTCATAATAGTCTGGCTTTTTATTGTATGCTATTTTCTCTTTGTTTCACCCACAATAGGTCGGAACAAATACCCTCTCTTACCGTTAAACGTTACATTTGATTAACAAGGTTGCAATAACTCCAGCAAATCTAACTGATGCCAAAGGTCTTAGACATGCTTGCCCCGGTCAAGGCGCTATCTATGCGGACAAGGGGTATTGCACCAAACATGCAGTTAGAGCAGCAGCTAAAAATGATTGTCATTTAGCTGCAATAAAAAAGAACAACATGAGTGGCAAAAACAGGGATAAAGATCGGTGGTATAGTAAAATGCGTTCTCCATATGAAAGAGTCTTTTCTCAGCAAAACAAACGCACCAGATACTGTGGGGTTTCTAAAAACCAGTTTGCGGCATTTATGGAAGCTATTTGCTTCAATCTCAAAAGATTAACTGTCCTTGATCCGCCAGATTTAATTCTTGTCTAGGAATAGGTTCGCCCAAAATTTAGGAAATCGGGCAATATAAGGGGAAAACAAGGGTGAAAACAGAAAAAATCTTCTAAAAAACATTTTTTTGTCTGGATCCCGCGGTCGAGCCGCGGGACGACGGCTTTTTTCTGAATCCGTTCGGTTTTTACAGCGTTAAATCCTGCTTGCAACAGTCCCCCTACATGACAGCGGACCCTATATTTAACTTTTTCTTTAAGATTTTTCGACAAAATTCAAGAGATTTAACGATTACCGTGCTTTGCACCGATTATTGTTTGATCTACAAGGGGTTCCCACCATGAAATCGCCAGATT
>JBDRNG010000027.1:0-4490 GCA_043811275.1 Candidatus Falkowiibacteriota bacterium | reverse complement strand
ACTGTTGAATGGGCATATGTAAAGAAAAACAAGGATAAATTATTTGCTTTATATCCTTTTAAGCACATTTTAGTTCATGGTAAAAAGGTAATCGGCTCTTTTGATGATTATGGCAAGGCTTTTGATGAGGGTGTCCGTTTATTTGGCAAAGAAGGGAAATTTCTGATTCACCAGATGTTTGACAAAGAACCAATTAACTTTGTTGTTGAAGCCATGTTTTAAAAAACAAAAAATATAAAGTACAACGCCATTCCGGGTTGTACTTTTTTATTCTATTTAAAAACTAAACTTACTCTTGTGAAATTGCATCAACTGCGCAGGATTCAATCACATTTTTAATATCGCAGTCGCCTATTTCCTGGCTAATTACCTCGGCCTTAAACATTTCCTGATTTAACTTAAAAACCTTGGGACAAAGTGATTCACAAGTACTGCAGCCGATGCATTTGTCTTTATCAATTTTAATCATAAAGCTTAGTTTATCCCGACCAAGGTCCGATGAATGTCGGACCGAGCGGAGGGATCCCGTGGAATTAGATAAAAATTTATTAAAATAAATTTACAAACAATTTCAACCCTTTAATCTTTCATTATGCTTCCTAAGTTGGATTATTAATTTATCTAAAGCCAAATCAAAAGCCTCTGCAATTGTATGGTCGTCCTCTGATGACATAAAACTCTGATTAGGCAGATTTAAAAACAATTCTACTTTAAAAGCCTCTTTTTTAGCAAATTTTTCTGAGCGGATTTCCAATCTGGCAATTTCAAAATCCTTGTTTGAAATCAAAGTTTTCAAACGCTCTTCTTTTTTGCTAGTATAATCCTCTAAAAACTTTTTATCCTTTTCGGCCACTGATTTGTAAGAAAATTGAATGTTCATAAAAGTATATTAATTATATCAAATTACTTTATTAAATTCAAGTCACCATTAATAATAACTGGCTTTACTGCCTCAATTTCTGATTTATAATATGGAACATCTGGAATTGGATTATATAAAAATATTTTTTGATTTAAAACATGGGCAAAACCAATTTCCATTAAAGTATTACCACCAATATAATTTTTAATTTCTTTACGGTCATGATTCAAAACTAAAATTGTATCACTTTTTTTGATTTTCTCCCAAAATTCGCGCATAGCATCTTTTTCATTTTTATCAAATAAAGCCAACCTTTCTTTCTCTTTTTCATCTTTACCTACATATGCATTAATAAATCCGGAAACAAAGACTTCATGACCAAGTTTTTCAAGCTCTTTTTTTGTCTCAATCTGTTTTTCACTAAAAACCATGCTGGCACAAATTGCTATTTTCATAGTTTTATTTCAGGCCTAAAGGCCTGAGTTACAAATTCAAATTCTAATCCAGTTCTTGTAACGCAGGGCTTTAGCCCTGCCTTTTATCAGGCCTAAAGGCCTGAGTTACAAAATGCTTTATTTATCCGAACATTAAAAGTGATGGTTTAAAAATTAATAATACGCCTAAAATTAAAATTATAATCCCGCCGATTAAATTAGAATACTTGGCATATTTACTATCCACGCCGGTCAGGCGCAAAGTCACCATGGCTACAGAAAAAACAATCATATCGTCCAGCATAAAAATTATAATATATAATAATAAATACAAATAATAACTTGCTTTTGAGATGCCTTGGCTGGCTAAAATACTGGTGTATATGGCTGGAAAACCAGCTGAGCAAGCCAACTCAATTAAATTAACCGTAAATGCCAAAAGAATAATCCCCAACATGGCCAGCACTAAATTACTATTCAAAGTTATGTCTTTTAGTTTTTGCATAACTTTTTGCCGCGATTCCGTATTAGTCACCTCACAAGTGCCGGCCCGGTCTTTAATATATTTTTTCAGATTATAAATTCCAAAAACAATTGCCAAGCCGCCAATAATTATACGCACAATTAATAAATACCCAATAAATAAAAAGATATTTAACCAGGCGGCCATAAATAGATAATAAACCAAGGCTGAACCAGCAATAAAAGTAATGCCCAAAATCCAGCGCCGTTTAACTGATTCTATGCCTAATAAAAGCGAGATTAAAAAGATTAACACCCACATGGCGCAAGGATTAAAACCATCTAAACCGCCTAAAACAATTGTGGCAATAAATAAAGAAGTGTTTTGTAAATTTATTTCACCAATTAATGGAACTTTAATAATTTTAGATGTATCATCCGGACATGGCTCCTGTTTTTCATAATCACATTCTTCATCTGGAAACAAAACATGCCGGCCCAAATCATGATAGCCTAACTTCAAATACTGCTCAACTAAATTCTGAATCTCTGCACCAGTATATTCATCATTTTGATAACCAATAATATATCTTTCGCCAATAAATAAAAGTGGCACACTGCTAATGTCAACCTCAAATTGCTGGCCAAATTTTTTAAATAATTCTAAATTAGCTCTATTGGTGGTTACCTCAAAGGCATAAATCTTAACTTTGTCTGCATATTCTTGCTGTAATTTAGACAAGAAGAGCGCCTCTTCATGACAACGCGGACAAGTTTCTGAATAGAAGAAATATAAATTCACTACTTGTTCAGCAGCTGAATTTTTTACACTTTGTGCATTTGGCAAATCTTCTGCATTTACTTCTGGCGCTAACCGAGCCGCATTAACAAAAAAGGGAATTATTAATAATCCCAAAAGTATAAATATAATTATTTTATTCTTTAAAAATCCTGTCATATAAGTATTTTAATTATATATTTAAAAAATAATAATGTAAAGTTAATAATGTAAAGTTAATAATCTAGCCGGGTGCAGGTATCACTACCTGCGCCCCCTAGACTTAAAATTATGGGTGCAGGTTGGGAAACCTGCACCCGGCTGACCCCAGAAAATAATAATGTCAAAAGAAAAAGCCCTGATAAAAATCAGGGCAAGTGATATAAACCGGCTATTTAACATTCTTTGCAACTGTTTTTTCTCTTTCTAATATCTGGCTTAATATAGAACAAGCCCCCAAGACAGCTTCGTAATTTATCTGTGTTTTTCTTTTTTCATTATATTCCTTCAAATCCTTCTGAATTTTATCATCCATTGTTAATTCTAATAAAACATATTTGGATACAGTCATTCCTTCGGGCATAGTATCAGGTGCACAATTTACTGACTCTTTTATTCTATCTGTAAGATTAAGTTCATTTAGAATTTCTTCCCATTTTTCCCATTTTTCCATTGCTAGCGCTTTTATAACAGCATCATCTAGAGTGCCTTGCAATACTTCCCACTTTAAAGAATCTTTCTTTATTATTTCTTCATCTCCTAATTTTTCTACATTTTGAATTCTGTTTGCTACTCCAGTCCCAGAATTTACTACTTTACTCCTAAAAAATATAAAAATACCAAAGCATGCCAGCAGACTTAGTATCATAAGTACTATTTTAGGCCTCTTCATTTTTTGTACCTCCTTTTTATAGTTTTATCTCTCTTACTTTAATTATATATTTAAAAAATAATAATGTAAAGTTAACACTTCAGCCGGGCGCAGGTATCACTACCTGCGCCCCCTAGACTTAAAATTATAGGTGCAGGTTAGGCTTGCCCCGCAGAATTGCGGGGAAACCTGCACCCGGCCTAGAAAAAATAAAAAGAAAAAAGCCACCTTAATTAATAAGGCGGCTTATTTAAAATCTTTTATGAAAAATCAATCGACCTTTGCGCCCCAGTCATAGGCAAATCTTCTATAATTACCACCTCTAAATCCTGGCGAATTTGATCATCAACAACCCAACCATATCCCGTATATTTTTGTATCCTACATGTCTGTGCATTCTTGCGGTAAAGAACACTACTCGTCTTGGCCAAAACAAAATAGATGTTCTTTGGATTTTTGTTACTAATTGACAAATCGTCAATTCTTTTTAATCTATCCACTTTGTTCTCCTCATATTTATTTTAATTTTATATTTTTTTCCTTGGCGGCTCTTATAACGACCGGGTCCTTTAAAACTTTTGGAGATTTATTATTTAAACTCAAAACTGCTCCATCTTCAGCACTTTTAATCATCTCCAATACTTCTCTTTTTTGTAATACTCGCCAACAAGCCGTGTTCTCTGCCATAAAGGCCTCCTGTGTATTTGAATTAAAACTTCCCCTCTTTTATATTTAAACGTATTTGTTTAAATAAGTCAAGATAAAACTCCAAATTATTCAAAGTGGCTAAATATTGGGCCAAATTCTCATTAATTTTAAATAAATAATTTAAATAGGCCTTTGAATAATTTCTTAATTCTGGAATTTTACTAATTGGATTAATCGGGCTAAAATCTTTAGAAAACTTTGAATTTTTTATATTTATGACTTTGTAGAAACTACTGCCCCACACTGCTCGCCGAGGCGTCCTCGCCGAGGCATTTGCGCGTGCGGGACGCCCGCGCGGAGCAAAGACGTAGAGCCGGCCATGCCTGGCTTCCCGAGTTGGAATAACACAATCAAACATATCCCAGCCCATTTTAA
>JBDRNG010000026.1:0-10511 GCA_043811275.1 Candidatus Falkowiibacteriota bacterium | reverse complement strand
AGAACATTAAAAATCAATCTAATAATATCAATTCATTGCCACGGGCAGGGCTGTAAAACTCGTTTTGCCACCTTGCCTGTATCAATAAATAAATTTTAGAAAAATATTTCGTTTTAAACGAGTATTTTTCTACACTCTAATGATATAAAAAATGTCCTAAAATTAGGGTATTTTTGCATTTTATTGACAAGATGTAATAAGTATGCTATTATTTATTATATCATTAAATACAAATTAGGAGGTATTTTGACGATGGTTCTTTTTAACCAAAAAAAAGAAAAGATTGAATCAAAGGAACATTGATGCCTTCATCGCCATCATCATAATTATAACAACTAAAGCTCGCAAAGTCTGTCTAATAAACAAACTTTGCGAGCTCTTTTTTTATTCATTTGATTTTTTTGCAACTCTAAAGTAAAATATATCTACATAAAATAATACAAAAATTAATCCGTAATAATCCGTTTTATCAGTTAGATCTGTGTTCTATTTTATAGCACACGGATGACATAAATTAAACGCCTGTCTGTCAGACAGGGATTTACACGGATATTATATAATCATAATTTAAAATAATAAATAAATTCATGGCCACCTTATATCAAAAATATAGACCAAGTAATTTTACAGAAATAGTAAACCAAAATCACATTAAGATTACTTTGCAGAATGAAATTGAGACTGGAGATGTCGCTCATGCCTATTTATTTTGCGGACCGCGCGGTACTGGTAAAACCACTATGGCTAGAGTTTTAGCTAAAGCTTTAAATTGCGAGAACCGTAAAGAAGGGGAGTCAGAACCTTGTAGCGACTGCATTTCCTGTCAACAAATTACTGTTGGCACTAGTTTAGATATTGTGGAAATTGACGCGGCTTCGCATACGGGCGTTGATAATGTTCGAGAAAATATTATCGCTAACGCGCGCATTGCTATTAGCGGAGACAAATACAAGGTCTTTATTATTGATGAAGTCCACATGCTTTCTATTTCTGCTTTTAACGCTTTGTTAAAAATTTTAGAAGAACCGCCTCAACAAGTAATTTTTATTTTAGCGACCACTGAAGTTCATAAACTTCCGACTACTATTATTTCCCGTTGTCAACGTTTTGATTTTAAACGAATTGCGGTAGCTGATATTGTTAAAAAATTAGAATATATTAGTCAAAAAGAAAAAGTAACAGTTGAGCAAAATATTTTAGAAACTATTGCCCGCCATAGCGATGGGCATATGCGGGATGCGGAAAGTTTATTTGGCCAAATTATTTCTATTAGCGGTAAAGATGTTACTCAAGAAAAAGCTGAATTAGTTATTCCGCAATCGCATTTACAAGCAGTGATTGACCTTATTGAATCTTTAAGTAACAAAGACGCTGCTGGCGCGGTTAGTTTAATTAACAAGTTAATTGACGAAGGCATTGATTTAAAAAATTTCACGATTGATGTTATAGAAACACTGCGCAAGATGTTATTATTCACAGTCAGCCCGCAATTAGCTACTAAATTTGCCACTGACCTAGGAATTAATATGGAAGAAAAAATGCAACCTTTAGCGGATAAAATAGGCACTAATAAGTTAGTGACTATAATCAATTCTTTAATACAAGCTGAACAAGAATTAAAAAATAGTTTCATTGCTCAACTTCCCTTAGAAATTGCCGCCGTTTCACTATGCAACGACTTAGTAACTAATACTGGAAATATAGAAATGCAATCAACGCCTGTTTCTTCCCAAACAATAAAAACACAGCCTAATTCTGCTATACCAATAACACCAGTGTCCACTACTGCGCCACCGCAAAAATTATCAATAGACTTAGAAGCTATTAAATCCAGCTGGAATGAGATGTTATTAGCTATTAAAAAACATAATCATTCCCTTTCTTTTATAATGCGAGTCTGTGAGCCTCGCATTGCCAATCAACAACTCTGTTTAGCCTTTAAATATAAATTTCACAAAGAACGGCTTGACCAACCAACCATTAAAGCTTTGGTTGAAAAAACATTGTTAGAGGTTTTTAAAACACCTATCAGTTACACTACTATTACAGATGAAACGTTAGATGTTAAGACTGAAGAGGTTCCGGTTGAACTGTTAGCGGAGCCAGTAGAAGCTTCGGCTACTCCAGTTGCATCTGTTCAGGAAAGCACTGATGTGGACAAGACCCACCCAAGTAAGCTGGGCGGGAAAGATATAGATGTTAAAAGTGTTTTAGATATGTTTGGTGGGAAGGTGATTAATTAATATATCGTAGAGACGTTGCACTGCAACGTCTAAAATTATTATAAAAAAACAATCCTGAATGCTCGGGATTGTTTTTTTAATATAATATTTTTTCTTATCCGCTTTGGGAGGGCCGCGCATAGTTCGTAGATAGAGGACTGCCTTTAATTTTTATATCATTTCTGCGGAGTTATTTTTAGGTGACTCCCGCGCTCATCACGCTCAGTGTAGTCGCGGGTGGAGTTCATGATTTTTCAATAGTGGCTCCCGCGCTCAGCGCGGTAGAGCCACGCTAAGCATGGCTCGGGGACAGGGATTTGAACCCCAATTACCTGGACCAGAACCAGGCGTCCTACCATTAGACGATCCCCGAATGTAAAAACTACTATTAAACTTACTATAAAAATTAATTTTTTTCAAGAGAGTCTGCGGATTCTCTTTTTATTTTTGTTGTTTGACAAACACTAGTAAAAATGGGAGAATAGAATATAGAATTATTTAAAAAAATAACAAACCTATGGTAAATCCAAAATTAATCATCCACGCTTTGCTAAGTAGTGTAGGTGTAGTCGTTTATACCACAGCTATTTCATGGCTGTTGATGAATGGCGAAAATTTATTCGGCAAAATGACCAACATTATGGGGCCGGCCATGATGTTAATGTTGTTTATAGTTTCTGCCTTAATAACATCTTTGTTGGTTTTCGGCCGACCAATATATTTATATTTTGATGGTCAGAAAAAAGAAGGGGCGCAGTTGTTATTTTGGACAGTGGGGTGGTTAGTTTTGATAACAGTTGTTAGTTTTGTAGTGATGGCTTTAGTAAAATGATTTTTTATTCTTGCAAATCTATTTAATCCGTGTCATCCGTGTGCTATAAATAGCAATAGAACACAGATTAAACGGATTATCACGGATTGATTTTATGATTTAAAACAATTTTAGATTTTAAATATATATGCCAAACATTTTCGCCGTTCATAAACCAAAAGGACCAACATCCAATCAGATACTAACTGAAATTAAAAGAATTATCCGACCCCGCCAAAAGCTATCGCCCTCCTACAGTAAAACAGTGCTGGCGGGCAAGTATTTAGGCGGACGCTACGCGAAGGTTGGACACGCTGGCACATTAGACCCTCTAGCCGAGGGTGTTTTAATTGTAGCAATTGGCAGAGAGGGGACAAGGCAGTTGGACAAAATTGTTCAAAAAGAAAAAGAATATATTGCGGATGTTAAATTGGGAATGACTAGTACGACTGACGATGAAGAAGGAATTAAGTTAAAAGTCCAAAGTCAAAAAGTCCAAAGTCAAAAAATTAAGGAAATCCTACCAAAGTTCATTGGAAAAATAAAACAAGTGCCACCGATTTACAGCGCGATTAAAATTAATGGGCAGGAGGCATATAAGCGAACACGCAAAGGAGAGGATGTAAAAATGAAAACCAGAGAGGTGGAAATAAAAAAAATAGAAATTTTAAAATATAAATGGCCTAATTTACAAATTCGCGTAGTAACTGGCTCTGGTGTTTATATTAGAGCATTAGCGCGTGATATTGGCGCAGAATTGTCTGTGGGCGGATATTTAGCCGGTCTAATTAGAACTCGAGTAGGGGATTTTAAAATAGAAAATGCAGTCAAATTTGAAGATTTAAAAAGGTATCTACATAATCGCATAATATGACAAATTAAAGATATTTTGCTACACTATATAATGTATGAGATTTAAATTTAACCAACTAACCACCTTATTCCACGTCCGCAATGCT
Source organism: Candidatus Falkowiibacteriota bacterium (assembly GCA_043811275.1). Classification (GTDB taxonomy): domain Bacteria; phylum Patescibacteriota; class Patescibacteriia; order Patescibacteriales; family XYC2-FULL-47-12; genus CAYPRN01. Next base: position 6,519 of record JBDRNG010000026.1, on the reverse strand, counting down.
GATTTTAAAACCGGTATCTTAGAGTTATATAATGACAACAAAACTCGGCTCTTTATTATAGTCGCGCTAATTATTAATATTTTAGCCTGGATAGCTAGTATTTTCTTTAACGCTAATATTGAAGAAAAGATTATTGCCTTGCATCATAATATTTATTTTGGCATTAGTTTAATCGGCGGTCCTAAACAAGTATTTTTTATACCATTGTTGGGGTTGATTATTATTATTGTTAATACTATTTTTTCATATTTAATTAGACGGGAAGATAATTTTTTTGTTTATCTTTTTACTGCTTCAACAATTTTAATTAACATTTTTTTATTATTGGGCCTAGGCTCAATAATTTTAATTAACTTTAGGTAACACCCTCACCCCCAGCCCTCTCTCCCAGGGGGCGAGGGGGTGTTATTCCTTCTCCCTTTGGGAGAGGGTTAGGGTAAGGGAATATATGGAAATATTTATCATAATTAAAATTTTACTTTTAACAACCTTGGCAACGATTATTGCTATTGCCTGGGCGCCATTATTAACGCATTTTTTATATAAATACAAGTTGGGTAAAAGCATTAGAGATACTGGTAAGACGCCAATTTTTAGTAAAATGCATAAGGATAAAGCTGGTACTCCAACTATGGGTGGCTTAATGATTTGGGTAACCGTGCTTATTTTAAGCTTATTTTTCTTTTACATTAATAAGTTTGTGGATATAGATTTTTTTAGACAGATGAATTTTTTAACTCGTAGTCAGACATTACTGCCTTTAGGAGCTTTAGTAGCAGCCGCTTTAGTGGGCTTGTTTGATGATTTTTTAGATGTACGCAGTAACGGCAAGGGGGGATTAACAGTTAAACGTCGTTTACTGATTTATACTTTAATCGCTATTGTCGGCGCGCTCTGGTTTTATTTTAAACTTGATTGGGATTTATTACATATTCCTTTCTTAGGAAATTTTCAAATTGGTCTGTGGTACATTCCAATTTTTATTTTTGTTATTGTTGCCACAGCTTTTTCAGTAAATGAAATTGATGGTTTAGATGGCTTAGCTGGCGGCACGTTATTAACTGCTTTTGGCGCTTACGGAACAATTGCTTTTATGCAGGGCAAATATGATTTAGCAGCTTTTTGCGGAGTTATCATCGGCGCTTTAGTTGCTTTTCTTTGGTTTAATATTAAACCAGCCCGTTTTTATATGGGCGATACCGGCGCTATGTCACTTGGTGTAACTCTGGGTATTATTGCCATGCTAACTAACCAAGCGCTGTTGCTACCGATTATAGGATTATTATTTGTTATTGAAGCGCTGTCATTTCTTATTCAAATTACATCAAAGAAATTACGTGGCAAAAAAGTATTTTTATCAGCGCCAATTCATCATCACTTAGAAGCGATCGGCTGGCCAGAATATAAAATTGTCATGCGGTTTTGGCTAATTAGCGGAATTACAGCAGTGGTTGGAATAATAATCTTCTTATTAGATAGGTAAGTCGTAAGACTTAAGTTGTAAGTCGTAAGACACGAGATATGGAATGTAGATTAAATTTATTTACTAACTCAAAATATGGAAAAATGGAGAAAATTAAAAGTATGGCAAAAAAGCCACTTATTAGTATTAGATATTTATAAAATTACAAAACATTATCCAAAAGAAGAGCGTTATTGCCTAGTATCACAAATGCGTCGAGCATCTATTTCAGTAGTTGCAAATATTATGGAAGGAAGTAAAAGAAAAACAAATAAAGATCAAAAACACTTTCACGTAATATCTGATATCTCATTAGAAAAATTAAAATATTATTTTATTTTAAGCTATGAATTAAACTACATTACTGCTGAACAAGGAAAAGAATTAATGGAGAAAGCAAGAGAAATAGGAAGAATGCTAAATGGGCTTATTTCATATTTATCTAAGTGACTCAAGTCTTAAGACTTACGTCTTACGTCTTACGTCTTACAGCTCATGACTCGACGTCTTCAAAGAATAAAACTAATGTTCCGCAGTTTATTGCATGAACACGCCAATTATCACCATCCTGACTATTTTGTTATTGGCATAGTTATTGCTATTGTAGTTTTCGGATTAATAATGTTATCTTCTGCTTCCAGCGCAATTTCCTATGTTCGTTTTAATGAAAACATGTATCATTTCTTCAATCGTCAAATTGTGGGAATAATTTTAGGATTTTTTCTTTTTTATATTTTAAGTAGATTTGATTATCATCATTATAAAAATATTGCCGTTCCATTATTAATTTTTTCTATTATTTTATTAGTATTAGTTTTTTTACCATGGTTTGAGCCCAAAGGGTACAGAAGCGCTCAAAGTTGGATTAGAATACCAGTACTAGGCATTGGATTACAACCGTCAGAAATAGTAAAATTAAGTTTTCTTTTATATTTAGCGGCTTGGCTGGAAAGCCGTGGTTCAAATTTAATGAAATTAGAGCATGGAACAATTCCTTTTTTAGCAGTTTTGTTTATTATTAGTTTGTTAATGCTTTTACAGCCTGATACTGGCACATTATTTATTATTTTAATAATTTCATTATCTACTTACTTTATAGCAGGAGGAAATATAAGGCATATTTTATATATTATAATTGGAGGGATTATAGGATTATTTACTATGCTAAAAATATATCCTTATCAGCTAAATCGCTTTCGTTGTTTTTTTGATTCATCTTTTAGCCCTGACTTTTATTGTTATCAAGTTAATCAAGCGTTAATCGCTATCGGCTCTGGCGGATTTTTAGGCAGGGGATTTGGAAATTCAAGACAAAAATTTCTCTACCTCCCTGAAGTGCATGGAGATGCTATTTTTCCGATTATTGCCGAAGAAATGGGTTTTATTATAGTTGTTGCCTTAATTATTCTTTTTGTTTTTTTGTTTTATCGCGGGTACTTAATTGCCAAAAATGCTCCTGATATGTATGGTAAAATTATAGCTATTGGTGTTGTTTCATGGCTGACTGTTCAGGCATTTATTAATATAGCAGGAATGGTAAATCTATTGCCAATGACCGGCGTTCCTCTTCCTTTTATTAGCCATGGCGGTTCGGCTATGATTGCTAATTTAGCGGCCGCGGGAATACTTATTAATATTTCGAAACAAACACGTTAAACTATGTCATTGTGAAGAGTCCAGAGCGTAGTGGAGGACGACGAAGCAATCTCGCGAGTATCGATGTTACATTGTTAAATTGCTAAATTGTTTTTATTATAAAAAATTAAATAGCAAACAAATCCAAAATTTTAAAAAATAAATAACCCTAAATTTTTTTCTTTCATGAGGCAAAGGAAGCCCCCTCGCCCCGCGGGAGAGGGGGTTGGGGGCGAGGGTAATATGTATAACAAAAAAACCAAAATCTTACTAACAGGTGGTGGCACTGGTGGATCAGTAGCACCTTTGCTTGCTATTACAGATAAACTTGGGCAAAAAAAATATAAATACTTATGGATTGGGACTAGAAAAGGACCAGAGCGAGAAATGATTAAGGCAGAAAGCATTCATCCTGTTAAATTCAGTGAAACCGATGTTTTACCTGCAAAACAATTTAACAGGATAAAGTTTAAATCTATAGTTTCTACTAAATTCCGTCGTTATTTTTCTTTGCGCACATTTTTGGCGCCGCTTTGGATTATTGTCGGTTTTATTCAATCTTTATTTATTATCTTAGCTTTTCGTCCCCGCTGGATTATTTCCGCTGGTGGTTTTGTTAGCGTGCCGGTTGTTTGGGCTGGTTGGCTGTTAGGCCGAAAAATTTTAATTCATCAGCAAGACGCCCAGTCAGGATTAGCTAATAAATTAATGGCGCCGTTCGCTAAAGTTATTACAGTTGCTTTTGAAAAATCATTGCGAGATTATGGTAAGAAAGCGAAGTGGATTGGAAACCCTACTCGTGTAGGAACAGGGCAGTTTACCCCGCCGAATGGCTTGGGGTGCCCTGTTCTTACGAAACAAAAACAAAAATCATTTAATCTAAAATCAGATTTACCGGTTGTCCTGATTTTAGGCGGAGGAACAGGCTCAATGTTTATTAATAAATTAGTAGCTGATAGTCTAGAAGATCTGATAAAATTCTGCCAAATTATTCACGTCACCGGTAAAGGCAAGCAACCTGACAATATCCCAGTAAGCATAGCCAATTATTATCAATATGATTTTTTAAATTTTAATCAAATGGCTGAAGCATATCAGCAGGCAGATGTAGTAGTTTCCCGTTGTGGCATGTCCACTTTAGCTGAACTGTCATATTTAGGGAAACCATCTATTTTAATTTATCTGCCTGGTCATCAGGAGTATAACGCGCGTATTTTTGAAGAATACAGCGCCGCCATTGTCCTAGATCAACCAGTCTTAGAAAAAACTTTTTTCATAAATCATCTGAAAAATTTATTAGATGATGAAAAACTGCAAAAACTGCTAAGTAAAAACATTAAAAAAGTATTAAAAACAGGTGCTAGTCAAGAACTTGCTAAAATAATAAAAACCTGATAATCTATACCTAGCCTGCTTTACTTTTTAAGCAGGCTTTTTTATTTCCAGTTCTATGTTAAACTAAAAAATAATAAAAAAAGGAGACGGAATAGGGTTATTCCGTCCCAAAGAACTTTTTCCGTCAAACTATGGAGGTTAATGCTTCGATAATTTTAATAACGCACTCTTCTTATACATACCACCTCCTCTTAATTTAAGACGTAATACAGTATCCTTAATTATTATAACATGAAATTAAAACAAGCGAAATATATATACATGATCGGCATTAAAGGCGTGGGCATGACGCCGATTGCTCAAATCCTGAAAAAAACAGGTTATGTTGTTAGTGGTTCTGATATTAAAGAAACTTTTTTTACTGATAAAGTTTTACAGCGGAATAAAATAAAATTTCACAATGGTTTTAATAAAAAAAATATTCCTGCCAATACTGATTTAGTAATTCACTCTAGCGCCTTTCGGTTAAACAACAACGTGGAAATGAAAGAAGTTGCTAAACGTAAAATTCCAATTATGTTGCAAGCTGAAGCTTTAGCGGAAATTTTTAATGGTTATCAAAAAAATATTGCTGTTTGCGGTTCGCATGGAAAAACAACTACTTCTGCTTTGTTAGGTTTTGTTTTACAGGAAGCAGGGTTAAAGCCAACCGTAGAAATCGGTTCAGCTGTGCCACAATTTAAAGGTAATGCTATTGTTGGTAAAAGCGATATTATGGTTATTGAAGCAGATGAATATCAAAATAAACTAAAATACTATCAACCACACGCTGTTCTGCTTAACAACATTGATTATGATCATCCGGAGTATTTTAAAACACCAGCATCATACAGAAAAGTTTTTGCAGATTTTGTAAAACGAATTCCAAAGAATGGTTTTGTGGTAGCAAATATGAGTGATAAAAACACGGTTAAAGCTGTTAAAAATTGTAAGTGTAAAGTAATTAAATACACTGTCATTGCGAACGAAGTGAAGCAATCCCGCGAAAATTTCAACACTCACGGGATTGCCACGGGCTACGCCCTCACAATGACAAATGATTATCAATATTTTCAATTACACAAAGATAAAAAAAATCTCAGTGAATTTAAAATGCAGTTAGTAGGGGAGCATAATGTGCAAAATGCGGTAGCGGTAATTGCGACTTGTTTGGAATTAAAAATTCCCTTAGCAAAAATTAAAAAAGCATTAGCTAAATTCAAAGGCACTGCTCGGCGTCTGGAAAAATTAGGTAAACATAACGGAGCGCTTTTTATAGATGACTATGGCCATCATCCAACTGAAATTAAAACCACGCTTAAAGCTATTAAACAAATCTATCCAAGCAAAAATATTATCTGCGTTTTTATGCCCCATATGTTTACCCGCACTAAAGCATTGCTTAATGACTTTGCTAAAAGTTTTGTTGACGCAGATGAAATTTTAATTTTACCAACTTACGCATCTGCCCGAGAAAACAAGACTTATGAGATAAGTAAGGAGTTGGTTGAAAAAATTAACAATATTTGTCATTCCGAGCGTAGCGAAGCGAAGACCCGGAATTCAGAAAAAAATAAAATTAAATACATTTCATCAATAAAAAAATGCGCTTCTTATTTAAAAAAAAATGTTACTAAAAATGATGTTGTCGTTTTGATGGGGGCAGGGGATACTTTTCGGGTTTGGGATAAGATAAAACGCATTTAGTCATTTAAAAATGTAACTTTATCCCGCCTTATTGGGACATTTAATTTGTAACTTTGCGTTTCTGTATTTTTTTGTTTCATCGCTCTAATTTTTTTAGTTTTCTGATCAATAATACTTTTCAATTTTACTGGATTTAAAGCAAAATATATTTTGGTTAATTCCTGTTTTTGTTTTCGGCTTACTTGCTTTGATTCCAATAATCGCTGATACGGAGTTTTGGCAATATCATATTTTTTACGGCAAACTGAGTTATTAATTTTTTCCTTGCTAATTATTTTCATCACTGGCCGAAAGAAGTTATTAAATAACCTTAGTTCATTCCGATATAAATCATTTATGGC